>JBLHTU010000050.1:0-20487 GCA_047627515.1 Cyclobacteriaceae bacterium | reverse complement strand
ACCATCTCTTTCCAAAGATCATCCAGCCACAGTATATGGCTCCGCCCCGCATATAGGTTCAAGCTGGGGTCCTTTAAATTGGTCACACCATACTCTTGGCCAGTTGTCGGTAACAACTGCATCAAACCCACTGCCCCTGCCCAGGATACGATCTTAGGGTCAAATTTAGATTCCTTAAAAATCTGAGCTGCAAGTAGCCTCCAGTCCCAGCCCAAACTATCGGCGTTGGACTTTATCAAACTATCAAAAGGAGAAAGTTTGCCCCCCCCAATCGTAGAGTATTCACTGACTTTTCTCCTTTTACTTGTCTTACTACTCTTATAGTATTTATTATAAACAGTGTAGTAATCCGGATGCTTTCTCATTTCCACAATCCAGTTATTCAAAGTATCCAGCAGAAAAGGGGCGTTTTTGCGCACTCCCCATGCAATCTGTTGTGGAAAACTTACTGCCGTTTTTACATCAAGATTTGTGTGATATGTGGCATTGACCAAAGCAACATCTTCTTCCGCCACAGTGTAGTCGATTTCTCCATCAGACACCCTCCTAATGATCTCCTCAGTTTCCGTTTCAGGGTCGTCTTCCACAATTATTATATCACCTCCGATTTCATCAGCGAGATTGATTAATCGATCAAAATATGAGGATTGATACCGAACATATACCATTTCTCCGATCAGATCTACTGGATTACGAATGAGGGTGTTTTCGATTTCATGCAACTTCATATCCCTCCAATTGTCCGGTTTACGTTGCACTAAAACAAGTCGTACTAAATTATGATAATGTGAGAATGCAATCCGCTCTTTTCGCTCTTTTGTGACGGTCAGGTTATAGGCCATGATATCTCCTTCTCCCTTATTCAATTTCTCAAAGGCATCCTCGAGGTTAGTCACTACTTCGATCCTGAGTCCTACGCCAATCGAATCGGTAAACATCTTAAGCAACTCATATTCGTACCCCATAGTCCTCCCCTTATAAAGAAAGAGACCCGTCGAGCTATTGTCGATTAAGGCAATTAAATAACCCCGCTCTTTGATCTTATTATAGTCAAAGTCTGTTGGTTGTATCTGTTTAACTATGCTTTTCCTGCCATTAACATCCCTATCTGTAGACTTACAGCCAGCAAATGAAAAAAGAAAAAAAGCTAAGTAATAGAGGTAAATTCCCTTCATATTCAACGCCAAATTGTTAAATATTCGGAATTTTACCAAGGAATTCACGCTAATTGAGGAGATAATATTTTGATGGCACTATTATAAATTCCTTCAGGATCAAACCCACACTCTCTGTGAAGCTCAATCTGTTCGCCATGCTCGATCACAGCATCCGGCATTCCAAGACGTACTATTTTTAAAGAATAGTTGTGCTCAGCCACAAATTCAAGTATTGCGGAACCGAAACCTCCCATCAAGCAGCCATCTTCAACTGTAATCAGGTAGTTATGTTTTTTACAAATCTCATGAAGCAACGCTTCATCTAGTGGTTTAACATAGCGCATGTCATAATGAGCTGCCTCTACGCCTTCATTCGCAAGACGGTCAGTGACTTCCACTGCATAGTTGCCAATATGACCTATGGTTAAAAATGCAAGCTCTTTGCCCTCACGGACGGTTCGTCCTTGTCCAACCTGTTGCATTTCCATGGTCGTTTTCCACTCTGGCATTACCCCTTTGCCTCTTGGGTATCTTATGGTAAATGGCCCTTCATATTTCGATGCTGTTAGCATCATATCTCTTAGCTCCTTTTCGTTCATAGGAGATGCCACTACCATATTTGGTATGCAACGCATAAAAGCTATATCATAGGCGCCATGGTGCGTCGGCCCATCTGCTCCTGCAAATCCAGCCCGGTCAAGACAGAACGTAACTGGAAGGTTCTGGAGACAGACATCATGTACCACCTGATCATAAGCACGTTGCATAAACGTACTATAAATATTGCAAAACGGGTGGCTGCCTTGCGTGGCTAGGCCTGCTGAAAATGTAACAGCATGCTGCTCGGCGATCCCTACATCGAACGCACGGTCAGGCATTTCACGCATCATAATATTTAACGACGATCCTGAAGGCATCGCAGGTGTTACACCCATTATCTTTTCATCTGCCTTGGCCAGTTCGACGATCGTCTCCCCAAACACTTGCTGATATTTAGGGGGCTGAGGCTTCTCCACTGGCTTGCTATGGATCACACCCGTCATTTTGTCGAAAGTGCCCGGCGCATGCCATTTGGTTTGATTTTCTTCTGCTAGTTTATATCCTTTCCCTTTTACTGTTACACAGTGTAGAATCTTTGGTCCAGGGATATCTTTAAGATCATTGAGAACATGTACCAGATGGTTGACATCATGGCCATCTACTGGGCCAAAGTATCTTAGGTTCAATGATTCAAATAGATTGCTCTGCTTAAGCAAGAGCGACTTAATACTTCCTTCTATGTTAGATACGATGTCTTGTGCATTAGGCCCAAACTTGCTGATTTTACCCAATACATTCCATACCTCATCACGCAGTTTATTATAGGTATGCGATGTCGTAATGTCTGTCAAATAATCCTTTAGTGCGCCGACATTTGGGTCGATAGACATGCAGTTGTCATTCAAAATGATCAACAAATTTCCGTTCGCCACACCTGCATGGTTCATTGCCTCAAAGGCCATTCCTCCAGTCATGGCGCCATCACCTATCACAGCGATGTGCTGAGTGTCTTCTCCTTTATAGTTGTTGTAAACTGACATGCCTAATGCAGCTGAAATCGACGTAGAAGAGTGGCCGACACCAAAAGTATCATACGGACTTTCTTTTCTCTTAGGGAACCCAGACAATCCTCCGTACACCCTGTTAGTATGAAAATCCTCTCTCCTACCTGTCAGTATTTTGTGCCCATAGGCTTGATGTCCTACATCCCATACCAACTGATCCTTAGGTGTATTAAAGGCGTAATGTATTGCCGTAGTTAATTCAACTACACCAAGGCTTGCACCAAAGTGGCCACCATAGACAGATACATGATCAATAATGTAGTCTCTTAGTTCTTCACAAACCTGAGCGAGCTGATGCTGCTCTAATTTTCTTAAATCCTCCGGAGTGTTGATAGTCGCTAGAAGGGTGCCGGGCTCAATGCGCATTGGTTGATGTTTTATACAGATGCTAAAAAAACGTGTATCTGATCTAATTGTTTACCAGAAGTTTCTAATCGTTAAAAACGTATAGCAAAAGTACCCGATTTTACATTATCAAGTATTCACCTAATATTTGCGTTGTGGGACAGTCAGAACAAATAAATGCAAAATTCGAAGTAAGGCTACAGCTTTTTGAAGGGCCATTCGACCTGTTGCTATTTTTTATCGAAAGAGATGAATTGGATATCTACGATATTCCTATCGCTCAACTCACAAAAGATTTTCTAGACTATCTACATCATCTGGAAAAACTCAACGTGGATGTAGCGAGTGAGTTTATTCTCGTTGCAGCAACCTTGATGCGTATAAAATCGAAGATGTTGCTACCAAGGCCAGTCCTAGATGAAGAAGGTAATGAGATCGATCCAAGGGATGAGTTGGTGAAGCACTTACTGGAGTATAAGAAGTATAAGTCTGTCATCGAAGAATTATCTCAGCTTGAGATTGACAGATTAGATATGGAACGCCGTGGCAATCTAATTTCAGAAATAAAGATGCTTTCGGAGGATGTCAACGTGGAATCGGAATTACAAGATCTCGACCTCTATAAGATGATGAGAGTGTTTGAGCGTGTGATGGAGAGGTACGAGCAAGAGAAGCAAAAACCAATTCATCATGTTGTACAGTATCCATATACCATCGAACTACAAAAAGATTTTCTTATTACCAGGTTACTTAAGAGCAAAGACCAACGGGTCTCCTTCAGCGATTTGGTTTCTGAGAAGCCTGAAAAAATTCTAGTTATCTACAATTTTCTAGCAATTTTGGAACTCTTACAGTTGAGGGAAATTACGCTTCATCTCGGTGAGGGATTCAATAACTTCTGGATTTCGTCCGTTACCGATTCCATCGAGGCATAAAAAAAGCCCCTTCATGAAGGGGCTTGCCTACTAAATATAGGTTCTTATTTTAAACTCTCTCTAGTTGAGAAAAGAAGAATGATCCTTCTATCAGAGCATTTTCGTCCGAATCAGATCCGTGCACAGCATTCGCCTCAATAGATGTAGCAAATAATTTTCTGATGGTACCTTCTGCCGCATCAGCAGGATTAGTTGCCCCAATCAAGGTTCTGAAATCTACTACTGCATTCTCTTTCTCAAGCACCATTGCGATGATTGGACCAGATGACATATATGATACTAAATCATTGTAAAAAGGTCTTTCGCTATGTACCGCGTAGAACTGACCAGCAATTGCTTTCGTCAAATGTGTCGCTTTTGCTGCATTAATTTTAAATCCTGCTTCTTCGATCATTTTGATGATCGCTCCAGAATTACCCGCACCAAATGCGTCGGGTTTGATCATGGTAAAAGTTGCTGTCCCAGCCATTGTCTTATGGTTATTTTAGATATTAATCTTTATTGGAACGCAAAACTAATACTTCTAATTCCAGAATCCACATAGCCCAAGATTTTGTATTTATCAATAATCTATGGACTTTTGCGATTAACAAATTAGGCAATGGCTAGATGAAGCCCATTCAGGAGGTATTCGAGGAGCTGGATCATCCCAGAAAAATAGTAATTACCACACACCCAAACCCAGACGCAGATGCATTAGGTTCCTCCTTAGGACTCTATCATTGGTTAACAGGGCGAGGGCATGAAGTGCAGGTGATCACGCCTACAGGTTATCCAGATTTTTTGGACTGGATGCCTGGTCAAGAGACAGTCATCTGCTTCGATGAAAATAAGGCCAGTACCGTAGAGACAATCATCAAAGAAGCAGAATTACTTTTCTGTCTGGATTTTTCCAGTACCCATCGATTAAAACAGATGGAAGCGATGGTACTAAATAGCCCCGCCATCAAAGTATTGATCGATCATCACTTAGATCCCGACGACTTTGCTGACTATCAACTTTGGGATACAAAAGCTGCTGCCACAGCTGAGTTGATTTTTGACTTGATCATTATGATGAATAGTCAGGAAGAAATTACAGCTGACATAGCTAATTGTCTCTATGCAGGCATTATGACTGATACTGGGTCCTTCAAACATCCCTCGACCACTTCAAAAGTGCATAAGATCGTGGCATCACTCATCGAGTACGGATGTGATGTCAGCAGAGTAAGCCGTGCTATCTACGACACGAATACAGTCAGTAGATTAAGGTTTCTAGGATATGTGCTACTTGAGAAGCTGACCGTGCGTGAAGACTTAGGAATTGCCTACATCGTAGTCTCAGATGAGGAATCTAACCGGTTTCAACTAAAGTCTGGGGATACAGAAGGTATTGTGAATTTTGCGCTATCCATTCAAGGCATTATTATGGCTACCATCATTATTGAGAAAGGAGACGAAGTAAAATTATCCTTTCGCTCTGTTGGTGACTATGTAGTCAATACTTTTGCCGGAGACAATTTCTCAGGTGGAGGTCACAAGTATGCATCAGGAGGTGCGTCTGAGCTTAGCCTGAAAGAGACTATCATTAAATACGAAAATCTAATCGAAACATATAAAGAGCACTATTGCTCTCCCTCAACATGAAAAATCTATTACTAGTGCTATTGGTCGCGGTTTGTATAGTTGGCTGTTCCACTGAAAGTGAAACAGTTACAGAATCTGGCCTCAAAATCACCTTTATTGAGCGTGGAGAAGATGATACCAAACTAAAGTCTGGCTACGTAACGATCATGTCAGCTTATTACAGAACAGATCTAGGTCAAGAAATCGTCCGGACTGCTAAAGCCGAACCGATTTACATGCTATTCGATACGATGAATACAGTCCAGCAGAATGGTTTGATTCAGGAAGTGTTTAATGAACTGCATGTCGGTGACTCTATTTACACTGAAATTCCAACTAAAGATCTTTGGGAAGTCTCTTTCAAAAGACCAGTACCCGACAGCGTCGGTGAAAGTGTATTAGTACTTGTAGACATTCGAGTACGTCAACAAATGACAATCCCTGAGTACAGAGACTACATGACTTCCCTTGAGAAAAATAAGAATGCGGGTGGTTATGAGGAAGCCAGAGCGGAGTTAACAAATTTTTTATCTGAAAATGGGATTGCTGCTGAAGCAAGCGAAACAGGACTTCAGTACGTGATCAATAACAAAACAAATGGTGCTTATCCGGAACCCGGTCAAAGAGTAAGTGTGAAATACAAGGGAATGCTGCTAGATGGTAGCGTTTTCGATGAGGGAACTTATACGTTCCCGCTAGGACAAGGTGAAGTCATCGCTGGGTGGGATGAAGGAATCGGCTACTTAAGAGTGGGTGAGTCTGGCGTCTTATACATTCCTGCAGAAATGGGCTACGGAAGTAGAGGCTCTGGTGCAAGAATACCTCCCTTTTCACCGTTGATGTTTGAAGTAGAATTAGTTGAAATTCAATAGACTCCCCCTGATGAAAAATAACGTCTTCACTTTTGCCATTATCGCAACGCTTATTATTTCCGCCTGTCAGCCGGACATTGCGCCTCCGCTTCGAACATTTGCAGAGCAGCGGATTCTTGACATTCAAGAAATCAATGATTTCCTTTCTGACAATGGGTTTAGTGATCCTGATACGACAGCTAGTGGTGCTCGTTATTTCACTTTCTTTGATGGTGAAGACACCGTGCCGACCATTAAGAAAAATGATATCGTCACTTTCGACTACACTGCTTATTTTATGGATAGTAGTGTTTTTCTTACAACCGTTCCTTTCGTAGCTGATACGGCTAACATCGATACACTTGAATCCCCTACTTTCACGTATTCTGAAACAGGGTGGAGTCTACGTTATGTTCCGATTGCTGCTCAATATATCAACGGACCCAACTCGGCAACTGGCTTCAGTGAAGCGATCGCCACCTCTTTCAAGCAGATGGTTCCAGGTGACCGTGTGGTTATATTATTGCCCTCAGATCAAGCGACAACCAATCTTAATATTTCAGTAGCTCGTGTCATCTTTTATGAGATCACGGTCAAGACGATTGATCCGCGATGAGCGAACTTTACTTTGCATCACATAACCTCGACAAGGTAAAAGAGATCCAAAGTATTGTTGGCGATAGGTATACAGTTAAAAGTCTTCATGACTTAAATCTGACTGAAGAGATCCCTGAGACGGGCAATACCTTGGAAGACAATGCCGTGATCAAAGCGCAGTACCTATACGATCGATTTCAAGTAGCATGCTTTGCGGATGATAGTGGCTTGGAAGTGTCGGCCTTAAATGGCGCACCAGGTGTATATTCGGCAAGGTTTGCCGGTCCACAAAAAGATTCAATGGGCAACATGACGCTTTTGCTTGAGCAGCTTTCCGAGCAACATGATCGTACAGCTCAGTTCCGTACTGTTATTTGCTTTATCGAAAGCGATGGGTCCGTTCACACTTTTGAAGGTGCCATTCGCGGAAGCATCACAGAAACAAAAGTAGGTGGTGAGGGTTTTGGTTATGACCCTATATTTATGCCTGACGGTTATGACCTTACTTTCGGTCAAATGACCTCTTCGGTCAAGAATAAAATCTCTCACCGAGCCCTAGCAATGCAGAAACTTCAACAATATTTAGGCAGTAAAAAATAGAATAGGTTTACCAGCTCATGAATCACCCAAAAATCATCGGGATTACAGGAGGAAGCGGATCAGGAAAAACGTTTTTTTTGAAAAAGCTACTTGCTACTATCGCGGACCATTCTGTGAGTGTCTTTTCTCTGGACAATTATTACCTGCCTATCGAGAAACAAGAGAAAGATAGTAACGGTATTGAAAATTTTGATCTGCCTTCATCCATAGATCATGAATCGTTTATCCAGGATCTCAAAAAGCTTAAAAATGGTGAGGATATCATCATAGAAGAATACAATTTTAACCATCGAGATACCCCCCCCAATCAGATTCAGATACTTTCAAGACCTGTCATTATCGTAGAAGGAATCTTCACCTTTCACTTCAAACAAATCAATGAACTCCTTGATTTGAAAATATTTGTTGACGCACCCGATTATCTAATGCTCAAAAGACGAATCCTACGAGATGGTAACGAACGAGGGTATGACCTGTCTGATGTACTGTACAGATTTGAACATCATGTGATGCCTGCCTACACAAAATACATTTCTCCAAGCAAAAAGGAGGCAGACATCATTGTTCCAAATTTGGACAAATTTGACAATGCACTAGAAGTCTTATCCATATACCTGAAGCAAATTTTAAAGTGAGATAACACTTTGTTCAGAATTGACATACATTTGCGCTTCCATGTCTCAACCAAATGACATTCGTATTCTCAGACTTGTTAGCATTTGTCTGATTTTTTTAAGTCTAACGCTTGCAGTTACGGACCTCACCGCGAGCTCAGTCCGTGATCTGGCTGAGGAAACTACCGCTACTGAGGATGGTGAAGCAGCCAAGAATAATACATTTATTTCTGAAGCGATACAATCAACCTTTCAACTTAACCTCAGCTTTCAGTGCTTTTTAATTCAAACATGCACTGTTCAAATAGCTAAAAACTGGCCTGATGATTATATCAGCGGTTTTTTTATGAGTGACTCTAAAGGCTTTAAAATACTACTTCGTCGAATTATTTCGATGAACGCACCCTAGTCAAGTCAAGACTACTGCACATAGGGCTCTGCCCACTCCAATTCACATTTATTAAAATTCAATAAACCGTATTCTTATGAAAAATAAGGGATTTGTGGTCTTTATGACCCTACTAATTTCTCTACTTTGCGTCTATTACTTGTCTTTCACTTTCATTGCAAGGGGCATTCAAGAAGATGCTACCGAAGCCGCAAAAACAGAGACAGGAACAGATATACTTGCAAAGCAGCGTTACCTAGATTCAGTCTGGAACGAGCCTGTTTACAACCTTCTTGGTCTAGATTTTACCTACCAAGAAATCAAGGAAACTGAGCTCAACTTAGGTCTTGACTTGCAAGGCGGAATGCATGTAACGCTAGAAGTATCTCCGGTAGATATCTTAAAAGGGATCAGTGGAAACAACCAGGATGCAGATTTTATGGCTGCTCTAACTACTGCGAAAGCTAATATCCGTGGTACCCAGCTGAGCTTTGTTGATGAGTTTTATCGAGTTTTCAAAGAAGCTTCTCCAGATAAGTCATTGGCCTACATCTTTTCAAACGCATCCAACAGAGGTAGATTAAGTCTTAGCTCTACGGATGAGGAAGTGCTTGATCTTATCAATGGCGAGGTAGAAAGTGCAATCGATCGCTCTTTTCAAATCTTAAGAACAAGGATTGATAGGTTTGGTACGTCACAACCAAACATTCAAAGATTACAAGGAACTGGACGTATCCAGATCGAACTGCCCGGTGTAGATAACCCTGTAAGAGTTAGGAAACTACTGCAAGGAGTCGCCAAACTAGAATTCTGGGAAGTGTACGATCTTAACGAAATCAGTCCTTATTTGCAGGAGATGGATCGCCAAGCGGTTGCGATACTGCAGAAGGATTTTACACCAGAGCAAAAGCAAGCTCAGACAGTAAATGCACTAGAAGATTTATCTTCCCTACTAAACGAAGATGATGGGGATAGTTCTACTGTCGCTTCAGACAGCACTAGCTTAAGCAACTTAGATTCAATAAGTAACATCAATGTTTCCCCACTCCTTGATCTGATCAAACTGGGTGGAGGTCTAATCTATTCAGTAAAAGACACATCACAGATTAATCGTGTCTTAGCAATGGAGAGTGTCCAGGCAGTAATTCCTTCTACGATGAAATTCCTTTGGTTAGTAAAGCCATTCGATCAGCAGGATGAACTTAACACAGATGAGTACCTTGAGCTTTATGCGATCAAAATGTCTCGCTCAGGAAGAGCTCCTTTGACAGGTGAGGTAATCATCGATGCAAGGCAGGACTTAGATGAGAGAGCTAGACCAGCAATCTCAATGCAGATGAATGCACAAGGAGCTAAACTCTGGAAGAAACTGACAGCTGCCAATGTAAACAGAAGGATCGCTATCGTATTAGATAATTATGTCTATTCTGCTCCTAATGTAAATGGTGAAATCCCTAATGGCAACTCATCTATCTCAGGAAACTTTACGATTGATGAAGCACAAGATCTGGCAAACATCCTGAAGGCAGGTGCACTGCCTGCTCCTACCACAATTGTAGAAGATGTGGTCATCGGACCGACGCTTGGTAAAGAAGCACAGCAGCAAGGAATCAACTCGATTGTGATCGGCTTAGTCATTGTAATATTTTTCATGATAGCCTATTATGCAAAAGGTGGAATGATTGCGAATGTGGCTTTGTTTTTCAATGTATTCTTCATCTTAGGAATTCTTGCGCAGTTAAGTGCTTCATTGACCTTACCTGGTATTGCTGGTATTGTATTGACCATCGGTATGTCCATTGATGCCAATGTGTTGATTTTTGAAAGAATCAAAGAAGAATTGAGAAATGGTGCCGGAATTAAGCAGGCAATTTCTGCTGGTTATCAAAAAGCCTACTCTTCAATTATTGATGCGAACGTCACAACACTGATTACCGGTATCATATTGTACACACTTGGTCAAGGACCTGTAAAAGGATTTGCAATCACACTTATCATTGGTATTGTTTGCTCATTCTTTAGTGCAGTTTTTATCACTAGAGTGATCGTCGAAGCATTCTCTAAGAAAGGTGATCAGTCTAAAATTACTTTTGCCAATGCATTTTCGCGAAATGCGTTTATCAACTCGAAATTTGACTTCTTAAGTAAAAGAAAGCTAGCCTACATATTCTCAGGGACGTTCATTACCATCGGTATCGTAGCTATGCTGATTAAGGGATTGACACTAGGAGTTGATTTCAAAGGAGGTCGATCTTACGTGGTAGCCTTTAATGAAGAAATGTCTCCCTCTAGCATCGAAGCTGGCATCAATAATGCCTTCGAGAACCAAGGCACTGAGGTGAAAACGTATGGGTCTAACAATGCAATCAAAATCACGACGAGTTATCGAATCGATGACGAAACCGATGAAGCTGATGCTGCAGTACAAGCAGCGCTAATAAGCGGATTGACCTCTGTAACTGGCAAGCAAGTAACTAAAGACGCAGAAGGCATGACTGACGATCAATTTTCAATAGTTAGTTCCTCGAAAGTCGGCGCCACGATTGCAGATGATATCAAAAACTCATCCTTGCAGTCCGCTGTTTTCGCACTTATTGCGATCTTTTTATACATTTTGTTAAGGTTCCGTAAATGGCAATTTGGACTAGGTGCAATTGTCGCACTATTTCACGATACACTTTTCGTATTGTCTGCCTTTGCGATTGCGAATCTGTTCGGGATTTCATTGGAAGTAGATCAGATTTTTGTCGGTGCCATCTTGTCAATCATCGGTTATTCTATCAATGATACAGTGGTTGTGTTTGATCGAATTAGAGAAAATACTGGCATTAAATCCGGCTCTGAGCTTCAGACTGTCTACAATGAGTCTCTTAACAATACGATCAGTAGAACGTTGATCACCTCTGCTACTACACTGATTGTAGTACTCGTGTTGTTCTTATTTGGAGGTGAAGTGTTACTAGGATTTTCATTCGCATTCTTGATAGGTATCATCATCGGAACTTACTCATCGGTATTTATTGCAACGCCGATTGCATTAGATTTTAGCAAGAAAAGTAGTGTCGCCTGACAGTTAAAAACCAACAGTCAGCTTATTACCAAGTACTTACAAGTTAAAAAGAAGACTATCCTAAACGATAGTCTTCTTTTTTGTTATCTATTCCGTATACTTTTGCAGTTATGGCAAACCCCAAGAACAGTCCTTATTCCAGCAAGGAGACAATCTTCGCTGGTGTCGTTACATTTATGACCATCGCTATCATGTATGTGATGCAGTTTATCCTCGATATTCCCTCATATCGTGAAGATCACCACTACAATGCGGATAAAACTGTCAAAACGGCCCTAGAACAAGCCAAGAATACAGGACATGCTCCACGTATACAAACATCAAGTTACGGCGCAATAGAAACATCCACAGAGGCAAGCAGCAGTTATGGTTCTGTAGATGAGGATCAAGTCGTAGATTCGAAAGAATCAGAACAAAGAGCCTCTGATTTAATGGTCAGAACAAACGAGGAAGAGTCTCTCAGTGACTACTTTGAGCGAATCATGGCGTCTTATCAAGAAGATATTATGCTCCAGCTACCAGCCAATACGAACCGAACTGATGTAGTAGTAAGGTATTACAAACATGTCCCAGACAGTGGTAAAGTATCTATTTTAGAATCCATGAGCTTTTATCTCCATGAGCGTCCTGTATCCTCCAGAGTCACTAACTACGAATCTAACTCACTCTTTTTTGGAGACAGTGTCAGCACCAGAGACTTACAGTTGGTTGCTTATCTTTTGGTGACAAACGATATTCCGATCAAGCAAATAAGACCTTCAAAATTTCACGACAGCTGGAAATCAAAAGCTATTGAAATCGGGACTGATGTCACAATCAAAGACAAGAATATTCTGACGTTAGAAGAAATCCAGACATTTGATAACCCTTACTATCCCGGCCGGTAAAACATCTCTATGAAAGACCAGATTCTCTATATCTTCGACCCACTTTGCGGGTGGTGCTATGGGTTTAGTCAAACAATCTATGACTTCTACAAAGCGCATAGTGAGAACTTGGACTTTGTCCCTATCGTTGGTGGTATGGTGACCGGAGATCGAATCGGTCCGGCTGCAAAAATGTATGATTACATATCTGGAGCGATTCCGAGGCTTGAGCAAACTACTGGATGCAAGGTTACTCAAACGTACCTTGAGGTGATCTTATCCTCTCAAGAGGTGATTATGAACTCTGAGCCTCCATGTCGAGCAGTCGTTGCCTTTCGCTCAATCAAGCCAGATCAGTCCATGACTTTCGTAAAAGCATTACAATATGCTCATTACGGACTTGGAAGAGACTATAACCTTGACAGTACATACGCCTCCCTTCTTGCTCAATTTGATGTGTCTGAGCAAGCATTCTTTTCAGCTTATGAGAGTAAAGAAATTCTTGACATCACCGTGAACGAGTTTGACTGGGTACAAAAAGCTGGCGTTCGTGGGTTCCCAGCTACTGTCCTTAAGCAAGGTGATCAATATACAATGCTCGCAAGTGGTTACACGTCGATCGAACAGCTTAATAGCACACTCCAGAAGGTTCTGACCACTGCTTAAGTTGCCGATTTTAATTACCTTCTCCATCAAAAAGAGATGGAATTTACTTGTTCTACTATTCTACCCGCTGCAGTTGACAAAGTCTATGAGACCTTTTTGAATAGCGATCTGCACGCAGCAATGACAGGTGGAAAAGCTTCCATATCTAATGAGGTTGGTAGCACTTTCAAAACTTGGGATGGATACATCTGGGGGAAAAATCTAGAGCTTCGCCCACATTCTTACATAAAGCAGACATGGAAAACCAGCGATTTTCTGGATGAACAGGAGTTTTCAGTAGTGGAATTTTCGTTTGAGCAGACGAATGCAGGCACAGTTTTAACCATTCATCACAGCCAACTTACAGCTGCCGATGCACATTACAAGGCGGGCTGGGAGGACCACTATTTTAAACCAATGAAAGCCTATTTTTCTCCAGACAAGTAGATCACCATATATGAACATTGCCTTGATCATCCATAAGGATGGTCTCTTGCTCCACTGGTACTATCAGTTTATAATTGGTGTCTATCACCCCTAATTTTTGTGTCTTACGGTGCTTGATCACTGCATAACCGGCAACGAACTCACTTACTAAGTACTTTTTTACAGCACCGAGATCAGGTAAATGCTGACCCCTGGACGGAAAAAGATCCGAAAAATCTCGCATGCCATCTGACCGAAAATCATTGAGTAATGCCGGTACCACTACCACTCCTGACTTATCTAAAAATCCATACTGACCATTTTGCTCAAGCTTTGCCCATAGGTTACTATTGTGTCGGAAATTACTGATGTTATCATAAATAGTAGGTAGTATCTCTCTCCCATTTCGATCAATAAATCCGTATCTCTGATCCTTCCGGACCTTTGCCCAACCAGAGCGGTTTGCACCAAAAGAATAGATCTGATCGTAAACTGGAGCTACAATAATTATCCCTTGCCTATCAATAAATCCATACTTGCCATTTTGCTCAATTCTGGCCCATGCATCATGGTAACTTCCAAAAGAGCCAACCGATTCGAATATAGGCTTGACAATTTCCTGACCTAGCCTATCTATAAAACCATACTGACCATTCCTTTCAATTCTAGCCCACGGGCTATTGTAACCGCCGAAGTTCGACACGGACTCATAAACTGGAGAGATTACCTCCTTGCCCTCGCGGTCTATGAAGCCGTACAGGCCGTTAAATTTTACTTTGGCCCAGTCAGGGCTAAAACTTCCGAAAGATCCAACAGACTCATAGATAGGCTCTACAACGAGCTTGCCTGACCTATCAATGAAGCCATAGCGCCCGTTGACCTCAACAAGCGCCCAAGAAATGTTTTTTGAACCAAAGGTCGAGATGTTATCAAAAGCTACCGGAACGACTTCAAGACCTTGCCTATCGATAAACCCGTACAATCCATTTTTAGACACCATCGCCCAAGAAGCAGAACGAGAACCATACGGATAAACCTGGTCATATACTGGCTGAACAACCTCAATACCATCGCGATCAATAAACCCGAAACGCCCTTCGTAGCAAACCCTAGCCCAACTTGTCCCAAAATCACCAAACTCCCAGATACGGTCATATCGCGGTCGCACCACTAGCGCTCCGGTACGGTCTATAAATCCATAAATATTATCTTTCTTCACAATCGCCCAGTTTGCCTGCCCTTTGGAGCCAAAATCGGCAATATAATCGTACTCAGCCTGTAAAGAGTCTCTTACAAAATCTTGGGAATGCAGTGACTGAGCATAAAAAAGGCAGGAAAGTAAAATCGGGAGTAGGTTCTTCGCTAACATCGTATTTTCATCTGTTACGCCTCAAGGACAAAGAAATAACTAGATCGTTTCCGAAAAGACATAAAAAAACCCCGAGTCGACGGGGTGGTGTTATATATGCTAGAATGAATTAGCTGCCGCAACCTACGCAGTCAATCTGCTGGTTCTCGGGTTTGATCCCTTTCTGTTGCATTTTCAGGTTATGGATCTTGTCTTTGATCTCCATATCGGCAAACATGTCGCCTGTTAGTTGTCCTTCGTACTGCTTGATTTGTTCTTCGATTGTAATTGTTTCCATGTGTTAATTATAGTTGTACCGTATGGTTAAGGTAATAAATAGAGACGAAAAATCCGACATCAATTTATTTGTAGTTGCTCTAATGCTGTCAAATTAATTTTAGTTCCCCGCTTCCTTTATCGTTACAGATTAGATCGTTTTTTATCGACACTTGCAATTATTTACTCCGCGATCGCAATACGCTGATCTGTGTCATGTTTTCCGCCTTTGACACAGTGCTAAGTCATTATAGCTACTGACCATTGTCATAACATCTGCTCTCCCACTCAACCTACCTTCGTGTAACAAAAGTTACAAAAATGACAGACAAACGAACACTTATTACACTCATTGCACTATTGCCACTTCTGCTCTTCGGACAAACAATGACAGTGGACTTATCACAAAGTAAAATGGTCATCGCAGGCACTTCTTCTCTGCATGATTGGCAGTCAAAAGTGGAAAATTTTAAGATACAAGCCACTAAAACAGAAGACGGATTTAATGGACTATCAGGATCTATTGAAATCAAATCTATCAAATCTGGCAAATCCATTATGGATGATAAAACCTACAACGCACTTAATGAAAAACAATACCCCAACATCACTTTTAGTGGTGAAACTATTACCATCAACAATAATGAAGTGACGGGCTCACTTCTTCTCACGATTAACGGACAAACACAGACAATAGAGATGAGTGCAATGGCAAAGCAGGAAGGAAACGGCTGGTCGATATCAGGATCAGTTCCTGTGGATATGCAAAACTACAATATTGAACCACCAACAGCGATGTTTGGCACCCTGACAACAGGCAAAGACATTATCATTTCATATCAAATCAAATTCAACAAATAATTAGCTATTTCATAATTAAATCATATTACCATGAAAAATAAAAACATAATAATTCACATGCTTGCAGCCTTCTTTGTGCTGAGTTCACTAGCATCATATGCGCAACAACCTGAGCTACAATTCTTTCGAACAAATGACAAGGACGGACTAAACGTCTTTGAAACTTCGAAAACCAACGATGTTGAGTTTACGGGTTTTACAGTACGGGTAGGTGGAGACTTCTCCATACTCTTTCAGGGTCTTAGTCAAAGCAATGATCTTGTAGGTGATACCCTAGTAGAGCTCTCCAATAACTTTGCTCTCCCATCTGCAAATTTAAATCTTGATGCTCAATTAGCAGATGGACTAAGATTGCATTTGCGTACTTACCTTAGTTCTAGACATCACTCTGAAGCGTGGGTCAAGGGGGGTTATATTCAAATGGACAACCTAAATTTTGTTACTGATGGATTCTTGAGCGGCTTTATGAATGTCGCAACGATCCGATTCGGTATGGATGATATCAATTATGGTGATACACATTTCAGAAGATCTGATAATTCCCGAACCATATTTAATCCTTTTGTAGGCAACTATATCATGGATTCATTTACCACAGAGCCATTTGCTGAGGTGACCGTACAATCTAATGGCATCCTAGGTGTGCTTGGTTTGTCAAACGGTCGATTAAATCAGACGCCGCAACCTGGCGATGATGGATTTGCATTCTATGCCAAACTGGGATATGACAGTCAAATCAATGAGGATTTGAGAGTAAGAATAACAGGTTCACTGTACAGCAGTTCAGACAAAGGAACCAGAGACTATCTCTACAGCGGTGACAGAGCAGGGTCACGATATTATGAGGTGTTAAATGGTATCACGGAATCAAGACAAAGTGATTTTGAGCCAAGATTCAACACTAACTATTCTTATCAAACATCTGTGATGATCAACCCTTTTGTGAAGTTCAAAGGTCTTGAATTCTTCGGAGTCTTTGAAGTTGCTAACAATGGTGATGATGCAGTCGGTGGTGGCTTTACACATCTAGGAGCAGAAGCACTGTACCGATTCGGTGGCACGGAGCAGTTCTACCTTGGTGGTAGATTCAATTCAGTGTCAGGTGAGCAGAATGATGCATCAGAAACACTTGACATCAGTAGAATCAATGTCGGCGGAGGCTTTTTCTTAACCAAAAATGTGCTCGCAAAAATAGAGTACGTAACATCAACGTATGATGGTGCTGGCGTAACAGGCACAAAATTACAAGGAGCAGAATTTAACGGAATGGTGATAGAAGCAACTATTGGTTTCTAATTCAACAAGATGAAATATCTAGAAAAAAGGGTTAGCTATGCTACCCCTTTTTTTATGCGATTATCTGAGACCCAGCACCACATCAAAAGCAATCTCCAATTCATCCTGGACTCGGATCGTGCCAAAAAATTTAGTCGGCGGTATTAGCTCAAAATCAGTGAATCGCACGTAATCTTCTCCTACAAACCTGATCTCGTCGTCTGGCATTTCCATCACGTACCCTCTTCTGATCTGGTGCGTCTTTAGCTGTCCAGACAGCTGAATAGAAACATCCGCTACAATACTCACTTTCTCCATCAATGACTCAGACCGATTGATGATCATATATTGAATATCAATGATCAGCTCAGGAAATTGATCTGCCTGCAAAAAAGAACGAAAATCCTGAGTCATCAGTACCATCCCGCAGTCAAACTGTGCGATCGGAAAAACTAACGTTAGTCCGTCTAAGCTGAGCGTATCACCGTGACTAGTCGTCATGACCTCCAGCTGACTATTGATACTCGTCTCCAAATCACAATGAAACCGATTAACATTGGTCGTGCCGACAATATACGCTTTGCTGGAAACCAGCTTCATGCTTATCTGTTGTGATTGACTTATCAACTCATGCGAACTGATCAGTAGCATACAGAAAATAACAATCAAAAGAAGTTTATTAGAAGAACCCACTACCTCCTACAACTAATTCTGCTCTTCATTAAAAAACAATTTGTAGTAGTGCTGGCCTTTGGCTTCATCATACCCACGCTCTATCATCTCTCTGCCTCCATGGACGTATACATGAAAGTTCTTATCAAGCTTGATGACGGACCGAACATATCGCTTGGCTTTCTCAAATGCTGGCGCGGAAATTTCAAATGATTCTTCTAGTTCTTCCTGACCTGACTGAGCCACGAACTTTTCGCGATGCTCATAAAAATTCCGCATGACGTCTTCGTCCTTCAAAACCTCCGCCTCAAAGGCCGGCAAATGAAACGTCTCATTTGTCTGAAAATAATCCATCGTTCGATTCATGAGATCCGCTTTGTCAACGCCATCCATTTCACGACTCCCTTTCTTCACAAAATCCTTACAAAGCTTCAGTACTGAATCTGTTTGGAAATACTCATCCTGCAATGGCTTTACATTTAGAAAATCATGTACCCAGAATCTTGCGGGTTGTTGAATGCTGTTTTTATCGAATATGGTCAGTTGATAACCCACTTCATCTGGCATGTCATAAATGAGCGCGCCTTTGTGGATATTGTGAATACTAATACCTGACTGGTGCTCCATCGTGAGTGAAGATTTGCCTTCTCCTATTGTCAAAAAAGGATCTTTGGACTCCGACTTGAAAACGCCAACAGCCTTGACATATCTTCCTTCAAAATATACGCGCTCAAAGTAGGCTGTGTAAAACTCCCCTGGGATGATATTTTGATTTTCGGATACAGAATAAAGCAACTTGAGCAGCTGCTGAGACTGATCGAGAAAAACCTCCTCGTTGGCAAATATCTCCTGACAAGCTACAAATGCCGCGTTGTACTTAAGGTCTATTTCATGATCAAACGTATAAGAAAAACCCGGCTTGATAGGCTTGAGAAAAAAGGTCGTCAATATGTCAGCTAGATCTTCATCTAAGGTCTGGAGCACATCATTTTTATAGTACCCCTCTTCGTTTACTCTGCCCAAATAGACAGCTTTCAGCTCGGCTGATGCTAAAAGTGAAATATCCTCGCTCATTGACTTACAGTTTGTGTTAATTGGATTCTAAAGGTAGTTCCTTTGTTGACCTCCGTACGAAGGACGTATATTTTTCCTTGATGATAGTTCTCCACAATTCTTTTGACCAAAGTCAGGCCCAAGCCCCAGCCCCGCTTCTTTGTTGTGAAACCCGGTTTGAAGACTTGATTGATATTATTACGACTGATCCCTTTACCTGTATCAGAAATGTCGATGAGGCATTGATTCGTCTTGGAGGCGTGTAGTTGGACTGTGATGGTTCCTTCCCCAGCCATAGCATCCACTGCGTTTTTTAACAAATTTTCGACTACCCATGAAAACAAATCCGCATTGATCAGTGCTGTCAAACCTGGTGCATCTATCTGCAAATTAATCCTCACCTTTTGCGAGATCCGCAGTTTCAAATATTCTACGTTTTCCGTTAGAAAGGCTTCTAGCAGGGAGTATTCCAGCTTTTGCGCACTTCCGATGCTACTAAATCGTGCTGTTATTGTTTCTAGCCTATTAATATCTTTTTCCAGCTCTTTTACATGCTCATCAGCAGGATACGTAGATTTGAGATACTCAATCCAAGCCAGCAGCGCAGTCAGTGGCGTGCCGAGCTGATGTGCTGTTTCTTTGGCAAGTCCCACCCACACTCGATTCTGTTCTGACGCCCGGGAATAGTTGAAGATCACGAAGATCACAAAGCCGAAAACAGAGATGATCAACAATTGTAGATACGGGTAATATCTGAGCTTTGTGAGTAGGTAGGAGTTTTCGTAATAGATGTACTTGACTCCGATCACCTCCCCATCAGTACCCAATAAAGTTACCTTCACGGGTTCACGGGTCTTATTCATCTCAACGATTTTCCTCTGGAGAAAAACTTCTCTTGGTTCCTTGGTCAATTCATCCGCTGCTGGGAGGTTTTTATAGAACTCTGGCTCAAGGTTTTCATTGGCAAGAATGACAGGAATGGTAGAGTTAGCCTGAACGACTTCATCAAGAATAAAAATCAATTCATCGCTGTCATTGGCCTTAGCCAGGTACTCGAGCGAACGCGCATACAAGCTGACCTCACGGTATTCTCTCTCTTTGATATCATTGATCAGCTGATTGGTATAGAGGACAGACCCTCCCCCTATGACCACAGAGAGTCCAAGCACAATCCATTTGAGATAGTTTTGTCGTGTATAGATATCGATGAAATTGCGTTTCAAGGTTTACGCAAGTTAAGCATTGGCTGAAAGGTGGGAAAATGCTGACGACGGATAAATTGATTCTTCATTCAGG
>JBLHTU010000049.1:0-20733 GCA_047627515.1 Cyclobacteriaceae bacterium | reverse complement strand
CCTGGGGAATTTTGGGGAGCTGGTCGCACCGACTATCCGTCCTATGAGGAAATAGAATCATCGCTAGGGTTACCTCTACTTAAGACGAGGGATCAGCAAGCCTCTTTTAGAAGAAAGACACAATAGAACTACTTAGTCTGTTACTACAGGAAAAAGCCCTAAGCATATTTGTTTAGGGCTTTTTGATTGTCAAGGAGCCGTATTGAAGCGTGGAGTTTTCGTACTTTTAAGCATAATTAGGCTGGCAATGCCAAAATGCTTAATTTCGAGCCGTATTGAGTTATTTCAATACAAATACCAACTAAATCAAGCCTGATGGGGATTTTAATACCGCTTTTATTAATCACTATATGCTGCCTTGTAATCTGGCGAGCAGGAGATGGTTTCATGACTGCGTCTGAATATGTCGGGAGGAATCTTTCAGAGGGCGTGAGGGGAGCATCGATTAACGCAATTGCCAGCTCTATGCCCGAATTATTTACTTCATTCTTCTTCCTTTTCATTTTAATGGATGCCGATGGTTTTTCTGGAGGAATCGGAACAACCGCAGGTAGTGCAATTTTTAATGGAATGGTAATTCCTGCGGTATCGGTGATTGCGGTCACAACGATGGGTCTTACTAAAAGAATTGAAGTATCAAAAAAGGTGTTATTGAGAGATGGGATTGCCCTATTAATTGCAGAGTTTGTCTTTCTTATATTAATCAGTGGATCTTCACTGCACTGGTATCATGGATTGATCTTAATGCTCATTTATGTAGTGTACATCGTCTATATGTTCACCACAATGAGCAAAAAAGAAAAGGATGAGTTCCTCGAAGAGAGCCATATCACGGAGTCTGATTTTGACGATGACGAACGTCAACATAAGCCATTTTTTAAAGCTTTATTTACTTTAGATCTAGAGCGAGTCTTTATTGGTAAGACAAACATCACCAGTCGCAAGGCGTGGTATTTGCTAGTTGCATCCACCATGGCGATTGCCGCAGTTTGTTATTTACTAGTGATCGCTTGCGAATGGATCGGAAAAGACACTTACACAGTTCCCTTTTTGGGAGAGTTCAGCGGACTAAACATCCCAGTAATGTTTGTTGCCTTGATTTTAGCGTCTGCAGCTTCTTCGTTTCCTGATACGATTATTTCTATTAAGGATGCTCAAAAAGGAAAATATGATGACGCTATATCCAATGCTTTGGGAAGTAACATTTTTGACGTCTGTTTTGCATTGGGCTTTCCATTATTCATTTTCACAATCATCAAAGGCCCGATTGAGATGCCTCCTGAGTTGATAGACCTAAGTAGTGAATTACGTTTACTTCTTTGGTTGCTGACCTTCGTTGCTGTTATCATCTATACTTGGGGAAGGTACATAGGCAGAGGAAAAGCCATTTTGTTGCTTAGTATATACTTTCTGTTTGTTGTCTATATCGTCGCTAGAGGAGCGGGCAACGAATTCGCTGGTCAGATTGCCGAATGGCTAGTGGGAGTCGTCAAGTTTTTCAGAATAGGCTAACCAAATCCACAACAAGATTATCGTCTACCAGCGTAAGTTGGACAGATTTCAGATTTCGGCATCTGTGCTCAGCTTCTTGCCCTTTAGGTAAAGAAAAAGCATAAGAGTGCCACGGACAGATAATTTGTCCATCGAAATTTATTGCCCCCTCTACAAGGTTTTGATCCATATGCGGGCACCGTCTCTCTGTCAGGAAGAAGTTGTGTTCAATTCGGATCAAGCAATAAGTGTTCTGGCCGATGTCTACCTGCCTAATCTGGCGATTAGCTACTATCTTTATTAGCTTAGAGTATTGTCCGATAATTAATGTTTCACTCATATGAAGTGCCAAAGAGATAAATTCATGCTATCCAGAAAGATAGCTTACCTGAACTGTGCATACATGTCTCCCATGATGAAAAAAGTGGAAAACGCAGGTAGACAGGGAATAGAGTTGAAAAGAAGACCTTACAAAGTCAAGTCTTCTGACTTCTTTGACCAAGGGAACTTGGCGAGACAATACTTCAGTAAAATTGTTGGGGTCTCGGACAATAACCGCAACGTAATAATTCCCTCCGTGTCTTATGCCATGGCTAATGTCGCTGCTAATTTGCCAAGAAAGAAGGGAAATGTAGTCGTTGCAGAAGCGCAGTTTCCGAGTAACGTTTACCCGTGGAAAGGGTACAGTCTTAATATGGCTAAAAAGAGAGAAGGACAATCTTGGACGGAGAGCATTTTGCAGGCAATTAACGATAAGACGGCAGCAGTAGCGATAGGTCATGTGCACTGGGTCGACGGTGCTATTTTTGATCTGAAGGTAATAAGGGAAGCCGCAACGAAAGCAGGAGCCGCTTTGATAATAGATGGGACTCAGTCCGTAGGGGCTCTTCCTTACGACAATCAGGAGGTTGGTGCTGATGCTGTGGTGGTGGCGGGTTATAAATGGCTCTTTGGTCCATACGGTTTAGGCATGGCATATTACGGCGAGATGTTTGATGACGGAAATCCAATTGAACAGAACTGGATTAATCGAAAAGGCAGTGAGGATTTTGGTGGCCTGGTGACTTATACTGAGGATTATCACGAGGGAGCGTTACGTTATGAAGTGGGAGAGCACAGTAACTTCATCTTGTTGCCGATGCTCAATACCGCGATGAAACAAATTATCCAATGGGACCCAGCGAAATCACAGGCGTATGTACACCTGTTGATGAAGGAGACGATTCTACAGTTGCAAGAAGCAGGCTATTTGATTGCAGAGGAAAATGAAAGAGCACATCACCTGTTCGGAATCAGGCTGGCCAAAGGTGCAAATGGTGATGCGGTAAAGAAATCTCTGAATAAGCACAGAGTAAATGTGTCCTTTCGAGGCGATGCAATTCGGGTGGCTCCTAGTGTATACAATGACGCAAAGGATGTGCTAAAGCTAAAAAAGGCATTAATTGAGGCGATTGCATAAGAATTAGTCGATTTACATTCAATAGAGTATGGTCTTTGAATTATATTCGCATCTAAATCTTTGAAATATGAACTTTCTAAACCCAGCCGTTACTGACGGAGTAGATTTATTCGTAAACATAGTTGTGATCCTTATTGGGTTTGTTACTGCTATTTCGCTTATTGATGCGAAGAAGTCTGCAGAAAAGGACAAAAAGTAAAACCCAATATTCTGAAATAATCACGATAGTGAATAACTGTCATGTTTCGCGTGTGCCAAGAGGCATTAACGCCAAGTTATTCTGACTTGAAAGCCCTTTTTATCAGTAAATTTTATAGATATAGCCTTCTAAATCAAACCAGTCTCTAGATTAATTTTTAGACTTGGTCTTTGTTGTGCTTACTTACTTTACTGTTGGGAAATACAGTTGGGCTCAAAATCGCAAGAAAGAAGAGCACCAATATTAGTCCGAGCATTGCCATAATTATCGTCTTTTTTACAAATATACTTTTCGATACTTACTAATGAATAGGGATCACATGACTTTTATATAAAGTGTCTTGTTCTCCTCTTACTTCTAGTAAGATTTTGTCAGGGGAAATGGTAATTACTCCAAAGTTCAATTGGGCGATGAGATCTCCTACTCGATACTTATTAGACTCGTCGAACATCTGAGACCAAGTGTGGGTTAATCCTGAGGAAGTCAACTCAGTGATTGAATAACTCTCAGATAAATCCATTCGTGATAATTCAGCGATGTGACGATCGCCACTCAGTAGGACTGCGTTTTTTGGTTGATACTCTAAGAGAAGGTCTAAGAACCGACTCCTGCTTTTTGGGAAATTAGCCCATTTTTCCCAGCCATGCTCCTCGGGTAAATATTGAATTCCGCTACCAATTAGATGAATATCTGCAGAACTGTTCGATAACTCTGCTTCTAGCCAGGCCCATTGCGGTTCTCCTAGAATGTCACCGCTCAGGTTTGCCTCATATCTTTTACTAGGGTCAGAGCTATGTATGAGAGTATCTCTAAAGTACCGAGCATCCAGAAGGATAATCTTTGTACTGATAGGAGCAGAGCCAAATGTATGACTTGAATAGATGCCATTTCGACTCATTATGGGGTCTTTGGCTTCGATATTTAGGAAATTGGCAAGGATTATTTTGGAGCTGTCTTTCTTCGAGTAGTTTTTTCCAGCGTCATTCCAGCCGTAATCATGATCATCCCAGATGCCAATCACAGAATCTGATTGATGAACCAGCGCTTGATATCCGGGCTCATTAGACAGCTTAGTGTAACGACTCTTCAGTGCTGACATGTCATGCGTATCCCCGTAGACGATATCGCCTAACCACACAAAGACATCAGGGTCATTGGCAACAATTGGATCCCACAGGACCTGTGGTAAATCAGTCCGATTACAGGAACCGAGTGCAATTTTTAGCTGTGGTTGATCAGTATTTCGATTACTGGGTTGACAACGAGGGAATAATGCCCCTGTAGTTAGCAGGAGCAATAATAAAAGAGGTTTCATTTTGCTAAATCAGACGTGTCCTTGTGCATTCATAGCGGCGGCTATTTTCACAAACCCTGCAATATTAGCACCCTTTACATAGTCAATGTAACCGTCAGACTCTTTTCCGTGATCAACACAGTTTTTATGAATAGACTTCATAATGATTTTTAACTTATGATCCACTTCATCACTTGTCCAAGATAACCTTTGCGCATTCTGTGACATCTCGAGGCCGGAAGTGGCAACACCACCAGCGTTACTTGCTTTACCTGGGGAGAACAATAGCTTGTGTTCCTTTATCAGTTCGTAAGCGGGCTCTGTAGTAGGCATATTAGCGCCTTCAAAAACCCCTTTACAGCCATTTGCAATCAGCGTTTTCATGTCTTCTAGCGGCAATTCATTCTGAGTAGCACATGGAAACGCGAAGTCCACTTTGAGATGCCAGGGTGTTGTTGCTTCATGGAATACAGCATTTGGGTATTGGTCGCAGTACTCACTAATTCGTCCTCTTTTGACATTTTTGAGTTCCTTGATAAAAGCCAACTTCTCTTCGTCAATTCCGTCAGCATCATGTATGCAACCACCTGAATCAGATACGGTAACTGGTTTTGCACCAAGGTGTAGAAGTTTTTCAATGGCGTATTGAGCTACGTTACCACTTCCTGAAACAGCACAGACTTTGTTTGCGAGGCTGTCTCCTGATTCTTTGACCATTTCGTCTGCAAAGTATACGAGCCCATAGCCTGTTGCTTCGGTACGGATTAGGCTTCCTCCAAAACTCAGACCTTTACCTGTCAATACACCGGTAAATTCGTTAGCGAGTCGTTTATATTGACCGAACAGGTAGCCAATTTCGCGGCCTCCTACTCCTATGTCACCAGCAGGGACATCTGTCTCAGCATTGATATGCTTTGAGAGCTCTGTCATGAAACTCTGACAGAAGCGCATCACTTCACCTTCTGATTTTCCTTTCGGATTGAAGTCGGCACCTCCTTTTCCGCCTCCAAGCGGAAGCGTAGTCAGGCTGTTTTTTAGTACTTGCTCAAACGCAAGAAACTTTAGAACACTTAATGTCACAGTAGGGTGAAACCTTAACCCACCTTTGTATGGCCCTAATGCGCTATTCATTTGAACCCTAAACCCACGGTTGACCTGGAACTCGCCTAGATCGTCTACCCAAGGAACCCTAAAAATAATCACCCGTTCCGGCTCGACAATCCGCTCTAATAGATTACCCTTTTTGTATTGTGGGTTTTCTTCTATGAAAGGGATTATTGTCTGTACGACTTCTCGAACGGCTTGTAAAAACTCGTGCTCATGAGCATTTTTCGAGGCAACCTTATCCATGAATGCCTCAATTTGTTGTTGGTATTTGGCCATTACTCTAGATTATTTTGGGGTTAATGTTACTATTTGATTAGCATCAAATTAGGCTTTTTTTTGCATTATAGCAGGTTCTTTACAGTGTATTTTGAAAGAGGTCAAAGCACCGAACATACACTGAATCTAACAAATACTGCTGTGTAACCGTTTGATAATATGAAAACAGTAGTTTTAATCAAACCACCCAATGTTATGAATACTGTTACCATTGAAAACCAAATTCTTAGTCAGTTGAAAGATTTGGACCAAGAAGAGAAAGCACACGTGTTGAATTACCTAAAGCATAGAGGTCCTAAGCGACATAGCCAGAAGATTCACAGAAAGCGAGCACTAAAGCAAATTAGACTTGCGCTAAGTGTAGAAGCCTAGTCTTCTGAAAGTACGATAACCATGTCATTGTCGGAAAGAGAAAACTCGTCGCTTTTCTTCGGGTTGACATACACTCCGTAATTGTCTGGCGTTTTCGCTTCAGCACTTACTCGATAGCCTATAGCCACTTCATTTTTACGCGCGGCAGATTCGAGTACCGTGTAAAAGTTGATAGGGATACCAACCTTCACATATTCTCTCGCAGGTTTTATATAGATTTCTGAGCCATCAGCGTCAAATAAATCTTCAAACACCCGCATCAGGAATTTATTCTCACTTACCTGACTCATCAGTAAGCTGATGAGCTTGTCACTAACGATGAAATCATCTGCACTTGTGATATCTGCTAGGATTCTGTTTTTGATATCAAGCATCTCACTGACGATCTTAATCTTGGTCGCGTGATTTTCAGTAAGGTTACGTACATGAAGAAGAGTGATTAACGTTTGTGCATCAGCTTCCTGAATAGGGAAATAGTTCTGGTAGCACAACAAAATCAGGTAGTTGTATTGATTGAGGTCCATTTTAACGAGAACATCTCTGTCTGTGGTGTCATTCACCTCAAATTCTATGATAATGTTCTTAACCTCTTTCTTAAGCTTATTTATTGTTTTGAGCGGATCGTCAAATTTCGAAACAATACGAACAATCGATCCTTTCGCGACATAGTAATCTAATTCCTTAATAATGTACTGGGCCCGTTTGTTCCAACCAACGATCAGGATTTTTTCGGGATGCATCTCTTCAGGTTCCGTGTAGACAATGTTGCTCTCCATAATAGTGGGGACTATCGTCGAGTTGACAACGAGTGTGTCATCATCTTCAGTTATACCGATTACGCGATCACCTTCTTTCAACACCGTATTCATTGGAGGGTTGATTTCGACGGAGTCATCAGCATATTGAAGCCCCATGATGCACGAGTCTTCATACATAAATAGAACGTCCCTGAAAGTGTGACCAATGATCTCTTCTTGGCTTGCGAAATAAATCTCATCTCCACCGAAATCCATTAACTCGATGTAGACGACACTAAGCCCTGATTGCCTACTTGTCTGAACCATGATTCGGGAAATGATTTCGTCAGATAAGATGAGTTCTACTTCATCTCCACCCACCATTTTGGCGACATCGAAATTTTTCTTGCTTTCTATCTCCGCGGTGATGTGGTATGGTTCACTTCTACGTTCTGGGTTGGTAACGATGGCCACGAGCGTCTTTATGATTTGAGAATCAGAATTTTCATTGTCCTTATCCAGAATAATGATAGACTTGGTTTCAAATGGATTGGCGATGTATAAATCATGGACATCGATCGGGTTACCTGTTCGACAGATCACCACCGTATTTGCCGTCTTTCCTACCTTATCGCGGATCTCGTCTTCCATTTCTACCTTGTCCATATCTGCAAGGATGACGATTACGCCTCTTTTCTGGTTTTCATTGGCGATGACAAGCTCAGAGATAATTGTAAAAATCTTTGATGACCAGCCGAGAATTAATAGATGGTCATGCTCAATGACAAAAGAACGACCTTTTCGTAGTTCGTCCATTTTCTCTAGGATACCATTAGAAATCAAACCGATCAAAGTAGATATAATGACCAGACCAACAAAAGTGGTCACCATCATAAATATTCTAAAGGGCCAGTTTTCTTCATGGTTTCCAAGCACACCCGGATCTAAGACGTGGGTAAGGTTCACCCAAATCGATTCGAATATGTTGAAGTTGTTTTCATGATCAGGGTGAAGCCCAAATAGCAGCAGAAAAACCCCAGCGGCAACAATTATAAGTAATGTCAATAGCGCAAGACCGTAGATCATTGCTCCGGTACCTTTTGACACGTAATTGTCGAACTTGTATTTCAGCTTGACGGAAAGCGCTGTTTTCCTCATATTGTCTCTTTTTGGGCGATGATGTTCCCTTAGTCAATCCAACAAATTTACCAAGAGGGTCTTAATTGCCATAAGGAATTTAAAGATACATTTATTTTTTGCATCATGCTTAACATGTTTGCCTCCCCAGAGCAGGATATTTACTTTTTACTTGTCAGTCGGATAAAGTCATCATATGTCTCATTAAAGCCGGTATTCTTATTGACAACCAGTACCGTATCTTCAGCTATGAGCCAAATAGGCAAGGAAATGGAGCTTTGTTGGAAGGCTTGGGCGATCACGCGATGATTTTCCATGGAAGAACCATCAAAGACCAATGTGTCTTTTTGATTGATCAAAAATTTGATGGGCAAGTCCGTGTCTTTTACTGAAAGCATGATATACGCTTTGTCTAACCTCCAGTTGTGAATTAACTGTGCGCGAATGAGCTCCGAATTAGCGTAGGACTTATGTACATATATATCTAGTCCTGCTGTCTTATTTTCGGTGAGCAGATACTCGGATTTTCTAATGTTTTTGAAAAATAGTTCAGAGCCGTCAGTAGTGCTGTAGAGATCGTCATCTGCTGTGCTAGGCGTTTGTCCGCAACCCCAGGTTGAGCAGATCAATAGGGAAAAGAATATTCTGAAAGTCATCTTAGTTGAACGCTGCTTTTAATGTGATGTTAGACTAAATTGATAAAAATAGAATTCATTACTAATTATTCGTGCTATTTTTAAAGGAACAACCGACCTAAGACTGTGGCAGGCATGAAAATTTTGGTGGTAGACGATCACCCTTTATTCCGCAAAGGGGTCGCGATGCTCGTTGATACTTTTTCGATAACGGAGAAGGTTTTTGAGGCATCTAATGGGCAAGAAGCAATTGACCTACTTCGTCAGCAAGCAGTTGATATTGTGCTGTTGGATCTAGACATGCCCGTCATGACAGGAAAAGAGGCAGCAAAAGTGATTGTTAATGATTTTCCTGAAGTTTCTATCATCATGGTTTCTATGAACGATAGTTTAGAAATCATTTCGGAAATGATTGAGATAGGTGTACACAGTTACTTAGTAAAAGGCTCGAGTCCAGAGGAACTAGAGAAGGCAATTAACTACGTCGTTAACAATGATTTCTATTACAATCAACTAGTATCAAAGGCTCTTCATAAAAGAATTAAAGACCGGCCAACAGTTACCCCCAGTGGACGGAGCATAAAGCTGACCCCAAGGGAAATAGAAATACTAGGTCTAATCTGTGAGGAGCTGACCATGAAAGAGATCGGGGAGCAATTATTTTTAAGCGAACAAACTATTCACACCCACAGAAAAAACCTAATGAAAAAAGCAAAGGTGTCGAACGCTGTGGGGCTAGTGAAGTATGCTATTCGGGAGCAGGTAGTTTATTTATAGCACTACCTTAAAAGGGGTATTTTACCTCCCTTAAGGAGGGTAAATTTGGCCACACCCTCATCACTAACTTACAGTAAATCAACGCATTGAATATTTTTGATATTGCGTAGCAATGTCAACATTAAAACTGGCTTCCAGCTTGGGACTATCTTTGATTAGATCAATTGCCAAAGTTGATCCGCTCTTAGGTAGATGGTTTACCATCGGAGAGTCCGGCTCTGAGAGGAATTATGCCAAAACAACGCTTTCTTTTCATCAGAGCCGGGTTTCTTTTTCAAAAAGATTACAACCTTTTCATATCGCATAGTGACTTAGTAATGTAGGCAGTATTTTCAATTAGAATATTTCCTTTACTAAATCAAGATTACATGTAGCTTTGGAGAGGGTTGCATCCATTAAGAATCCCGGCATCTGTCGGGATTTTTTATTTTACAGACTCTGGGGAGGCCATCTGCACACGGATGAAATGAGTATCCATCACATTACCAATATATAATTGGCTGCCGAAAAGGATTGCTGCTGAAGCACCCGATATCAGGCTTCCATCATCTAGAAAAACGCTGGAAACAGCAGGACTTTCCTTATTATCAAAAGAAATGCTAACAACTTCCGAAGGGGAGATCTTGCTGTTACCAGCAGCATAGCTAGTAAACTTTAATAGGTTGGGGTGCGCACCAGACCAAACCTGTCCGTCTTGAGTAATAGTTAGGTTGTCTATGCCGGTGCCAACTTTTATTTCTTCACTTTTTTCGAGCGTACCAGAGGGTTTCACTAGATAGGTAAGCAAAGAAAAAGTTCTGGGCGAGGCAACAAACAATACGCTTTCCTTTCGGTTTATTGCCAAACCATTGGCGTAGCCAATATTGTCTGCAGCCATGTTATAAACTTCGTTTTTTACATGATATACATTTGAGACGGCTAGACCGAGGTAGTTTTCAGCAAGAACACCCAGCCTACTGGTAAAGCCGTGGTCATTTGTAAAATAGAATTCGTTGATCCCTATCCCAACTACGTCATTCGGACTTTGTAAGGTTTGATCTTGGTACGTTTTAAGATGGTTAAGAGAACTTCCGTTCCACTCAAAAAGCTCAATGGTATGGTTCCCTTCCGGATGATTGACAACCCAGATTAGATGTGTAGTATCTGAAGTTTTCAGTAGATCTATTCCATGAGGCGAAAAAGGGCCTTCAAAAGCACCAGAGATGATCACCGGCTGTGGCTCCTTATTTTTGAGATTCATGAGGTAGAGGGCTCCTTGTGTAACTATTCCTGTTCTTTTCAGAGCTCGATCATCAGAGGAGAGAATCATAAAACTATCTACATAACTGACAGCCATATCTTCTACACCCGGAATTTCATAAGTTGTGATGGGCTCAAATGATGGTTGTTTAGCAGCTTCTTGTTGAATGTTCCTGAAGTATCCAGTGCTGAGGAAAGTATATCCTACAAAAATGATAGCGAGGCTTAGAAAAACAAGGAGTATGACTATGCGTCTCATATTGAAGCGTTTTATGAATTAAATAAAGCCTTAGAAGGAAACACCGACTGACAGTTCCAAACCTTCCAAGATTGTTTGTGCGGAGCTATACTGTATAGGAGCCTCGATAACTGCTTGCCCTAGCAGCCCCCCACGGACAGTACCTTCTATAGGCGAATCTGCTTTTCCGGAAAGATAGTTTACACCAAAAGTCAACGATAGATCACGGTTAAAAGGTACTTCAAATTCTATCCCTCCAAGAAGCCCAAAGCCGGCTCTATTTTTGAGTTCAGCGTTTGTGTTGGCAACATCCCAGCCCATTTCTTTAGCTACAGATCGATCAAGATTGCCTTCAATCATGCGGTCATTAAAAAAAGCAAGGCCAAAGACGCCTCCTGAAAAGATAACAGATACGCCACCTAATTTGCCACCAATATACAATTGGACTGGAACGAGGAGACCAAAAGTGTACCCTCGCATAGGTAGATTATGATCCAGCAATGGACCTTTAATAGGTAGGCCAGGAAAGTTATACAAAGTGGCTCCCCCCTGCAGGCCAAGGAAATCCGTAATTGGGATTCTTAGCCCCCTGATAGAGAAAGGGCTGATCGGAGCAGAGATATAGCCTCCTTTTGGGATCAAATACGACACCGATACTCCCTGCGAATTAGCAACATACATAAAGGAAAGGCAAGAAAGGATGAGGATTAGACGTTTCATTGGATAGCCGATTCGTTGGTTTTAAGCTCGCCTTTTGCCGTGTCTAAGGTAGCTTCAATACCAATCGGCAGTGTCGCATTGTGTGGCTCATGGCCAAAAGGGAGGCCCCCCATCACAGGAATGCCGAGGTCACCCAATCTGTCTTTGAACACTTCATTGAGACCCATGCTGTATTCATAGTATGGGCTGTCAGGGCTAGTATCGCAGTCGGTAAAATAGCCTAGAGCTATCCCTGCTACTTTGTCTAATTTTCCAGAGCTCCTCAGTTGAGTAAGCATTCGGTCTATCCTGTAGGTTGATTCACCGACGTCTTCCATAAATAGAATGTGTCCGCTGTAGTCCACATCATAAGGAGTGCCGATCAAAGAACATAGCAAGGAAAGATTGCCACCTACTAACTTGCCAGAAGCATCTCCTTGCGTAATGACCAGTGGTTCCTCCGCTTTGATTTTCACCTTTCTGCCTTTGGAGGTTTGATCTACTACGTAGTCAGCGCTGAAGTCATTCCACTCACTAGCCCCGACGGGTCCATGAAAGCAAACCATACCTGTTTTAGCATAGAAAGCAAGGTGTAGTGCTGTTATATCACTGTACCCAAGAAAGACCTTTGGGTTTGCTCTTATGATATCGTAGTTGATAGAATCTAAGAGTCGGCTGCAGCCATATCCACCTCTAGCACAGTAGATTGCCTCTACCTCTGGATCACTAAACATCTGATGGATATCTGCGACACGTTGCTGATCTGTACCCGACAAAAAATCACTTCTGACTCTAATATTGGGCGTGTACTTTACTTGGTGCCCAAGGTCCGTCAAGCTTTTCAGCGTCCGCTCAAATGCTGATCTGGAGAGCGCGCTTCCTGGTGTAATTAAGCCGATCGTTGCTTTTTTGGGTACACCTGTCGGCTTTACAATACTACTTGCTTGCGACATTGCTTGTCCGTTAAGAGGTAAAGCGGTGGAGAGGCCAAGTAATGTGGCATTTTGAACAAAAGATCTTCGATTCATTTTCAGGATTACGGTTTTATCTTATTGATGATAGACCACTAAAGGCTTACCATTGCAATATGCTAGGTATTAAATCAACATTTCTTAAAAGCTTCATTCAGTATCTGCTTCCATTTTTTATTGTATTGACATTATTCGATTTGGCTTTTGAAGACTTGATAAGTTGGTCAAGGAATCTTCTAAGTGCATTAGTCTTCGGGTCATTGATGTCATACTTTAAGCACAGAGGCAGACCGTAGTTTATAATGTCGTTAGGCTAACTGCAGTCCCCCACTGAGTCGCGACGTTAAGATTGAAACTATTCGCACTAAATGACTCTCGTCGTCTATTGTTCCGAAGTCTTGCGAATCAGTAGAGAGATAAGAAGAGCCCATGACTAACCGATTAGCAAAGGTCGTTAGAGATCCATTTTGTCCGGTTTCGATGAAGAAACCCCAAGTGCTTGTCGTCTCCTGATAGCGACAAAACAATAATAAAGGTTTGAGATAGTAAGCGAAGTATTTCACTGGATTAAGTCTTTGCTTAAAAAAGCATTAGGGATATAAATCTTCTTGAAAAATAGCCATTTTTTGCTAAAAAACGTAAATTTAGATAGAGGAACCTAAATATGTAAATCATGAAATCGTTACAGAAATGGATGGTAGCATTGGACTTTTCGAAGCACGATGCACATGTTTTGAAATATGTGAAAATGCTTGCGGTCTCATACAAACCGGAGCAAATTACTTTTACTCACATTTTAGCACGCCGGGAGGTTCCTGAGCGTTTCCGGACAGAGTCGGCACCTACCAGATCTGATATGCTCAAGTCACTGAATCAGAAAGTTTTTCAAGTTTTTGAAGAGGCAAGTAACCTTGTTTGTGAGGTTCACGAAGGTCGCCCTTCATTTGATCTGTGGCGAGAGACACATTTGCAGCGGATTGATTTATTGATACTAGGTGAAAAAAACCAAAAAAGTGCAAGGAAGATTGTGCCTGAAAGCTTCATAAGAAAGTCTTTTTGTTCCGTCTTGTTTGTCCCTGAGGGGCCAGCGATAATCTCTCACATTTGGGTACCCGTTGATTTTTCAACGAATGCCAAAGCGTCCGTTGCCCTAGCCAAAGAACTGAGAAAAAGCAATGAGCACATACAAATTACCTGTCAGCATGTATTTGAAACACCCAGCCTTACTTTAATTGATGAGGAAACCCAACCGGAGTATATCGAATATTATGAGGAACAGTCAGAAGAGCAGTTGCGTGAATTCGTTGAAGGGGATAAAACTATTTCTACTGTAAGTACCCAGTGGCTGTATGTCAAACCGTCAGACCATATCAGAGATCAGGCAGAGCTACAAGGAGCCGATTTGATTGTAATGGGTTCAGGAGGGAAGAATCGGTTTTCAAGTTTATTTTTAGGAAGCAATACAACAGAGATGGTGCATCTGGAAAAAAGTATTCCTGTACTGATACTCAAAACAAGAGAGGACACTGTGAAGGCTTGGGACATATTGTCCAACCTAGGGCAATAATTTTCAGACATAAAAAAAGGCTTGATTATATCTAATTAAGCCTTTTACCTACAACACCTCAGATAATCACAGGCTCAAAGTACGCAGCATGTACTCCTGCAGGAATCTTGAAACTCAAGACAGGGGTTGATAAATGATTGACCATTTTTTCTGCAAAACCGCCATAAAATAGCTTAGAGATGCCTCTTCGACCGTGAGTCGCCAAGGCAATAATTGGGTTATTGTTGTCCTCGCAGTACTGAGTAAGCCCATCTTCAAACACATAAGCATCCAGTATTTCGACTTTCCCAAGTTGCGGCCCTGCCATGAAAATGAATGACTCCATTCTTCGGTGGATTTCCCAGCTATCAGCGAAGTAAGCAGGAGAGTTGAGATACAATAAGTCCACTTTGAGGCCGAGCGGCTCGGCAAACTCAATTAATTGCTCAAAAGGGGTGACAGATTCCATTTCGAAATCTGAAACGAAAGTTAATTGAAGCTCATCTAGCGACGCCAACGTATGTTTCAAGATCAAGACAGGAACGGGAGATTGTCGAGCGATCCGCTGAGCATTGGAGCCGATAAATAATTCTCTAACGCCGGAGGAGCCATGGGAACCCATGATGACAAGGTCAAAATTTTGTTCTTTGATATGATGAGTGATATTGGATGACGATTGATTGAACCCTAAGAAGCTATCGGACACAAGCCCTTCTGACCTCGCGTTGAGCACGAGCTCATCAAGCTGAGCTTTGACCTGATTGACTTCTTCGGTTATTTCTGGAAAAATTTTGTCTTGGCCACTCTCTAACTCTAGCCAGTTAACCGGAACCGGCATAAAATGAAGAAAGTGCACTTCACTGTTCGATCGTTTTGCAATCTCAATAGCAGCTGAAGTTGCAAATCCAGCACATTGAGAAAAATCTGTGGGGATTAATATACGTTTCATGGTACTATGATTTAAATATTTGGGTTAGCGAAACCTTGTGTTTCACAAGAAAGGTAATCATAGTATTAGTCAATTATCATGACCTAAGACAATGCAAAATCATGATTATAATCAAGCTAAACGGGCAACGCTATATGGGTGTCTTTTGCAGGGCTCTCGGTATGAGCAATACGGGCACTTTGAGTTCTTCAAACCGCTCGATAAGATTTTCATCTGAGCCTTTGTTAAGTCCATCTAATAGCAGAATATCAATTTGCTTTTCGTCTATCGTAGCAATTATTCTATCTGTTAGGAAACCAACCTCTACTAGCAGTTCAGGCTTTACTTCGTAGCGGGCAAGAATTTTTTTGTAATGCTTTTCAAAATCCTCTTCTATTTTTTGCTCAATGGACATTTTTAGCGATTTGTCCTCTGCTTTGATTTTTTTCATTTCTTCCAATAATCGATATGTCTTTAGAAGGAAGAGTTTTGCGTTAGACTTTTTGGCCATGTCAAATGCATATTCAACCGCGTGGTTGTTTCCATTAATGGGAAGGAGGATGCGTTTGAAAATTGACATAGTTGCTTATTGATTTACGCAAAATCAAAGGTATCGGCATTATAACCGAGTAGAGACCTGATTGTGTCAGTCCATTTTATGACTTTTATCAGGTTCTTGTTTATCATTGGATATGAAGTCGGGAATCAGTAAGGGGTTTGGTCAAACTGCGGGAGCAAATAACTTTGAGGGGATATTTAGATCCTCTAACGAAGGAATTTTTGTCGCGGATGCCCAAGGGCAAATTAAGCTGGCCAACCCAAAGAGTGAAACCATGTTTGGTTATGAGCTCGGAGAACTCATAGGCAAATCCATCGACACATTGGTCCCTAGAGAGGTGCGTCCTAATCATGCTGTTTATCGTAAGATGTACGAGGGCGATCCACAGCCGAGAATCATGGGCATAGGTAGAGACCTTCTGGGGATGAAGAAAGACGGCACTAATATTCCCATTGAGGTTAGTCTCAGCCATATCGATGTAGAAGGGGCTTTCCATGTTGTAGCGTTTGTGATAGATATCACCAAGCGAAAGGAGATGCAGCAGAAGCTTGAAAAGAGTGAGACACAGCTCATTGCCTATGCAACAGAGCTTGAAAACCGAGTAAAAAAGAGAACAGAAGACCTAAACAGAACGGTTAAGAAACTGGAGCAGACCAATATCAAACTTCAAAAAGAGATAAAGGAACGAGAAAAAGCAGAGCAAGCGGCAATTATATCTTTGCAGAAAGAACGGGAGTTGAATGAGTTAAAATCAAGGTTTGTCTCGACAGCGTCTCATGAATTTCGGACGCCATTGAGTTCTATTTTATCTTCGGCTTCATTGATTTCAAAATACATGGAGCGGCAGGAGGAGGCAAAAGCGGAAAAGCATGTAAAAAAAATAAAGTTATCTGTCAAAAATCTGACGGATATATTGAATGATTTTCTGTCCCTAGGGAAACTGGAAGAGGGCAAGCAAAACATCATTCTCTCGGAGGTCAGCATGCATCACTTTTTACAAGAAGTAGTCTCAGAAATTGAAGGAGTATTCAAAGCGGGGCAGACGGTAAAAGTGATGGTCGCTTCTGAGGAGATTAGTTGCTTTACAGATGAGAAGTTATTAAGGCATACCTTGATTAACCTACTATCCAATGCTTCTAAGTATTCTGGGGAGGACGCCGAGATTACTTTAACCGCTGAAGAGACATCTAGTGGCGTAAGCATAAAAGTAGTGGATGAGGGTATTGGTATACCCGAATCTGAGCAACTTCACTTATTTGAGCGGTTTTTCAGAGCAAAAAACGCGACGAATATTCAGGGAACAGGATTAGGCCTTAACATTGTAAAAAAACACATTGAATTACTCAATGGAGAAGTTACATTTGATAGTAAACTTAATGAAGGAACTACTTTTACAATAACAATACCCAATCATAACTCACCTACACCATGAAAAAAATCCTATTAATAGAGGACAATACTGATGTAAGAGAAAATATCGCAGAGATATTAGAACTGGCCAATTTTAATGTAATCACAGCCGTCAACGGTAAGGAGGGAGTAGATAAGGCGGTTAATCAGCAGCCGGACCTTATTATTTGTGATATAATGATGCCGGAATTAGATGGTTATGGTGTTCTACACATCTTGAGTAAGAATAAAAATACCGCACAGATCCCATTCATTTTTCTTACGGCAAAAACGGAGAAAGACGATTTTAGGAGGGGAATGAATATGGGTGCTGATGATTACTTGACCAAGCCCTTTGAAGATACCGAGCTGCTAGACGCGATCGAGAGCCGGTTAAGGAAGCGAGATATTGTGAACACCGACTATGCTCAAAATTATGAGGGTGTCAACGAGTTTATTACCGATGCTCGAGCGATAGCCAAACTAGAGGAGCTTTCTAATGATCGGAAAAAACGAGAATACAGCAAAAAATCAGAAATTTTCCGGAAAGGGGATTTACCCAATTACCTTTTCTTTGTATTAGAGGGCAAGGTCAAAGAGTATAAATCAAATGAGGACGGCAAGGAACTCATCACAGGTATATACGGAAAAGGCGAGTTCTTTGGGTATGAAGCATTACTTGAAAACTCCGAGTACATGGAATCAGCAACGGCAATCGAACCGACTGTGCTTGCGCTAATTCCTAAAAAGGACTTTTTTGCATTGCTCTATAGCAACCGTGACGTCTCTAACAAGTTCATTGAGATATTAAGCAATAAGGTTACTGAGAAAGAGGAAAGACTGCTGCACTTGGCCTACAATTCGGTCCGTCAAAGAACTGCTGAGGCGTTGCTGACACTATTTGAAAAGTATGACAAAAAGCCAGAGATAGCGATCAGCAGAGATGATTTGGCTCATATGGTGGGAACGGCTACAGAATCGGTGATCAGGGTTCTTTCTGATTTTAAAGAGGAGCAGGTGATAGAAATCCAGTCTGGTAAGATCAAAGTGACTCACCCAGATAAGCTGGAACAAATCATCAGATGGAATTTTGCCCGTTAAGAGGTCGTTTAATGCGAGGGATCTTCAGGTTGAAATAACTGCTGAACAAAACAGGGAATCTTAGATTCTTGCACGATTGACTCTGTAATGCTTCCTTTTATTAGTCGTCCGAAACCCTTACGTGCGTGGGTGCTGACAAAGAGGATATCTGCTTTTGTTTCTTTGCAAAACGCGAGGACTCCGGCGGTCGGACTCACCGATGTTACACAAGTGAATTCAAACGCTTGCCCGGGAAAATGGTCACTTATGGATTCTTTTAGCATTTCTAGGTCTTCATCTTTGTTGGGATAAACGGGATTTGCGACCCAGACAAACTGAAGCTTCAGCTTCAGTTCTCGTCCAAAATCTGCTATTTGTGACAGTAGATGTTCATCGCAGGACTCAGGGTCAATGGCGACGGCACCGATTTGCCAATCTGCTTTTTGAGCCTCTGGGGGAATGCTGATCACCGGGCAATTGGCAAAGCGGATTATTTTTTCGGTGTTGCTATTATGAAGAATACTAGCTAAACCTTTTGGGGCATTGCTTTTACCCATAATAATCAAGTCTGCATCGATTGATAAAATACCTTCTTTGATTCCTTCAAGGGCGGAGGAAGTAGTGACAAACGATTTAATATCCGGAACTTGATGGTATTTGACGGAGAGCTGCTGCACTCTTTCTTGTGCATCAGTCATCATTCGCTGAATTAGATCATGGTTGAGAAAATACTCAGCTTCAGGAGACGTCGGAATTTCAATCACATGAATAAAACATAGTTCTGCATTTTGTTTAATTGCTAGCGCGGCAGCAATATCCGAAGCATTCCTAGATGATAAACTAAAATCTGTGGGTACTAGTATAGTCTTCATGACTCGCATCAATTAAGAGACTAAGTTCATGAGTGCCTTGCTTAGGAAATATGAGTAGCATCACAAGTGCTAGTGATTATTCTCAATGTTAAGGCGTAAAGGGGAATCAAACGCCGGCTGCTTGTTCCTTCTTCTTCCAATATCGTACGAGGCCAGAAACACTCATCCAAGATGGGTTTGCAGCTTCATACCTTGATAGACCGGGTTCCGTCACCCCTTTAGCTATAAGCTGATCTCTTGTATATTTTTTGAACTTGGGGGTCATTTCCTCTATGGATTGACCGGACTGATAATTTGCTCTGATCCATGCTGACCAGTCTTCCAGCATCGCTTTTAACGCCTGTAAATGAATGCCGATCTCTGTGATACAACCGTAATGAGTCAAGTACAATGACTTAGCGGGTGACTGCTCGATCAAGTCTATCGAGGTTATCCATTCCTCAATGTTGATATCCGGAGGAGGACAAGGTGGAAGAACGGGGCCATTATCAATCTTTACGCCAGCAACATCACCTGTAAAGAGGGTTTCATTGAAGAGCCATGCGATGTGATGTTTTGCATGCCCAGGCGTATGTAGTGCTTTAATACTCACATTTCCGATCTCGAGGGTTTCGTTATGAAGGGTTTCATGTATTTGTTTTGTTGGGATCGCTCGCATATCTCCCCAAAGCCTCTCCATCTCTTCCCCGTAGATCATACGAGCAGACTCATATAGCTTGTTTGGGGCGGCCAGGTGACGTGCCCCAAATGGATGTACATAGATGGTTGCGCCTTGCTCAGCCAAGGCCCAAGCTCCGCCTGCATGGTCAAAATGAATGTGGGTCAGTAGTACATGCTTTATATCCTTCAGCTCATAGCCAAGATCAGCAAGCGCCTTGACAAGGCTCTCATGTGTGCTATAAGGGCCGGTTTCGATCAAAATAGGTCCAGCGGAGCTTTCGATCAGAAAGGATGCGATCGCATGCTCATAATTAAGAAAATGGAGATCAAGGACGTGTATCATCTCTCTAAACTAAAAAGAAATGTGCGCCTGTAGGGTTGAACACCACTATTTTTTAAGCAGTTCCGCTATTTCTTTTTCGACTTCGTTTTCATTTATATCCTTGATATCATCAAACAGATGAGAGCCGTCTTCTTTGTATATTTCATTGATCAATGACTGGTATCGGTCCATGATCACGCGTCTTTTTAGCTTGAGCGTAGGTGTGAGTTCTCCGGTTTCTAGCGACCAAGCGTCGGTAATAATCCGGAACTCTTTGATTTTTTCCCATTTCCCGTACCCCGCACTGATTCTTTGAATTTCTTTTTCAAACAGTTTTATGATCTGTTCGTCTTTGATCACGTCTTCCTCACCGGTCATTAGAATAAAACGTTTACTTGCTTCTTCAGCCAGCGCATCAAAATTTGGAACGATGAGTGCTGCAGGAAATTTTTTGCCATCACCGATGACCATCGCTTGATCGATAAGCAGAGATTCTTTCAACTTATTTTCAATTTGCTGAGGGGCAATGTATAGCCCTCCAGATGTTTTGAAGAGCTCTTTTTTACGGTCAGTAATTTTCAGAAACCCCTGATCCATATAGCCAACGTCTCCAGTTTTGAACCAGTTTTCACTCAGGACAGATTCAGTAAGCGCTTTTTGCTTATAATATCCTTTCATGACATTCGGTCCTTTGACCAGAATTTCCCCGTCATCCGCGATCTGAACTTGTACACCATCTACCAGTT
>JBLHTU010000048.1:0-20737 GCA_047627515.1 Cyclobacteriaceae bacterium | reverse complement strand
TTTCGTTGGTTTCATCCGTATAGTACGAAGGGTTATGGATATAGCCCTTTATGTCCGAGGTAAACAACAGATAAGACTTGATGGTCTGCTGATGGCCATCATATAGCTGTGAGGGTAAAATTGTAGTGGAAATAAGACCTTCCTCTATCGTGTCTCGCACCATATTGTAGGTTAGATCTAAAGATTGTCGGGTCGAGATTACAGAAGGACTTGTAATTACTTCCAAATCTGTAAAATCAACTGACCGCTCATTATAAATGAGCCGCTCAGCAACAGCCTCTTGCTTTTTGTTAAAAAAAGTGATCTGACTCACACCTGATGGCAGCTCATCTCTTGATATCCCTTTGTACAAATAACTTGCACCCGGACTTGGTTGAAACACTTTCACTATCCTTCCCTTATTTTGGATCAGGAGATTAGTACCTTCAAAAGATACATCCGTACCTTTGACAGTCACATAGACCTTGTCTGAAGTAGATCGTACATTCACGATGTAACCATCAGACTTCACCTCAGGAAGTGGCTGAGAAAACTCTATTCCCTCAACAAAGTACCGACAAAAATAACGCTGATTAATCTCTGCCTGCAGTTGTATAATACCCATACCGTCATGCAAATACTCCAGCGACGTAACTACTTCTCCGCTCTGGTTCAGGATCTCACCCTCCACTGTTACTGGCAACCCCTTCTCATCTGTTGCCTTAAATGCAACATAATTGAGCTGACCTGTCAATAATTCGCCACTTTCAGGAAAGAACTGTACCGATACATTTGCAAAATCGGCCACTGAAATGCTCTTTTCCTCCTGTGTGTTTAGCCTAGGAAGCACTTTTATAGATTTCTTGAAGAAATAAGCTTGATCAAAATTAGACATATACTTCGTATAAGCCCTTAGTTGATAAGTCCCTGCAATAAGACTATCCGCTATCGCAAAATCCCCAGTGGAACGACCCGTTGAATCTACCCGCAAGGTCCTAGTTAGCAACAAGATTTCGTTTGGGTCAATAAGATCAACATACAGAATTTTACTAAACGCAACTGGCAGATGCCCTCTTCCTTCAACTACAAAGCTGGAAAACCTAAGCGTATCGCCTAAAGTCATAACCTCATTACCCGTATGCAGATAGGCTTTCTCAAAAAGAGTTTCGTAATGATAACGATCAAAACGCTCTAAAAATTCTGGCGATTCTTGGGCTTGAGAAAAGTCCGCAAAGCACAAGAAAAATATGAATGATATCGGATACTTAAAATGGGTGATGAATTTGTGTGATAAAACGGATGGACTCAAACTATAAATTTTAATTATTTTCAGTTTCCCAGGCGATAAAACCACCTTTAAGATTGTAAACGCTAATAAAACCATTTTCTGTCATAATCTTACAAGCTTTCGCACTTCTAGCACCACTTCTGCAGTACGCTACATACGTTTTTGATTTGTCCATCTTACTGATCTTCTCTTTGAAGTCAGGACTTTTGAGATTCAGATTGCGCTGACCATTGATTAGACCACCAACTTGCTCCCCTCTTGAACGTACATCAAGTATAATTATATCCTGCGTTCGACGTAGCTCCTTGAAAGCGGCTATATCAATCGTTTGGTACTTTTTCTTTAAAAATGAAAACATAGAAGCTTAGCTTAAATCTTGATACGACTAAATATGAAAAACAGTTGCCTATTCAAGCAGTACAACCGCACGAAATGACCTTTATATTAGTTTCAAATCTAACACGAAAGTAAAATAACCAAGCTCACCTGTCACTTGACCATAAAACGATGAACCGATTGGATCAATTGTCCATCATCCATTATCCCCTCCACACGCAAGACAAACTCACCTTTTTCATCCGAAGTAAAGAAGAGGTCAGAGGCTTTCCCTGATGTCAACCGTACTATTGGATTCCAGTGAAGGGTGCTTCGGAAGTCCGGTGAGACTTTCTCATCATCTGTAGGGTTGTTATAATTAGGTGCATAAAAATCACGAGCTGGAAAATACCCTACCATTGGGCGCATTGTGAATCCTACAGGCTCTGCATCGGCGACACCATATTGATCTCCTCGACGTGAATACAATGCGATGACACCTGCAGCTGCTCTTGACCCAAATATGGCAGCACTTGCTCCCTTTAATACATCCACAAAAAGTACATCTTGAGGTAATACAGAACCGATGAACTCCGCGTCCACCATCATGCCATCGAAAAGGAACAAAGGCTCGCTTCCAGATCCACTCAAAGAATTAAATCCTCTCAATAACAACGTCTGATTAGGCGGAAATCCACTCACCTGCAGTCCAGGAACTCTGCCTCTCAGTAGCTCAAATATGGAAGTAAACGATTGAAAATTGTTGATCGAATCTAGTACCACTCGGTTGTCAGGCTTGCTGTAAACCTTGAAGTCTCGTACGAATGGATCATCAAATGGCGTCACTGTACCCTTGACTGACAACTCATCCAATACAATTACATTCTCTCCATAAACAGATTGTATATCAAATAATTTTTGCCCTCTAGTTATGATCTCTTCATCCGTTTCGTACAGATTGAGATCAGGGTATCGAGATGATTGAACAATTGGTTTTTCTTGCTCGGTTATCTTGATATATGTATTCCGATTTACTTGATCTTTATCTCTTCTTTTTTCCTTTGTGGAAATCGTTTTCAAGAAAGCATTGACTGAGTCTTGCACATCCAGAGACTCAAACTTAAAATAGCCTTCATCATCTGTGCTAGTAGTTATCTGGATTGATGGATCCTCCAGGAAACTGAGATAAATATCAGTCTCTGCCGTTTTCCTACGGTTGTAATATTCTACAACTTGCCCTTCCAGTGTAAATCCTTGCTCAGGAAGCAGCTTGATTTCAGGGTACTGTCCATTAGAAATATCTTCCCATCTAAACCTTCGCCAACCATTGATCATCATAATTAAATCCAGATACTGCTCACGGTTGGCATTATCTCTATCTAAATAGTATGCTGGTCTTGGCATCTCACCTACCAAGTCGGAGGAAAGGAGAAAATACGAAGAAATACTGTGCAATGGATCAATATAAAGGTCAGCTGGGATGATCGAAGCAGAAATCACTCCAGAAACAGACTGCCAATTTCTCTCTTTTTTTAATTGATAATCTACCTTGACCGTAGATCTGGTTTTCAGCTGTTCTTGGTCTAGACTAATATCAACCGGAAGAATTGACTGACTAGATTCATTGAAAAATAGACGCTCTGCAACTGCTGTCTGGAAGCTATTAAAAAATGTTGCTTGAAGAATTCCATTAGGCAATTTTTCATTGTCTAATGCTACATATAAGTAATCAGAATAAGTTGACGGTTTTACAACTTGGACAATCCTACCTCGGTGCTGTATGACAAGGAAAGAATACTCCCACTGGACGTTATTACCAGACACAGTTAGATATGTTTTATTCGTGGTTTTTCTAACGTTCAATAAGTAGCCGCTATCTAATATCTCTGGAAAAGAATATGAAAAAGGAACTCCCTCTACTTCATAGGCACAACTGTACTTTCTTCCAGGCTCTATCTTCAACTGAAATTTGCCCATACCATCATAATTTGACTCGAAAAAGCCAACTACTTCATTGAGGTCATTCTTTATCTGCCCTCTGAGTCGTATCGGATCACCCTGAGCATCCACCACCTTTACTGCAACGTAATTGAGCATCCCAGATACTAATTGGCCCCCTTCTGGAAAAAGCTGAAAGTCGTAAGCATAATCAGGCGCTAACTCAGCCTCAATCTTCTTTTGGAATTCCATCCTAGGTAATACTTTTATGTCCTTTTTGAAGAGATATCCTTCATCAAAATTTCTTTGATAATTGGTATATGCCCTTATCTGGTAAGAACCTGCGAGATAAGAATCCTTCAGTGCAATTTGTCCCCTTCCATGTCCTAAGCTATCTACAAAAACGGCATGTGACTCCATCAATGTATCCGACGGCGAGATAAAATCAACATATAATAATTTACTTAAATCTGCTACTTGGTGGGTGGCGCCATTGCGAACATATGCACTGTACCAAATCGTATCACCCAATGTCATCACCTCACGATTTGTATGGATGTACACTTTTTCAGATGCAACTGTACCGTGATACAACTCAAATTTTTGAATAAGAGAATCATAGTTCTCTTGTGCAGAAATAGCATGGGTAAGACTAAAAAAAGTGCATAGTAGTGGGAAATACTTCATATAAGGGTTTTGGTTATGTGAGAGATGTCCAGTGAATTACTCGATCTGTAGTCATATTGTTTTCTTTAATCGTCGCGAAAGCCTACAGTACACCGAAAACGTGAGTCAAGGATCACAATTTTAAACACAAAAATACCGCCATTTTTGCATCAAAATATGTGCTGCAATGTGGATTAAGAACCATTAATCTGATTAATTTTATAACGTAACTGTTTTATTAATATTTTTCAAAAAATCAACCAGGAACTCTTCCCAAATGTCCACCAAGCCGTCGGTGCTACATATCATCTTCCCTATTATCATTATTGCACTGACGATAATGATCATTGCTCTTGGTAGATGGATTTGGGTCGATGCCAGGCATGATCGCATCGATGATCTTTCAAATACGGCTTCATTACTTGACCGGTATTATGATCTCACCTTTAAGCAGCGCCAACTCAGTCTGCTGAGCGTAGGACAAAGACTTTCTGAAATTTCTGGAGAGGACCACAAGAAGCAGAGACAAAAAATTGCTGATAATGCCCTTAAACTCTACGATGATTTATCTGCCATAGGATTTGCTGATACTACGGGTCAGCTCATGACCCTGACAGGATATGATATAAATGACGAGCTACCCAATCTTGGTCAGATGATCGAAACTCGAAGGACTTTTGAGGAGGCCAAAAGGAGCGATCGCATGATTATTGGCGAAGTCTATTATTTTGATAGGGTAAACGATTGGATTTTGCCTATCAGGGTTCCTATTAAGAATGAAGCCAATGAGTTAATAGCTGTCAACACTTCTGGTGTTGTGTACAGCATCCTTATCAATAATCTAAAGTCTTTTGGTTTCCCTGATAATTACCATATCCAGATGGTCAATAATCGATATCACACCACTCAGCTTTATTACCCGCTTGCTCGAGATCGATTTCCAGAAGTACTCCGACAATCTGCAGATATCTATCAAGTTGACTATTCACAAGTTTGGACAGACAAAACAACGCTATTCGAAGGAATCAACTCATTAACAGATCAACCCACCCTAGGCGTAAAGTCAGCACCCGGTCCTTTAGAGCATTATGTGGTTGTAACAGTTGATAGTAGTATTGTCATATCCGATTTCTGGAATCAATTTCAGACCTCACTTGGAATTTATGTCATTTTTCTAGCCATCACACTTATGGCCTATAGCTACTCCGTTCGTCAGGAAAAGACTTTTGCTGAAGAACTGGAAGCTGAGAAAAGCTATTCAGAACGTATTATTCGTACAACCCCTCTATTGATCATTGGATTGGACAAAAATCTCAGATGCACCTTCGTCAATCCTACTGCTGAGACGCTGCTTCAATACCCCAAAGAAGAGCTTATCGGAAAAGAGATTTACTCCGTGCTCGGGACTGACATTGCTCAAAAATTCGCTCATGGAGAACTTAGCCCTTATTTTCAAATTAAAAAGGAGCTCTCTACTATCTACACCAAAAAAGGAGCAGAAAAAATAGCATTGTGGGACTCTGTTAATATGCTTGACTTGTCTGGAGAAATAGAAGAGATATTCCTATTCGGCTCTGATCAAACTGAGAAAGAAGCAGCATTACTGATTGCAAAAGTTCGCGAAGCGAACTTGAATGCCTTGATTGAAAGCACTAATTCTATCATTGGCCTTTTTGATAAGAATAAGCAGCTAATAGAATATAACAAGGCCTTTGAAGCATACACCATCGAGACAACGGATATCGATCTAGCAACCTCCCCTGATATCGTAGAAAAGATGGGTAGTCCGTACACCGAGCTTTTTAATGGCTTTTTAGATCGTGCTCTAACTGGGGAAAAACTGAAAGAAACGATTGAGTTTGAAGGAAAAGGAAATAAGTTCTTTTTCCTTTTCAATTACAATCCTATCTATCAGGATGACCAGATTACAGGTGTATCGATGTTTGTAGAGGACATCACTGGACTCAAAGAGTCCGAGAAAAAATTAGAAAAGTACTCAAAAGATCTAGAGGGTCTTGTCTCCGAGCGAACGCAAGAATTAAAAGAAACAAACGACCAGCTAAAAGACAGTTATGAAGCTCTGGAGAATACCCTTGCAGCACTAAAAGAAACGCAAGAACAGCTGATTCAAACTGAAAAAATGGCCTCACTGGGTGTATTATCTGCAGGCATTGGTCATGAGGTTAATAATCCTTTAAACTTTATAAAAAACGGAGTAATTGGCCTTTCCAATTTGTTGAAAGAACAGCAGCTTTCAGATAAGGAAACGATTGAGCAGTTCTTAGCGATCATACATGAAGGTGTCAATCGAGCAAGCGCAATAGTTAAGAGTTTGTCACATTTCAGTCGCAAAGGAGAAAGTCTAGTGGATGATTGTAACCTCGAAGAGGCTATAGAAAATAGCCTAACAATACTTCAAAGCAAACTGAAGCATAAGGTTACCGTAAGTAAGAGTTACAATCATAAAGGTGTAACTATAAAAGGTAGCAGCGGAAAATTACATCAGGCCATCCTCAATATATTATCAAATGCCGAGCAAGCCATTGAAGAAAAGGGTCACATAAAAATCATTACTGGTACCTCAAAGGATACGATTTGGATAAGTATAGCTGATGATGGTTGCGGTATTCAGCCACAACTGCTCAACAGAATCAGTGACCCTTTTTACACAACCAAGGACCCCGGAGAAGGAACTGGGTTGGGTCTTTCAATAGCTTACGCTATAATTGAAGAACATTCAGGCAGAATAAAGGTTAATTCAAAAGTAAATGAAGGGAGTACCTTTATCCTTGAATTTCCAACCAGCAGCAAGACATGACAAATAACGACATAATTAGCTTATTGTATGTAGATGATGAACAAGCTAACCTCTTTTTGTTCAAGGTCTCTTTTGAAGCCAATTACAAAGTCTATACTGCCAATTCTGGAGAGTCGGCTCTTGACATATTGAAAAGTAAGCCCGATGAAATCATTGTGGTAATTAGTGACATGCGTATGCCCAGGATGAATGGCGTAGAATTCATCACCAAAGCAAAAAAACAGTACCAAAATATAATCTACTTTATTTTGACTGGCTTTGAGTTCAACGATGAGATTGACCAAGCCCTAAAATCAAACCTGATCCAGAAATACTTCACCAAACCTTTCGATACGAAAGAAATCAATCAGGCGATTGAAAATTCAATCGCCCAACTCTAGTGATCAATTAATAGAGGCCTCGACTTCAGCTACTTGACTAACAAGCTCAGCTAAACGCAAAAGCGCATCTCCTCCTGGCTTACGATCACTTCCTGTACTTAGATTGTATAAGTAGCTCACCTGGCTAACAAGCATAGGTTTCATATAAGTGCCCTCTTTAGTCTTGAGCTTGTCATTGGCTGCTGTGAGCTTTTCTAACCTTTCCCCCTCTGCCATCTCTAGCTCTTTTGCAATTTGCTCTTCTAGTTCTCTAATCTTTGTCAGCAGATCTCGAACCATCAGCGCAAAGTCAACCTGAGAAATAATTTCTTCGTCATCTATACCGATCTCCGCCTGTCTCGGATCAGAAACCAGTTCCATTTGCTGCTCATACGTCATGCCATCTACCGTAAGCCTTATCAAGTAATTGCCTGGAGCCGCCATCGGACCACCACGATAAGATCTTTTCTCATTGCTACTCCATGGACCAGAATTTCGCATATCCCATACAAAGCGATGAATTCCATCGTTGATTTCGAGCTCGGTACTCTTCAATAGCTGCGTACTGCTAAGTCTCATGTCATCTACCGTATCAGCTGTTGCTATTTTTCCAGAATAATATCCGTTGACTTTGTTTCCGTCAGCATCCAAAATCTCAAGTATAGCAGATTCGTAGGTTTCAGGCAAGTAATAGTCAATAAATGTCACAGATGAAGGGTAAGCTCCCCGCGCCCCTGTAGAAGGATAGCGATACCTAATGTTCGTTCTCGGCTCAAATAGTTTTACTCCATTTGTTTTGGTGACTGTCTGCTGTCTCAAAGAAGTGAGATCATCTACAACGTAAAATCCTCTACCCATTGTCGACACCACTAGGTCTTCTTTGACCAATTTGATGTCCGTGATCGGCGTAACTGGAAGACCCTCCTGAAATGGAGACCAACTAGACCCATCGTCCATTGAAATAAATAAGCCATACTCTGTCCCCGCATACAGGAGCCCAGGAACTACTGGATCCTCTCTAATCACTTTTACAGGATAATCTATCGGTATCCCATTCGAGCCATCCGTTAATAGCTCCCACTTTTTACCGTTATCCATTGTGCGATATATATAGGGTCTAAAATCACCTAACTGATATCTCAATACTGAAAAATATGCTTTTTGCGCATCATGTGGGGACGGTTCAACCGCATCTACCCGACCGCCTGGCAATAACTTGCTAGGGGTAACATTGGACCAGTTATCTCCCCCATCTGTTGTGACATGCACAGGACCGTCATTGGCTCCTACCCAGATCACTCCCGCTTGGACGGGTGATTCTCGAATGGCATAAATCGTACTATAAAACTCTTCTCCAGTGATATCTCTTGTGATCGGACTACCAGATATCACTTGTTTACTCGGCTCAAAAGCAGTGAGGTCTGGTGAGATCGTCTCCCAAGTGACACCATCATCTGTCGTCTTATGTACAAATTGTGACGTATGGTATACGACATCAGGGTTGTGAGGAGAGACATGAATAGGTGAGACACGTTGAAAGCGATAAGGTAACTCTGAAGGATTGTGACCATACATGAAATATGCGCCCACATCATAGCTAGCCTCAGTGCCCGTGGATTTATCAAACACACTAAATCTTCCCTTACAATTAGCATAGACTAAGTCCGAATTTCCTGGCTTGGGCACAGCGGGTCCTGTTTCGCAGCCTCCCGTATTAATTATGTATGCAGAACGATTCCCTTGCCTTCCGTCAGGCGCAAGCGAGGGCACAGCTATGGTTGAGTAGTTATCCTGCTGACCACCATACAACCAGTATGGGTACTGATCATCGACTTCCACTTGATAGATTTCTGCCGTCGGCTGATTGAACTGTGACGACCATGTTTTGCCGCCGTTGAAGGTCACATTGGCACCACCGTCATTGGACTGTATGAACAGGTCAGGTCTATTAGGATGAATCCACATATCGTGATTATCACCATGAGGTGGTCTCATTCTGGTCCAGTTTTTTCCCCCGTCATCTGATCTAAAATAACCTGTTGCCATTACGTACAGCTTATCCGAGTTTTTAGGATCCACTTTCACATTTGTATAATAGAAGGGCCTAGTACGAATACCTCCATCGCTTGATACCTGCTCAAAACTCTTTCCTTGATCGTTGGACCTGTACATCCCTCCTTCATCGCCAGGTGCCTCAATCAAAGCGTAGACTACCTTGGAATCGGCGGGCGTCAACCCTACGTCGATCTTTCCGATCAACCCACTGGGTAGACCCTCTGTTATTTTAGCCCAAGCTTTTCCTCCATTTACTGACTTATAGATACCCCCTTCAGCTGAAGAACCTCCACTGATAATCGTCCAGGGTTTTCGCTCTGCTTTCCAAGCGGTAGCAAAAAGCACTTCTGGATTTCCAGGTAACATTTCTACGTCATAAAAACCGACAGTTTCAGAAACATATAAGATTTTATCCCACGTCAGACCACCATCCATTGTCTTATAAATCCCACGTTCTGGATTGGGTCCGAAGGGATTTCCTATGGCTGAAACGTACACCACATTATAATTACTCGGGTGTATCACAACTTCGCCAATCTGTCCGACCTTGGATAATCCGATCGCAGTCCAGCTATCCCCACCGTCAACAGATTTATACATACCCTTGCCCAGAATCACATTGCTGCGGAGACCATCGCTACCAGTTCCGACATAGATGATGTTTGGATCTTTTTGATCGATCGTGATCGCACCTATTGATGGAGTTTCAAAAAAGCCATCAGATACATTTTCCCATGTAGTACCGTAGTCAGTACTCCGCCAGACCCCGCCACCAGTAGCGCCGAGGAAAAACAGCCCATCTTGTGCAACAGTGCCTGCAACAGCAGTCACCCGTCCGCCTCTATCTGGTCCTAAAGACCTGAATTTATAAATGGATAAATCTGCTTGCGCTTGTACAGCAAATGCACCAACCAATGACAGGAAAATGAAACCTAGACTTTTCATATTGAATATTTTATAACCCCAAACTAGACAATAAGGAGAAAAATATCAGAAGAACTTATAGGGACGGTTGAGTTATTGCTTTGAAGGATATTGGCTCACAGCCAACCACGTCGACGGAAAAACAACAACATGCCTAGCGTAACGAGTACCATGCTACCTAGAACCCAGAAATAGCCGTTGTGATAGGTCAACTCAGGCATATACTGGAAATTCATTCCATAGATACCTGCAATAAATGTCAGAGGTATGAAAATCGTTGATACAGTAGTCAATACCCGCATCACATCATTCATTCGCTGACTGTCACTCGCAAAGTAAATATTTGTAAGCCCATCGATCGTTCTCAGCTGCTCATCCAATTCATCAATCCCAGAAGAGGCATTACTGTGAAGGTCTTTAAAAAACTTAGTGTGAATTTCAGCAACTAGGTGTGATCCATCATTAAGAATGGCAAGAATGGCATCTCGGAAAGGAATAAGTGACTTCCGGACACTTTGCAATCTTTTTTTCTCTGCTTCCAGAGAGATAATCATCTTTTTCTCTGGTTTAGACAAAATTATACTTGGCCCTAGAATATTGATTTCATTCTGAAACGTTTCTATCGTTTCAAAGTAGTTATCCAGAATGGCATCTAATAATTGAGTTAGTAAATAATCAACTCCTCGCTTCCTGATAAATCCGACATTCTCTCTCATCTTAGATCTTATGGCGTCAAAATGATCACCCATCTCTTCTTGAAACGAGATCACTAGCCGATCGCTAAGTAAGAATGAAAGATGCTCTTCACTGAGCCCCTCCTTATCATCAACTATTATGGACTTGACCATAAAGTGGATATAACTCTCAAACTCCTCCATCTTGGGTCGCTGCGTAGTATCAAGTATATGACGCAAAGTCAACCTATCAATATTCAACGCATCCGCCAAGCTTTCAATCAGTTCTACCTCATGAACGCCATGAAAATTAAGCCAATAAAACTTATCCTGATCTAGTGAATTCAGACTTTTGAAGTCTCGAAAATCGTTAAATTCATCAATTGAGTGTGCTCCGAAGACAAACAGCTGCACTTCAGCATTAAACTCTTTTTCAGAACCGAAAAAAGATAACTCTGCCTGATTTTTCGCCTTAACTTTTTCCTTGCTATAAATACCAGATTCCCACTCGAACAGTGTCTCAAATGCACCTCTTACGATCTTATCTGACCACCGCAGCGGGTTGGGGATCTTTGCCATTATCTCCTGAAGATAATGGCTACAGTATCTCTATAGATTCGATCACCACTTACAAATATCTTCCTGATCATATCTACTGGAATAATTAACAGTGAGAATCCAATCACAAGCACCCATTCATCCCAATTCAAAGGGACAGTTCTTAGGACTTCTCCACCAATAAATGTGAACAATACCTGCAAGGCTATGATTAGAACCAAAATCTGTAGGAACTTCATGTTCTCACCAATATGCTCGAAGAAATTAAGCCCTTCTGATCTAACGTTTAGCATGTTAAATAAGACTTGGAAGATAAATATATTGAAGAATGCCGTCAAGAAGACCGCATTGTCTTCTGCTGTCCCTCTGGCAAAGAGCTCACTGAAATAAGGCATTTTAAGGAACATCACTGAGAAAATAGTGATGAAAAATCCATTGACCAGAACAGACGAGATCATTGGCTTTGTCAAAATATTATCATCCCGCCTGATAGGGTCATCTTCCATGTACCTTTTCAAGGCAGGTTCTCCGCCGAGCGCTATTGCGCCTAGTGTATCCATGATCATATTTATCCATAACAATTGAATAATTGTCAAAGGAAAATCAACATTAATAATCGGCCCCAAAATTGTAATGGACACAGCAGCCACATTAACCGTCAGCTGAAAAGTGATAAATTTCCTAATGGATTGAAAGATCGTACGACCATACCTAATGGCGTTGCTGATAGAATTAAAGTTATCATCAAGAATAACGATATCACCAGCCTCTTTGGTCACTTCCGAGCCACTACCCATCGCTATACCTACATCTGATTGCTTCAGCGCTGCGGAATCATTCACTCCATCTCCTGTCATCCCTACGACTTCTCCCTGAGCCTTTGAGATCCGTACCATTCTACTCTTATCCGTTGGCAAGGCTCTTGCTATGACTCTCAAATTAGGTAAGACTTCCGCAATCTCTTCATCAGACATTTTTTGCAAATCAGATGACTCCAATACTATCTGTGTATCGTCCTCAAGCAATCCAGCTTCCTTTGCTATCGCAGCAGCAGTACCTTTGCGATCACCTGTGATCATAACAACCTGCACACCCGCCGACTTCACGAGTTTTACAGATGATTTAGTCGTCTCTCTGATCGTGTCCTGCATGCCTATCACCCCTATCAGCACCAGGCCACCCGGCAAGTCATCTTTTTGATCGAGTGACTCCGTAGAGACGGCAATGGTTAGCAATCTGATACCTGCATCTGCTAACCCATCCATATAGGTAGTTAAGTGGTCCTTATCGCCGAGGGGAATAATCTCTCCCTCAGACGACATAGCTAAGTCAATATCCTCCATCAGGATTTCTGGTGCACCTTTAATTAGCACCAACTGGTCAGTCTTAAAGGCCTTTATCTTTTCTGTAAATTTCAACTCACTGGCTGAAAATTTACGTGTACTGTTGAAATGGATTTTGTGGACAATGCTTGAATTCTCAATCAGTGTCAAATCATCTTTTACACTGATATAACCTAGCAAAGCTCTTTCCGAGAAATTACCTCCGGTAATATCTCCTTCTTTGGTACGATGACTAGCCGTATTTCCAGCAATAGTCATTTTCACATATTCTTTGAGCGATAAAGGTATCTGCTCATATGATTCATAGGTCTGATTGGCCCCTGTAATGAAAAAACGTGGCTCGAGTTTTCCCTTTGTCAATGTTCCCGTTTTATCTGAAAACAAAATCGATAAGCTACCAGCGGTCTCAATACCCAGCAGCTTCCGCACAAGGACTTTTTCCCTCAACATTTTTTGCATATTCAGAGAAAGTACAATCGCAATCATCATCGGTAGCCCTTCAGGCACAGCAGCGACCAATACGATGATAGCAAGCACGACGGCATCCAGTCCGTCTGTCAATGCCACTTCCCAGTTGACAAAGTACTCAATGATAGCCGGTCCTTCAAAATCATTATTGATCACAGACTTCTGGAACATGAAAATCACAAATAGCCCAACCGCGGCTATGTACCCAAACTTGGAAATCATATCTGCCAGCTCTTTGAGCTTGACTTGTAATGGCGACAGGCGATCATCGTTTAATGAAAGCTCTTTGGAAAGCTTTCCATAAAAAGTGTGATCTCCGACGGTATCAACTTTCATGACCGCTTCGCCATCTTCTATTACTGTTCCTCTCAGCAAACCAAATGAGTTGGCTAGGTCCGTCTCATCAAACTCAACACCTGACTCCAGCTCGGTCTTCGTGATCGGCTCTGTTTCTCCAGTCAAGGACGCTTGATTAACTTTGACATCTCCTTCTACAATCAACCCATCTGCAGGAATTTTGTCTCCAGATTGCAGCAGCACATAATCTCCTCGGACAACTTCCGTCACTAGAATATCGGCTAGCTCTCCATTTCGAAATACTTTACTCTTTATCTGAGAAGCCTCTTCTTGCAGCTCTTGAAATGAACTTTCGTTTTTGTGCTCTGAGAAGGTGGATATACCAGTCGCCAGCAGTACTGCGAAGGCAATTGCGACTGCTTCGTACCATTCCGTCATCCCAAAAAAGGATAGGACGAGAATCACTACAAGCGCCACTAATAATATATAAATGATCGGATCTTTGAAGTTGTCTATGAGCTTGGACCAGAAGCCCTCAACGACGATCGGGCTTAATTCATTGGAGCCATTAGCTCGTCTAGATGCATCTACTTGCTGATCAGTAAGACCTTGATATTTCATACCCTTGATTCGTTAAGTATTGAGTTGTTTTCACCCTCAAAACCTGTTTGGACGTCCAAAATAAGAAATATCTATGACAATTAAAGTTTTACTTTAAGAAGAAGACAACAAATAGATACAGAGGTAATCGCTTGATCGACAGTATTAACTCAGTAAAATTATAATCATACTGCACAGTCACCAATTTTGATTTGTGACCGCGTAGGTTGAAATATCTCGTCGATACCCACGATCAGAAATCATATCCGAAACTAGTGCCCACCGTCACCACCTCTTTTAACTCCATTCCATAGTCTGAATGATCGCCGGTTACATTTCTTTAGGTTCATGATGTTAGGATTAATCTAAGTTTTGTTGGTTTGTCAAGGTATGTCCAATCAAAGCTGCATTTATATGCCAGAGTCTCTCTATTTTTTGATAAATTCATACCTTTCGTTTAGTGCAATACAGTATTCATTTTCACAGCTTACTTTGCAATCACACAATAGGTTGTTAAGACAACTGTCTTTGATTATTTTTGTCATAGACCCTTTCAGTATAAACCATGCCCATATACCACCATCTAGGAAAAATACCGGATAAAAGACACACCCAGTTTGAAAAACCTAACGGGGGCTTGTACTACGAGCAACTTTTTGGGACTATTGGCTTTGATGGCATGTCTTCCTTGCTCTATCACATCAACAGGCCCACGATGATTGCAGAAATTGGAGAAGCAATAGATGTCTCTCCGAAGGTAGCAGTCGAAAAAAACATCACATCCCGTATGCTACGTGGTTTTGATGTCGCCCCTGAAGATGACTATCTGAACAGCCGCAAGGCGATGATGCTAAACTCAGATGTTATTATTTCAGTGGCAGCTCCAAGGCATTCTATGAAGGACTACTTCTATAAAAATGTAGATGCTGACGAGCTCCTGTTTATCCATAAAGGCAGCGGAACCCTCCGAACCTTTGTTGGAAACATTGATTTTGAGTATGGTGATTATCTAGTGATCCCTAGAGGTATGATCTACCAAATCGATTTTGCAACTGAGGAAAACCGTCTGCTCGTCACAGAATCACATCATCCGATCTACACACCAAAAAGATATAGAAATTGGTTTGGACAAATGCTGGAGCATAGCCCATTTTGCGAGCGTGATTATAAGCTACCGCACAGCCTGGAATCCTATGATCAGAAAGGTGAGTTTTTGATGAAAATCAAAAAACAGGGAATGATTCATCATGTTACCTACGCTTCACATCCATTTGATGTGGTCGGCTGGGATGGCTACAATTACCCGTACGGATTCAGTATCCATAACTTCGAGCCGATTACTGGCCGCGTGCATCAGCCGCCTCCCGTGCATCAGACTTTTGAGACTTCCGCATTTGTTGTCTGTTCCTTCTGTCCGAGGATGTATGATTATCATCCGAAGTCTATCCCTGCGCCTTACAATCACTCTAATATTGACTCCGACGAAATGCTCTATTATGTCGATGGTGATTTTATGAGTAGAAATCACGTGGACAAAGGATTTATGTCTTTGCATCCATCTGGCATCCCACACGGTCCGCACCCCGGTGCTTACGAGCGGAGTATCGGTCAAACGGAAACGCATGAATTAGCGGTCATGATTGATACATTTAAGCCACTCATGCTCACTGATAATGCCTTAGGTATAGAAGACAATACTTATCATCAATCTTGGTTAGATCCTAAATAACGCCACAACGTGAATACAATTTCAAATTGGTTGGGTGTCACTGACACGCATGATTTTTCTATCTACAATCTCCCTTTCGGGATTTTCTCTACGGACAAGCTGACTCCTAGAGCCGGTATCGCGATTGGCGATCAAGTAGTTGACCTTTCTGCTTTGGCAGAAAAAGGTCTTTTGCCTAACCTTAGATTAGATGTAGAAACATTGACACAAAATACGCTCAATGATTTCATCCGATCAGGAAAGCCGGTAACTAACGCCGTTCGCGAGGCCGTTCAGCGACTTTGCTCGGAAGAGAAATCCCCGTTGAAAGATCACCTCGATTGCCTACTTGAGCAGAAGGACGTCAACATGCACCTGCCCGTACGTATCGGTGATTATACTGATTTTTATAGCAGTATTGAACATGCTACCAACGTAGGTAAAATGTTTCGTGATCCGGAAAACGCACTCTTACCAAACTGGAAGCATATCCCAGTAGGATATCATGGTAGAGCATCATCCGTGATCTTAAGTGGGCAAGCCATCCATAGACCCAAAGGTCAAACCAAACCAAATGATGGGCCTCCCATTTTTGGCCCTAGCCAGCGTGTAGATTTCGAATTAGAAATGGGCTTTATTGTAGGTTCTGATACAGAACTCGGCGATTCAATTGCAATCGATCAAGCTGAAGCGCATATTTTTGGGATGGTCCTTTTCAATGACTGGTCAGCAAGAGATATCCAAAAATGGGAATATGTGCCCTTAGGACCTTTCCTTGCCAAAAATTTCGGATCCTCTATGAGCCCTTGGATCGTGACGATGGAAGCATTGGCGCCTTTCCGTGTCCAAGGCCCTGTACAAGAGCCTACAGTCTTACCCTATCTACAGTCTCCCGGTCAACAGAACTATGACATTTCACTTGAAGTAGGTATCACCCCTGACAAAGGAGAAGAAACAGTGATCAGTCGCTCTAACTTCAAATATATGTACTGGAATATGGCACAGCAGCTGGCTCATCATACAGTCAATGGCTGTGATGTGCATGTCGGCGACCTTATGGCATCTGGGACCATTTCCGGCCCGACAGAAGATAGCTACGGGTCTATGCTCGAACTTGCTTGGGCAGGATCAAAACCTGTGCAGCTACAGGATGGAAGCGAACGAAAATTTATTCAGGATGGAGATACCGTCACCCTGAAAGGATACAGTGAAAAATCAGGAAAGAGAGTTGGATTTGGAGAAGTTACCACGAAAATATTACCCACAAAATGAAAGAGCCAATCACTCACACCCTCGATCCCGAAACGTTGAGTACAGGGGAAATTCACAACTATTTGTTGTCAGCAATTGGACCAAGACCTATTGCCTTTGCTAGTACGATTGATAGGAAAGGAAATGTGAATCTGAGTCCTTTTAGCTTCTTCAATGTTTTCTCTGCTAATCCACCCATTCTGGTATTTTCTCCTTCACGTCGAGGAAGAGACAACACCACGAAGCATACCTACGAAAACATCAAAGAAGTACCGGAGGTCACCATAAACATCGTCAATTACCCGATGGTGGAACAAATGTCTCTGGCAAGTACAGAGTATGCCAAAGGTGTCAATGAGTTTGATAAATCAGGATTCACGGAAGTGCCTTCCAAGGTCGTCAAGCCACCTTATGTAAAAGAAGCACCTGTTTCTTTTGAATGCACGGTTGATCAAGTCATCGAACTTGGCGATCAAGGAGGAGCCGGCAATCTGGTCATCGCTCGCGTAAAAATGATCCATATTCGAGATGAGTATACCAAAGAGGGCATCAAGCTAGATCCCACAAAACTTGACCTAGTTGGTCGCATGGGTGAAAGTTGGTACTGTCATGCTGGGACTGACTCTATGTTTGAGATTCCCAAGCCGATTCAAACCAAGGGCATAGGCGTTGATCACCTTAGCCAAAGTATCCGCAACAGTAACATCCTAACATCAAATCATAGAGGTAGGCTCGGCAATCTGGAAAAGTTACCTAGTGAGGCAGACATCAAATCAATGATGGCAACAGATGAAATCAAGCAGATACTTCTTGAATTTGAATATCAAAGAGACCTAATAAAAGACGAACTACATCGAAGAGGTGTCCTACTAATAGAGCAAGGGTTTACGCAAGAGGCACTCACGACACTGTTGATCGTCGACCACGTCTAGTCGACCACGTCTAGTCGAGCGCTCAAAATAACTAAGACCTCACAATATCACTTTAATGGAAAAGCGATTCTTTGGTCAGTAGAACTAAGCCAAAAAATCGCAGCCATTTACACGATAAGTACTACTTATTTTAATTTAAAGATCTTTGTGTGATCCGTCGCAAAAACCAGGGTTTTTAGTGTGCTTGCACTGGCACATGTAATAGGTTTTTGTTTCATTGACAGTCATCATATTTGGCGTCATACCAGTCTCCTTATGCGAACCATCACAAAAAGGTTGATTGGCCGAGTGACCGCACGTACACCATGCATATTTTTTCCCAGCTTCTAATTCTACAGCAATCGGCTGCTTAGCCGCAATTTTTGGAGTGTCCATAACTATTAGTTTTGTTATAAACTGTAAGTGCTTAACCTTGTTAGATTGTGTACCTAATTTATAACCATTCTAGATAGATGATTTGATTGCATCAACAAATTCATTATTTTTGTTGTTGCAACAACTAATATTAGTATTATATTATGGAAACCAAAACCCTTACTGCCGCAGAAGTTAAACTTTCTGATGATTTTATGCCAATCAATGGCACTGACTATCTAGAACTGTACGTGAGCAATGCCCGTCAAGCGGCGCATTACTATCAGACTGCTTTTGGTTTTCAACCACTTGCACATGCTGGATTGGAAACTGGTATCCGAGACCGTGTTTCCTATGTACTGATCCAAGACAAAATCAGATTGGTCTTGACCTCTCCTCTTAAAAGTGGTACTGATATCGGACGACACATTGACCAACACGGTGATGGCGTCAAAATAGTTGCCATGTGGGTAGACGATGCCCGCAACGCGTACAACACAGCTGTAGAAAGAGGCGCTAAGTCTTACTTAACACCTACTGTTGAGAAAGACAAGGATGGTGAAATCGTGAAGGCAGGCATCCATACCTATGGAGAGACGATTCATATGTTCATCGAACGCAAAAACTATAACGGTCCCTTTTTACCGGGCTACAGACACTGGAACCCAGATTACAAACCTGCTGCGATCGGACTCAAGTATGTAGATCATATGGTCGGCAATGTAGAAATTGGTCAGATGAATGAATGGGTGAAGTTCTACGAGGATGTAATGGGCTTCCGCCAAATTGTTTCCTTTGATGATAAAGATATCTCCACCAAATTCACAGCTCTCATGAGTAAAGTGATGAGCAATGGTAATGGGAGAATTAAATTCCCTATCAACGAGCCTGCACCAGGATTAAAGAAGTCTCAAATCGACGAATACTTAGACTTCTATGAAGGAGCAGGCATTCAACACATCGCCGTCGCTACTGACAACGTAATCGAAACAGTAAAAGAGCTTCAAAGCCGAGGAATAGAGTTTCTACGCGTGCCTACCACGTACTATGATGTACTGGAAGAGCGTGTAGGGAAAATCGATGAAGACATCGAAAGTTTACGAGAACTAGGCATACTAGTCGACAGAGACGACGAAGGATATTTACTTCAAATTTTCACGAAGCCGGTGGAGCCCAGACCTACCATGTTCTTTGAGATCATCCAACGCAAAGGTGCTACCTCTTTTGGTAAAGGCAACTTCAAGGCACTATTTGAAGCCATCGAACGCGAACAAGAGTTACGAGGCACGTTATAATAATTCAATTTTGAAGAGGGCTTGGGGGTTGTGGCACCTACTAAAACTAATAAACCCGACTGCTGATAGCAGTCGGGTTTTTGCATGATCCAATTTGAATCAGCCAAATAGTTGTTTGCAAGGAAAAATTTTAAGCAATGCCAACCATCGGCATAGGTGGTGAACATTGCGATATGCTTTATTGCGATTTTTTCTCTCTATTTCGAATCCTACTGCTTAATAAATCGCTTCACTTTCACTTGCGACTCTTGATGCACATGCAACATACATACCTGTTTCTAGCTGGCTAACTTCTATCTGACGTTTGTCGGTAGTCAAGATCCGTCGCCTTTTAGGTCATATAAATCAACCTTTAAGATTTTCTCAGATGATTTTGCATCGGAGAGTATAGATCGACAGTTTCTTTATCGGACAAGTCTCCCTTGAGAGATGATGTTAAAATCAAACCTCTTCAGCAAGACCCAAACGCAAAACCAGCGCACATTCTGTTGGTAGAGGGTAACCTTGAAATGAGTCAGTTCATTACAGATTTCTTAAAGGATGACTACAGGGTATCCAGTGCCAAAGATGACAGAGAAGGACTAGCCTTTCTTGCAGATCAAAAAAACAGACCTAATCATTACATACTATCTGGTGCCCAATATGGATAGGTTTGAGATGGTGCCAGCAATCAAAAAAAATGGGCAACTGGTGTATATACCTGTAATCTTTCTTACGGCTCGATCTCGAGAGCAGGACAAGATAAATGCACTGAATCTAGGGGCAGATGATTACCTCTACAAACCGTCTGATCCGGAGGAGTTAGAAGCTAGAATGAGAAACCTACTTCAAAGAAATATGATCCGACAGAGATACATTGCAGATGCGGAAGTAGACAATGCTTCCATTGATTGGACTGATTTCTCATCAAAATTG
>JBLHTU010000047.1:0-20805 GCA_047627515.1 Cyclobacteriaceae bacterium | reverse complement strand
TGATCCGGAGGAGTTAGAAGCTAGAATGAGAAACCTACTTCAAAGAAATATGATCCGACAGAGATACATTGCAGATGCGGAAGTAGACAATGCTTCCATTGATTGGACTGATTTCTCATCAAAATTGATGGTTACTATTGACGAGTAAATAACTGCCAATATCAAAGAGGAAATCACAGGAAAGCAGTTGGCCGATATAACCCACCTGAGCGAACGGAGTTTATATCGAAAATCAAATCAAATACAGGATTGTCCGTCCAGAACAATGTCAAAGAATTTCGGTTGAGATAAGCACGCTCCTTCCTGGAAAATATCAATTTCCATTCCTTCTCTGAGGTCGCCTATGCCGTAGATTTCAATTACCTCTCCCACTTCACCAAGAGTTACAAGGAGCGATTTGTTAAGCAGCCATCCGCATACTTACATTAACCATCCTTAATCCCCTTTCATGGAGGGTCATGGGATGTCAGGACTAGCAAGATATTAACGTGTTACTGCTTAATAACCTTAATCGTCTGCTGCTGACCATCACTACCTGTAAGAATCAGCAAGTAGATCCCTTGCTCTAGATCACCGAGAAATAAATCTTGGCTCACAGCAGTCAACACAAGATTACCATCTAGTGCATGTAACGTGCCACTTTCATAACCATTCCAATTGATCGTCAGTCGATCTCTAACTGGATTTGGGTACACGCTTGGTAGCGAATGGTCATCAATAGACAAAGGCACAATCTCTTCAACCTCTTCCTCACAAACCTCTCCTACAGAGTAAGTAAAGTTTTTGGTCACCGCCAGCCCACCTGTAAATTCAAATTTACAAGCCAGTGTCAGTTCAGAAGCTAATGCATGGTTTCGGAATGTGGTAGAAAAAACACGTGCAGCTACCTGAGTCATTTGCACTTCCGTAAAAGGGTCACCCTGTCGTAGAAAAGCAAACAAGCCAGGTTTGTTAGTATCCAGCAACTCAAAAGTTACAATCACATCTGATCCCACTGCTTCGAAAGATGCCTTGTATCCCGTAGAGAAGGATCCTTCTTGCGATTCAGAAGATGACTGGATACAGCTGAACACTTCATTGACAAGGATAGTGACAGTGGATGATGCCCCTGTAGCACCCATATCATCTGTTGCTATCGCTGAAATCACGTGTTCTCCAACACTAGGATTCAAAAATGACATTTCAAATGGAGCCTCGTTATCCACTCCTATACTAGCATTGTCTACTAGAAATTCTACTTGAGCCACTGGACCTTCCAGATCATTGGCTTTTGCACTAATCAATATGGATGCGTCCGTTCTAAAAGCGTCATTGGCGGAAGGTGAAGAGATATACACGCTTGGGCTGATATTACCTGATTCTGAGACTGTGATGAGCACTTCGTCAAAGGAATCGTACATACCATCACTGACGGTCAATCTACATAGATATACACCCTCACTCAAATTAGAGATGTCAGGGCTCGCAATCGAAACATCTGAAAATGAAATAAAGCTAGGTCCATAAATCTGAGTCCATAAAAAAGTCAGAGGATCGTCAGCCGGATCGATGCTCATCGAGCCATCCAAGGACCCAGTAGTAGCGGGCAGTAACACTGTAACAGTTTCTCCTGCATTAGCTACTGGCTGGCTGTAGGGTAATTCGGCCTTAAACTCAAAAGTCAAACGACCAATATTGAACTCTCCTCCATAAAAAACAAGTCTTAAAATATGCTGCCCCTCGGTCAACGCTAAATCAGTGACCTCCCCAGTTTGCCACGTATCCCAATCCCCTGTTGAACTTACCGAAATATCTTCGCTGATCGTTTCTCCGCTTATGGCTAAGCTGAAGGGTCCTCCTCCACCTTGATTGCCCGATGCATATCGAAAGGACATATCGTAAAGACCTGAGCTGTTTACCTCTACAGTATACTCGACCCACTCCCCCCCACTGATCCAACCAATTGTAGCGCCTTCAGCTGTAGAGTTTAATACATCAACCGCTTCATCCGTACGAAAATTGCCTTCATTATTTGTCGACACATCAGAGTAGGTGATCCCTTGACCATTGCCACTTTCATAACGATCGTATTTACCAGGTTCTATTGTCCCTGGGATCTGATTTATTCCTTCGTAAGGCGTTTGATTACCTACCTGAACCGCAACAATATTTGAAACCCCAAAATCTTCTCCAACATATAACTTGGCATAAAAGCGGTGAATAGCGGGGCTGAGATTAGTAGCTTGAAACGAAAATGGTGCATCGATATCTTCCCCAATCAACTGGCCATCATCATAGAATTCCACTTTGGTTGGGCTATCTCCATCAGCTGTTAAAGCTAGCTCAACACTTCCTCCAGGGTACGCTTGATTGAAACTGGATTGAATCTGTCCCGCGATCCGTAGATCTCGATTAGTCGCCATAGAACTAGCTGGTACAGACAGAACATATCCATCAGAAAAAGTAACATCTATGTCCACATTAGAATAATTATGTGCTGTATAAGTGTAGACACCATTTTTTTGAAACGCTACTGCGATGGGGTAGTCAGCGGTTACTGCTGCATCCACACGGCCCATGGCATTCATAGCATGCAGCCAGTAATAGGTCTGTGCATCCGAAACCCCAAACTTTAACGTTCTATTGGGGTGCGAATCATACAGCGCAATGGCTTTCTCTGGATCTGTCAACGACAAATATTTCCACATGGTGTCATGCCACAAGTTCACATTGTCATCATTTTGTAGAATCCCTGTATTTTGTTCGATTTCAGCCCACAGTTTCTCTGCATAATCCGTGTTGTGGCCGAGGTACAAAGATCCTCCATGGATAGGATACAACTCAATGCCGTAAGATGCTTCTATATCGCTGGTCCAGAATGTGCCATTGTCATAGGAGTTACCCCAAACTCTAGAAACTACTGAAAATTGATTGTCAGGAAAAATACGTTCCTCAATGTCAAACCAGTACTCCTCAACCGCTGACTGCTCAGTGGTATATAAATAGATACCTAAATCACGAATCTCATCATTTCCAGTAATGGCACCCCAGTGGATCAATGAAGAGTTAAACTGCATACTCTCTGACGTCGACTCCTGATCATTTCCTTGCGGAAATGCTGCCATTCCATTGGCCCAGCAATGCCCTGCATACGGACTAAAATTCCGAAGGAACGGGAAAAGCTCATCCGTACGATTAGGTGAGGCTGCATCTCTGATCAATAGATCAATCATGTCGCCCCATTCCTCTGCCCAACCGGGCTCATATTGCTCAAGGAATGCAGCAGCATGTATAAAATATCCCCAGTGAAAATGATGGTCATTGATATTTGTGTCTTGGCCATGTCCAGCAGGATAACCAAGCATCGCTGTCCAATCGGCATTATAGTAAAATAAGAATGCCACTTCTCCGCCTTCAAAGGTAAGCCAGTCTTCAAGGCGCTCTTTGATCGTTTCCAGCATCTTGTCGCGAGCAGTTGTGTTACCCATCTCATCCGCAATCCTGGCGGTCTGTATCAATCGATTCATGACCTGCCCTTCATTGTAAGAATCTGTCCAAGTGGCAAGCTGATCGTTTTCCATCAGCTCTACTTTCTCATTCAGCGCTGACAAACTAAACCCATCACTGTAATTGGTCAGGTAAGGCAAAGTGGGTAGAATCCCGGAAAAAGAATTCTCAACAGAAAAAGTATTGCCTTCTAGGGTTTTCATGTCCCCTCTTACAGACTTATATAAGTACTTATCAGGCACAGCAGAATCGTTCGCCAGATTGTCCCATTGATGTGGAAGTAACCCGAGAAGCATATTGTTACCCGCCCCTTCTTTGACGTCCGTCTCGACGACAAAATCAGTTCTTACGACCGAAGTAGATTCATCATAATTCCAGGCTACTGTCGTATTGGCTGGAAAGACATAGGCATATTTTTTATATTCTTCCGAGACAGCTGCAACGTCTGTCTCACCTTGAGGCAGCATTGCCATTGACCAGTAATTCTCTCCGTTGAGTTCTGAGGTGTACGTATTACCCTCATTCGTCCAGACGCTACCTGCCGGCGCATAAACAGCAAAATCAGCTCCATTTCGTGCATCTGTTACCGTAATTACTTCTCCAGAGACATTGACGGTACCGAGGTTGATGGTCACAGAGGCAATTTCTACGTCCCCTTTATTAAAGTAGAGAAATGGCATTCCAATTCCTGAAACCGCCTGAAACCTATTATCCCAATCCATCGTCACCGTCCAGTCCGTATAATCGGACACCGTACTTTTCGAAGCGTTCAATCCTGATACACCTACGATGATCGGTTGCTGATCGTCTATGACACCAAAAGGTATGTAAGTGACCATCAAACCTGCACTATTTGTCTTCATGGACAAGGGGTAATTGAACAGGTTTTCGGCAAATGCATTTGACCCCCCGAAAATGTCATTCTTCAAGAGAGACGACCACCAATCATTTGTCGGAATAGGCTTTGTTGCTGCAATCCCGGAAACGAGTGGAGCAGTGCCTGGAAATCCATTTCGACCTGCTTCATCTACCCCTGGGAACTCGGTTGTATAGCTAGCACTTCCGACACTAACAGTTTGGGCGACTACCAGATTGCAAAAGCAAAGAGAAGGAATGATGACAGATAAGAGAGATCGAATGAGCATAGGGTGAATGGATTAGCTGCGCAAAATATAGTTTAATGCCTAAATAAAAGAAGATCAGTGGGTATATCTATCCGGCCTTCTTGGCTCAGGTTTATCCAAAAAACACTCTTAATACAGAAAGAAACAGGCTTTAGTAAGCTAATGTTCAAGTCCCGAACTAAAGTTGCTTGTACTTCTTTGAGATCATCAGATACAGCAAACCTATATTGATAGCAATAATTAGAAACAAAGAAGGCAAACCGCCAAGATTGGACAGCATCTTTATGCCATCAATCCCAGCTCTATTGATCATAATAAAAGCGACCGCGCCAATCGTCACACCCCAAGCCACTTTTATGACAACCGGTGGTGATGGATCCTCTGGAGAAATGCCCGTAGAGCTAATGCCCCCCATAGCCTCTGTATTAGAATCTGCAGCAGTCACGTATGACAGGAAAGCTGTAAGTAAAAACAGTGGTGCGATGATGTACCTCAAAGGCAATTCTTCAAATACTTTGTAGATCACGGACTCTGGGCCCAGCGCAGCTAGTGCTTCCGCCAGCCCAAGGTTCTGAGCCAACTCAAACTCCAATACCGTTCCACCAAATATACTCATCCAAACCAGTCCAAAAAGCGATGGCAAAATCCAGGTAAATAGCAGAAAGTCTCTGACCGTATAACCGTAGGCCAGTCTCCCAAGGAACAAGGCCGATATGGGCGCCCATGCTAGCCAATTGGCCCAATAGAATGTTGTCCAGCTTTTGGGCCACGGATCATCTGGATGAAGGATAGAGACAAGACTCATCGACGGTAGCTGCGTAATGTATGACTGCAAGCCTACAAACGTATATTTAAAAATCGCCACGGTAGGACCAAATACAAGGACAAAAATGGCTAGAATGATGAAAATTCGGGCATTGATATCAGACAAAATCCGAATCCCTTTCATAAGTCCTGAGATGGCTGATAATATGAAAGTTGCAACAATCAGCGCCGTGATCAAGAACTCCAGCCATTCTGATTCGATACCTGTTAGATTTTTGATCCCTCCTGTCAAAGTAAGAATACCCGCCCCCAGCGAAGCAGACATTCCCGCGACAAGCGCATAGAGACATACACCATCAATAAGTGCGGCAAAACGTTGAGAAGGTCTAGTGCCCTGCAATGGAAATAAGGTCGAATTGAGGCTAAAACTTTTGTTGGAATTATAAAAAGCTAGGGCAAACATCAGAGCCGGAACGGTATAGATCGCATAGGGAGTAAAAGTCCAATGGAGAAACATGAAGCCCATAGCATCCTTGGCTGCCCCTGCGGAATTGCGGGCTTGATGCAGAAATGAAGGAGGTCCACTTAGGTGAAATAAAGGTTCTGCTGTACCCCAAAAAATAATCCCCGTAGCAATCGTAGTACAGAGAACGATAGAAAACCACCTCCAACGTGTAAGAAAAGGGACAGCATCCTTTCCACCAATTCTGACTCGTCCCAATGGGTGAAAAAGTATGAAAATACAGGATCCCAACATTAAAGCGGTACCGGCACTGAACAACCATCCAAAATGATCCAATATGAAATCATTGATTTTTACGGTAGATGACAAAAACCCATCAGCATCGACCAAACTGTAGATCAGGGCTCCCATCAATAGCACGAAGGGCGGCCAAAATACGGAATGCCTTAGTTTGGCAGTTAGAGTAGCAAAAAATGAATTGTTTGACAATGGATTAGCAGATTAGCTCGGCTGGCAAATTACCTATTCTTACCTTGCTCTCAAAACTGGAACTGACAGTAGGCTTTGATATCGCACAATGTCGATTAGTAGGTTCCCCTCAGACAAGCCAGCAAGGAGCAGACACGATGCCCGTCACAAACCTTTCTATGCCTTAGTTAGTTTCAATAGCAAACATCGATACCTATGAAAAAACTAATGCTAACATTGCTAAACATCATTTACCTACAAACAGCTTTTGCACAAGCAGATATAATCTCAACCTCAGCAGGTGATGTCTCCATTGTACCCATTACACATGGGACTCTTGTACTCACTTGGAATGAAAAATCCATCTACGTCGATCCATACGGGGGAGCTGAGCGCTTTGAGGGAATCGCTGATGCTGACCTAGTATTGATCACCGATATTCATGGTGATCATCATGATCAAAAGACTCTGGATGGTTTATCTCTTGATAAAACAACCTTTATCGTACCTGAAGCCGTAGCGGATAAACTGCCTGACATGTATGCAGACCGTGTACAGAGTTTAGGTAATGGAGAGACAACAGAATGGGAAGGTATTTCAATCATGGCTATTCCAATGTATAACCTACCAGAGTCATCAGACAGTCGTCATACCAAAGGGAGAGGTAATGGTTATGTCCTGACAATAGGTGATAAAAATTTCTATCTATCAGGCGACACTTCAGATATTCCTGAAATGCGCGAATTGGAGAATATCGATGTAGCCTTTGTATGCATGAACCTGCCTTACACAATGGATATCGACCAGGCGGCAGATGCTGTTGCTGATTTCCAACCAGCGATTGTATATCCTTACCACTACCGAGGACAAGGTGGCTTAAGTGATGTAGATGCCTTTAAGGAAAAAGTCAACCAAACAACCCCTACTACGGAAGTTCGTCTCAGAGACTGGTACAAGAAATAATAGCATAAAAAAAGCCCCTGATTAAAAAATCAGGGGCTTCCATATGTTTTAAGAAGTGAGTTATGCTTTCTGCACGTTCACAGCATTTATGCCTCTTTTACCTTGCTCTGTCTCATATTCGACTGAGTCATTCTCTCTGATCTCATCAATAAGACCTGTCTTGTGTACAAAAATTTCTTCGCCAGATGCATCATCTACGACAAATCCGAACCCTTTTTCAGTGTTGAAAAATTTAACTTTTCCCGTTTTCATTATATTATTTGTTTGTAATTATTCTTTCTTTTTCTCCTCTTTCAGCTCCTTCTTGACCTCCTTTGGCTCTTCTGGTTTCTCGTCCAATATATTGCCAAATTCGTCAACATACGCTATCATGTCATCTAACGCACCACTTGTTTCAGAGTTTTTCTTTTCGATTCTACGCTGAAGTTTCTCAGCCTGAGCTTTCCTTTTCTTCTCTGCTTTTTGCTTCTTCATGAAGCTATTCTGTGATCTTGCCATAAAATACTTTAAATCTAAAATGTGAGCTGACAGTACTTTCCGAAGAACATGCTTGCCGTTTCAGCTCAATAAACAGCAGCATTGACAACATTCGACTTGAAAACCAAAAAGGTCAACAGAATGGAAGTGTACAGTTATGCAAATGTATAAATTAATTGCCGGCTACCGCAGGAGTGAATGCAATCTCTATTTTATCCTGACGTCCAAGATCTCTCAGCATGATAAAATGATTCATTACAGCAGCTCCAAAGCTTTTCTGAGCATAGTAAGGAATGTTAAATTCTGCGGCTGTCTTCTGGACAATCTTGGCAAGCTTAGGGTAATGCACATGACAAATATTAGGGAACAGGTGATGCTCTACCTGAAAATTAAGACCCCCAATCAACCAACTCAATAGTCTGCTATTCATACCAAAATTACTTGTGGTAAGAAGCTGGTGTACCTGCCAGTTTTCTTCGATCATCACTTCTTCGGTCTCAGTAAAGCTTGAAGTCGGAACGACATGCGCAGGTTGAAAGACTAAACTAAGAATCAGGCCAGCAACCAGATGCATAGAAAGAAACATTAGGAATACAATTCCAAAGGAGTAAGGCAACATAAAAGTCGGCGCAACTAAGAAAACAGCTACATAAAAAACTTTTCTAGCCACGATAGTCATCACGTGCTTGGTGAAATTGTGACCTGGCTTGATTAAGCCTTTTGACTTATAATTAAAAAGCTTGATAAAATCCTTCGCAATAATCCAGATAAAAGTCAACAAACTGTAAAATACTGGTGCGTATAGATGTTGAAATCTATGAAACCATCTCCGTGGCTGATTAGGAGTAAATCTGAAGATGTATCTAGACTCGATATCCTCATCTGCGTGGTCAATATTGGTATAAGTGTGATGAAGCACGTTGTGCTGAATCTTCCAGATTGCTGGATCAATACCTATGCTCCATGTAGACAATGCACCTACAAATTCACTGACCCATTTCTTTTTCGTATAGGAACCGTGCAAATTATCATGCATCACAGACATGCCAATAAGTGATTTCCCCACACCCATTATCATCCAAAGTCCAAAAAGCACATACAGATTTGAAAGACCAGCGAATAAGATAACTCCAAGTGGCGCTATGTAAAACAGCAGCATCAAAACAGTCTTGGTGATCATTTCACCATTTGCGTTTTGATTTAATTCGTTTGTCTGAAAATAATCGTTCACCCGCTGTTTCAGGGCAATCGAAAACTGTTTGTTAATAGTTGGAGAAAATTTGTGTAGAATCATTCGATTGTTGTTAATTCAAAAATTAGTAGAAATTGATACTATCCGATATCAGCATTATCTGGAGTAAAAAAACTAAACCGGAGGTACAAGGAAAAAGTTATTATTCGAAAAATAGCTATTTCAAGTCCCCATCAATCTCAATTACCTCAAATTTAAGTCGAAAGCAGTGATATACCTAAATAAAAAGTGATTGAAAAGCCTTATTAGATGTCCAGAAGGCAAATGCTAAATAACGTCACTGAATTGCTTTAGCATGTTTAATCAACTAGATTTCGATTTTAAATTTTAAGTAAGAAATTACCTTTTCTATTGGATATCATTAGGTTAACGGTGGTTTTTTGGCTTAGAATATGTTGACAGAAAATTAATTCTATGTTCACTACGCAAGCACTCTTTGAATGGTCCAACTCATTCGCTTTACTCACGTGGATTATCTTGTTGATTGCTCCCTTCAAGCAATGGACTATCAAGTTGGTACTGGGGTTTAGTGTCACACTGCTTGCTGTATTATACAGTTATTTAGCCTTCACCACATTTGATGCCGCAGCCTTTGAAAGCTTTGGAAGCCTAGATGGAATCATGTCCCTTTTTACCAACCCAGAGGCTATGCTGGCGGGCTGGATTCACTACTTAGCGTTCGATTTGATGGTCGGGTTATATATTGTAATTGATGCCAAAAAGAAGGCGATCAATCGATGGATCATCATTCCGAGTCTACTTTTTACGTTTATGCTGGGTCCTTTTGGACTATTAACTTATCTACTAATAAGACTCATCATCACAAAAAAACATCTCACGTACTAGGATGAAGCAGTTTTTAGAAGAACTCTCCCGTAGAAATTCTGCTCTTTACATTTTTGGTCTTATCAGTCTCATCGGGGCTGTATGCTGCACACTGCTAATCTTCGCCACAGATACGCAAATTTTGGGTATCAATGCTTGGGTCAAGCCAACGAAATTCTACTTATCAACTGTATTTTTTGCCTGGACTATGGGTTGGCTATGTCACTACCTAAAAAGGCAAAAGACAGTAGCCGTCTACAATTTCGTTGTAATAGCAGTACTTGCGTTCGAATTGGTTTACATCACCATTCAAGCATCCAAAGGGGAACTTTCACATTTTAACTTCTCTTCACCATACTATGGCTTAATGTTCGCCATGATGGGGCTGACAATCAGCATTATGACTCTTTACACAGCCATTATTGCCTTCTTCTTTTTTTGGGATGCATTCCCACAGCTGAGCAGCTCCTATCTGTGGGGTATTCGATTAGGCCTCGTCTGTTTCGTCATTTTTGCTTTTGAAGGAGGTCTGATTGCTTCTAACCTTGGGCATACAGTAGGGTCGACTGATGACGAGCCTGGTATTTGGTTTGTGAATTGGAGTGTGAGTCACGGGGACTTAAGGATCGCGCATTTTATAGGTATGCATGGACTTCAAATATTGCCTCTCATCGGCTACTACTTCCTTGATCGTCCCAAACTGGTCCTCGCAATGGCGATTTGTTACATGCTGCTTGCTTCGTTTATTCTTTGGCAGGCGCTGCAAGGAATACCCTTACTAGGCTAAAATAATAGTAGGCGCTACTCAACGCATTCATTATCTTTAGTTATCACAACAGTAATGTAATAACTATCAACTATGACTTTCGCGCAACTTGCCTACGCTTTACAGCTGCAAAAAGACTTGAACTTTAAGAGAGCCGCTGAGCATTTACATATCAGTCAGCCTGCTTTGAGTGTACAGATTCAAAAGTTGGAAGATGAAATTGGGATTCGCTTGTTTGACAGGGCTTCTTCACCGCTGACTTTGACAGAAGACGGAACTAGATTTCTGATTCGGGCACAAGATATCGTCACGAGGACTAAGCAACTAACAGAATTCGTCAGAGACACAAAAACTAATTACAGTGGTACACTTACCATAGGGATCATCCCTACCCTTGCCCCCTTCTTGCTTCCCCTTTTTAGCCAGTCTCTCCAGACCGATTACCCAGAACTCCAGCTGATCATAAAAGAGTTGATCACTGAGCAAATAATAGATCAGGTACGGTCAGGAGAGCTAGATGCTGGAATCATTTCTACGCCGATCCAAGCCTATGGTATCCAAGCCATTCCACTGTTTTACGAGAAATTTTATGCGTATGTATCCTCCGATCATTTGATCAATCAAGAAACAATATCACTCCTTGACATCAATAAGGACGAGCTGTGGATGCTCAATGAGGGCAATTGCTTCCGAGATCAGGTGACAGACCTCTGCCAACTCGGCAAATCAACCACGAAAAGAAAGTTTGTCTATCAATCTAACTCTATCGATGCGCTCATCAGAATGGTAGATACACATGGTGGCATTACCATTCTGCCGGAATTGACGACTTTAAGCTTATCAGAGAGGCAAGAAGATCAGATGAAAAAATTGAAAGGAAATACGAAAGCGAGGGAAATAGGTATCATACATGCCGCTCGGCCAGGAAAAGAACGATTCATCCTTCTACTACAAGAGTATATTCGCACCAATGTCCCACATCATATGCTAGATGGCTCAAAATATGAAATAGTCGACCCGCAGGTCAGCACATGAAAAAAGCCACTCTACTAGAGTGGCTTAGTGTTTTTGACCCAAAAATAGCTGCTATTATTACTCTTGATCCCGCTTGACTAGCATGTAATACGTCAGGAAACCAATAGCGACACAGATCGATAAGATTCCATATGGGAAAGGTGTATCACTATCATAAGGGACATAATTGATGATAACAAGGCCGATCCCTGCAGAAAGCAAGATCAATCCCCACTTCAAACCTGAGTATTTATTATCCTCGACTCCTTTTCTTAAGATCGAATTGATTTCTTCTGTTGCCAATCCTTTTTCAACAATCTTTCGCTTCAAAAAGAAATCTGTTAATATTTTCACAAAGAGTACTCCCCCACCGAAAACACCTACGATAGCAAAAATTGGTATTAGATTTTCCATTTTTATTTTGATTAGTTTCTGCTACATAAGACAATACGACTATCTGTAAATGTTGCACATGGGAAAATATAATTCAATAAAATAATCTGAAGTCAGTGCAACATCTACTCTTGGTAACTTGTCTCATGATCAAGTAGATCTATGGAGGACAAAAAGCTAATCGAATCAATTCGCGCGGGTGATCAAAAGGCCTTTGAGAACTTAATCACTTTGAACCAGCGACTAGTCGGTCATATGATCGGTCGACTGATCTCAGATGAGCAAGATAGAGATGAGGTGAGTCAGGATGTTTTCATCAAAGTGTATCAGAAGATCCATACGTTTAGCTTTAACTCTAAACTGTCAACATGGATCGCAACGATTGCTTACCGAGAAGCGGCCAACTACTTACGTAAAAATAAAAAATGGTCAGAGTCAACAGAAAATGGAGACATTCCAGATGAAGGATCATGGGACTTATCTTTTGAAGATCAGGACTATACCTCGTATATTCATAGGTGGATAGAAAAACTACCCCATGCGCACAGGACAGTACTGACGCTATACCATCTAGAAGGGATGAGTTACCCGGAAATTGTTAAGGTCATGGACCTTCCGGAAGGCACGATCAAGAGTCATTTGTTCAGAGCCCGAAAGAAACTTAAAGTATTGCTAAAGCCTTATTTAAACACAGAGATCTACCTACATGGATAAGAAAAAAGACATTCAGCAGCAACTTGAGTTCGAGGGAAACGCCTCAAACTTGGATAAAGAAAGTTACGATAAAGTATTTGAAGCATTGTCTGCGGCACCCGAGTACGAGATGCCTAGTAATTTTGCCACTTCCATAATTGCAAAGATCGCTCGACAAGAAAGGCGTCAAAAATGGATATTTCTATTTTGGGCTACGGCAGGCGTTATCATACTGACTTCGGCAGCGCTAAGTACGTTTTTCTGGTTGTACGGAACAGAGTCTATGGCTCAGATTGCTGATCTGACTATTTGGTCTGTATTCGCTGGGCTAGTTATCGTCTTCATCCAATACCTTGATAGTAAGTATGTCCGGCCAAAAAAACTCACAGTTATTTGACTTAAAACCGCACATACCAACTGCAACACTTCCTCAGTTTTTTTTAGATAGCTTTAGCTACCAAAATAACTGACATGGCACAACGATCAAGATTCTGTAATTTAATTACCTATGGATTTGTCTTCCTAACATTAGTTTTTATCACGCCCTCTACCGCTCAAAACAAGCAAGAATTAGACGTGCTTTCTGAAAAATACGCTAAACAATCTTTTTCAGTATTGCGAGAGTTGTTGTCGATGCCTAATGATGCGAATTACCCCAAGGACATTGAGAAAAATATTAGTTGGTGCGAAACTGCTTTTGCAGACCAATCTTTCAAAACTACCCGGATAGAAACAGCCACCGTACCTTTGCTACTGGCCGAACGGACACATGCGAAGGCAAAAAAGACCGTTTTAATTTACCTTCAGGTGGATGGCCAACCGATCGATCCTAGTCGATGGGCACAGACGGACCCTTTTGAACCAGTACTCAAGGCACAGAATGAGGTCGGAGACTGGGAAATAATCGGGTGGGATAGTATAGACCAGTACGAAGATGATTGGCGGGTTTTTGCCCGATCAGCAAGTGATGCCAAAGGACCCGTAGCCATGTTCTTGGCTGCTCTTCAGGCCACCCAAGATGCCAATATCATCCCTAACTACAATATCAAAGTCATCATGGACTTTGAAGAAGAGTTAGGATCACCACAACTCCCAAATGCTGTTAAGCAATATGCAGAGCTGTTAGCAGCAGATATGTTGATCATCTTTGATGGGCCTAGGCATGTAACAAACAAGCCCACTTTGACATTTGGTGCAAGAGGAATTGCCACAATACAATTGACTACCTATGGACCCGCCGTGCCGCAACATAGTGGCCATTTCGGCAACTATGCACCAAATCCAGCCCTAAGAATGGCCAAACTTCTAGCTTCCATGAAAGATGATGCCGGGCGTGTCACAATACCTGGTTTCTATGATGGCATCTCGATCAGTGAAGATGTGGCCTCGATCCTCAAAGCGGTCCCTGACGATGAAAATCAAATCAATGATCGACTACAAATAGTACGGGCAGATCAAGTCGGAACTTATTATCAGGAGGCGATCCAATATCCGTCACTAAACATACGAGGTATGCAATCTGGATGGATCAATGAAAAAGCAAGAACGATTATTCCCGCATGGGCGAGAGCAGAAATTGATGTCAGAATCGTCTTAGAATCTGATCCTGAGCAACTCATCCTCTTAATCAAGCAGCATATTGAGAAAGAGGGGTATTATGTAATAGACCATAAACCCTCAAAAGAGGAACGACTTGCCAACGAAAAGATCGCCACATTTACCTATAAGGTTTCTTATCAATCCTTCCGAACAGATTTCGACTCAGAGGTTGGTATTTGGTTAAGAAAAGCCATTGTCAATGCTTTTGATGAAGAGCCTATCATGATTCGGATGAGTGGAGGTTCAATACCCATTTCTCCATTTGTCACAACCCTCAATATTCCAGCAGTAACTGTCCCCACTGTCAATCGAGATAATAACCAGCACAGCCCCAATGAAAATCTTCGTTTGGGTAATTACAGAGAAGGCATCAAGACCATGATTGCCATCTTAAGTGAAAAACTATAAGGGTTGACAAAGATTTTGGTGCCTTCTGACTAATTGTTTGTTGTTGCCTTAGTGCTTACCTACCGCCGTTAATGTCTGCACCGCCACTAGAATTGACATCGACATATTTTGGACTGCCTCGGTAAGTGATGTCACTTGCCCCTGAAGCATTCGCTTGGATTTTGTTTCGGACATGAACATTAGCGTCTGATCCACCACTTGTATTCAATGTCGCATCTTGCGCAATCAGGTCGAAACCGTCAAAATCACTTCCTCCACTGGTTTCCAGTTCAAGGATATCTACTTCTCCTGACAACTCTAAGTCTGACCCACCAGAGCAATTAACATCAAGGGATTGGTAGGTGATTTCCAGCTCCACATCACTACCTCCTGATGATCTGATTTTAAGCATATCTCCACGTATAATACCCGTACTGATGACATCAGAGCCACCGGAGGCATGTAAGTATTCTAGTAGAGGTAAGCTTACATTGATTCTTGTATTTTCGTTGTAACTGAACCAAGTTTTGCTATCCTGACGGATTTCAAGGACTCCTCGATTGACCTCCGTCACAATATCACCAAGGTCTCCACTTGTAACCACTTCCACTTCAAAAGCCTTGGACTGCGTGATGTACACATCCAAACCACCTCCGACTTTAATTCCTGAAAAGCTGTCATGGTCTCGTAGTTCGCGGTCTTGAGCTAGTGCTGATATTGAAAAGAGAATGATTGCTGACAAGCAGATTAGAATAGGTCGTATCATGTTAGTGTTTTTTGAGTTTGAATTAGTAAGATGCTAGAAATTAGAAAAGGTTGCATCTGAACAAAGTATATTGAAACTTGTACGAGTTTTTCCTTGTGTTTGTTCGAAGTAGACCGAGTAAACCAAATACAAATAGATGAAACATTACCCAACAAAAATCTCTTAGAGTTTACATGCAAGCAGCAACTATTTCATTGCTTAAGAAAGCGCTAAAAGATCAAGACCAACAAGAGCTTATCGAACTATGCCTACGATTGGCCAAATACAAAAAAGAGAGCAAAGAATTATTAAGCTATCTGCTATTTGATGCAGAGGATCCAGATAGCTATGTGACTGCGATAAAGCTAGAGATGGATGACGCCTTTGAGGAAATTAACACCTCCAGTTACTACTTTATCAAAAAATCTCTGCGCAAGATACTACGCGAGCTAAAAAAGCATATTCGCTTTACCTTGTCCAAAAAAGTGGAGGTCGAACTACTCATGTACTGGTGCCAAAAAATACGCCACATGACACCCCCATATAAAGGTAGTAATGCTTTAGAAAATCTGTATGATCGTCAGCTAGTATTGACACGAAAAGCACTTGCCACGTTAGATGACGACTTACAATTCGACTACGAGGAAGAAATTAAGCGCGTCCTTGAAGCTTAGAAAGCTCCTCCTGCTTTACTGCGATACTTCTAGATACTTTGGCCCTATCTAAATCGAAGGTGTCTAGCGCTTTAGGTAGCTATGCTATTTGTGGGTTAAATTTAGCTGTATGAAAAGAAGATCATTTTTTAAGAAAGGCACGGTTGCAGCAGTAGGACTTTCCGTCACTGGGATTGGACTAGCTAGCCAGCGCAAGCCCAAAGTCAAGGGTAAATTTGTTCACATGGTATTTTTCTGGCTGAAGGAAACAACCGACATCAAGCAGTTCATAGAGTCGACAGAAGGGTTGATGGAGCAGATCGACGTTGTGAAAAGCTATCATGTAGGGCAGCCTGCTGGTACACCACGAGAAGTCGTCGACAATAGCTATTCTGTGTGCCTAATAGCTACTTTCGACAGCAGAGCTGATCAGGACGCCTACCAGATTGATACTATTCATCAGCAGTATGTCAATACCAACAAGGATCTCTGGATGAACGTACAGATTTACGATTCCTGGTCAGGAGGTTGATTGCAGCTTTAACCATTTTCCCAAACACCTAATGATATGCCCATTTGGTCCCCAATTTTTCAAGAACTTATTTTCAATTTGACCATCATGACTTGATTGTATGAAAACGATACTCTTTCTACTACTGTCAATTAGTATTTACTCCGCTTCGGCTCAAAAAACCAAGATCTACCAGCAAAAATCTGTAGCGATCAAAGGATATGATGCTGTCTCTTACTTTGATGAAGGCATGCCAATAGAAGGCAAAAAGGAATATAGCAGAGATTGGAAAGGTGCCACTTGGTACTTCAGCTCTAAGCAGCATGCGGAGCTTTTCGCTTCGAATCCTGAACAATATACGCCACAGTTTGGGGGCTATTGCGCTTATGCCGCTTCACAAGGATATTTATATCGATCTGACCCTAACGTATGGAAAATAGTCGACGGAAAACTGTATCTCAATTACGATACTGGCACTCAGCAGAAGTGGACTGACAATCAAAGTGAATTGATTCAATTAGGCCTAAAAAACTGGCCGACATTTTTTTAGGGAGTAATACGCATTGCGAGTGATGATCCTCGGGCGCAAAGCAATCACTCCCATAGATAGTAGTGGCAATTTCATGCCACCTAGCTATTCTTTTTGACCTAGAATGTGCCAACATGTCAGCCTACGGGTTTTTGGAATCTTTTTTGACCACGGTTTCATACATGGCCAAAAAAAACACAAACATTTCAATGGGCCAGGTTTTCAAGACGATCATCTGGCCTAGAAGAAAATTAGTCCTTCTAGGATTATTTTTTATCATCATTAGCCGACTAGCAGGGCTTGTAGCCCCTGGTGCAGTGAAGTATCTAGTGGATGATGTCTTCGCAAATGGGAATCTCGACCTGCTTAAAACAATCCTGATCGTCGTCACGGCAGCAGTGACCGTACAAGCGGTGACTTCCTTTTTATTAACAAATATTCTGAGTGTAGAAGCGCAGCATTATATCTCACAGCTCAGAGTCAAAGTACAAAAGAAAGTGATGTATCTGCCTGTCAGATTTTTTGATAATGCGAAATCTGGTGAGTTGGTCGCAAGAATCATGACTGATGTCGAAGGCGTCCGAAATCTTGTCGGAACAGGCTTATCTCAAATGGTAGGTGGTGTCTTATCTGCCATTCTATCGCTTGTCCTATTGATAAGCATTAGTCCTGTGATGACAGCATATGTACTGGTACCAATGGGTATCTTTGGCTTCATCTCAATGCGCTCATTCAGCAAAATCCGACCAATATTCAGAGAGCGCGGCAAAATCAACGCGGAAGTAACGGGTCGATTGACAGAAACATTAAATGGTATACGTGTAATCAAAGGCTTTAGCGCTGAAGAGCAAGAAGTAGAAAGCTTCAGACTAGGCGTAGAGCGTCTATACGAGAATGTCAAAAAGAGTCTGACAACTACCAGCCTTGTCACCAGCTCTGCGACCTTTCTGATGGGATTGGCTAGTGTTGGGATCATGGGTATAGGAGGTTACATGATTATCGGGGAGCAAGCACTTACTGTCGGTGAATTCTTCTCCTTCACGCTGTATCTCGGTTTTATGGTCGCTCCGATTTTACAGATGAGCAATATTGGAAGTCAGTTGACTGAGTCGATGGCAGGACTGGATAGAACAGAGGAGCTCATGAACATGAGTGAAGAAGAGGATCCTGAACAAAGAACTGTTGAGCTAACAGACTTGAAAGGAGATATCAAATTTGAAAATGTCAAGTTTGCTTATGAAGAAGATAAGCATGTGCTTCATGGTATTTCGTTTGATGCACCTGCAGGCTCAGTGACCGCCTTGGTCGGATCGTCTGGCTCTGGTAAATCTACCATCGCAGGCTTAGTGGCTACCTTCTTAAATCCTGAGGATGGATTGATCAGCATTGATGGCAAAGATCTCACCACACTCAAACTCAAAAGCTATCGAAAACATTTAGGGGTGGTATTGCAGGATGACTTCCTTTTTGAAGGTACGATTCGACAAAACATTTTGTTCCCACGACCTAACGCTTCAGATGCTGATCTTCTCGACGCCGTTAAAAGTGCAAACGTCAACGAGTTTACAGACCGATTTGAAGATGGGCTAGATACATTGATCGGAGAACGGGGCGTAAAACTATCTGGCGGTCAGCGCCAAAGAATTGCAATCGCTAGAGCCATACTCGCAGATCCAAAGATTCTGATCCTAGATGAAGCAACTTCAAATCTAGATACAGAATCAGAATCATTCATTCAAGAAAGCCTGGCAAGATTGATGAAAGGCAGAACGACCTTTGTGATAGCCCACAGATTGAGTACGATCAGACAAGCAGATCAAATCCTTGTGATCGAGCATGGAGAGATTTTCGAACGTGGCACACACGATGAGCTTATCACCAAAGAAGGTCGATACTATGAGTTGTATACCTATCAGGCAAGAATCTAAGAAATCCACAAACTGAAAAAAAATAACCGGTCTGCAACCGGTTATTTTTTTGCCTTATATTTCATAAACTCATCATTCGTATAAAGTAATAAGTTCATACAGGAAACCAGAGGAACAGTCGTATAAAGGTAGCCAACATAAAAATCAAAGAATTTGTGGTTACTGGAGACCTCAGAAAATGGCCGATCTCAGAGTGACTAAATACAACTAAACGACAGAGTTTTACTTCTAAGTCTTCACGAGCTTGGGCATGACAGATTACTAGAAACAAAAAGTGAAATAGCAGACAATCAAGCTCCCAAGTAATATTCGGTTACACAAGAAGGAGGAATTATTGCTACCTGAACGATTGTCGAGCCTTAGCGATTTAGAAAGCACTTAAGTCCGCTCTGCACCCTAAAAGAGGTACTCAACTGAAATAGTACGGTAATGAATAGAATAGTAAAACGAAATGCTTACTTACGCGCTCACAGTCGTTGGCATATCTTTTAGGATATCGACTGCCCCGAACACTTGCTTCTCAACGATCGTTTTTTTGCCTTTGATGAGTTGGACTTCAGCAGGAGAGAACCCCAAATCTTTGGTCTTCTTACTTACTTTATCAAAAAACACCTTGGCTTCATCGTATTCCCCTTTATCAAAGTCGTGTCGATTCTCACTCTTGTTCACAGGGATTCCGGGCACCACGAAATAGGTGATGGCATTGACCGAGTAAGTCGGCTGAAATGATTTAATGAAGTTTTCCCAAGCCTTTTTCATATGCTGATTCAAGTTGAACTAGGTAAATCTATGACGATTTGATGTTCCATGCAAACTGTTCTTGTAAATCATCGTCATCGGTGGGTTGTACCGGAATAACTACATGGTCAACCGGAAGCTCTTTCGCTCAACTCTAACCACCTCATTTCATTGGCATCTAAGTCTGTCTTAATCTGCTCAATCTCAGTAGATAGTGCCTGAAGCTTTTCATATTCGGTTTCTGAACTCAAAGCGTCTGACAGCTTTTTTTTCCTCTTTTCAAGCTTCTGCATGCTTGTTTCCACCTCTTGCAGCTCGCGCTGTTCTTTGTAAGAAAGTTTGATTTTGGTCGTGACTTTTGACTTTTCAACCTTCGCTGTTTCCTTCTCTACTTTCTTTTCCGAAAGGGCATTGGGCCTATTAATCCGAAGGTCCGTATAGTTTCCAGGGAAATCTACGACTTCACCTTTTCCTTCAAAAACAAATAAATGATCTGTCAAACGATCCATAAAATAGCGATCATGAGAAACGATCAGCAGACATCCAGCAAATGACTCCAAATAATCCTCTAAAACATTGAGCGTCATCAAGTCCAGATCATTGGTTGGCTCATCAAGGATTAAAAAGTTAGGGTTACTCATCAGCACTAGCAGTAACTGCAACCGCTTACGTTCCCCTCCACTCAATTTACCTACAGGCTGGTACTGCGATTCAGGTGGAAATAAAAATTGATGCAGCAATTGAGAGGCCGTTACAATAGATCCATCATTTAAGGTAATAACTTCGGCAATCTCCTTGATGGTATCAATGACTCTTTTGGATAGATCAAAATCATATTCCTCCTGCTTGTAATAGCCAAATTTGGTCGTCTTACCTAATTCTATTTCTCCCCCGTCTAGAGGTATCTCCCCCGTCAGTAGGTTCAAGAAAGTAGACTTACCTGTACCATTGGCACCGACAACGCCTATTCTATCTTTTTTCTTAAAGACATATGAAAAATCTCCAAGTATTTTCTGCTCACCAAAA
>JBLHTU010000046.1:0-21201 GCA_047627515.1 Cyclobacteriaceae bacterium | reverse complement strand
ATGGATCCATCAAACCCAAATAAATTAATCGTAGGGTTATGGGAACATCACAGAGATCCTTGGTTTTTCAAATCTGGTGGTGAAGGATCGGGACTATATGTAACCTATGATGGAGGAGAGCACTGGAAAAAATTAACAGAAAAAGAAGGTATACCTAAAGGCAACCTCGGTAGAATAGGTCTTGCTATTGCTCCCAGCATGCCCAATCGTGTCTATGCATTGATTGAATCTGAGAAAAATGCATTGTATCGATCAGAAAATGGGGGCATGACTTGGGAGAAAATAAACGATAAAAGTGACATAGGTAATCGTCCATTCTATTATAGTGACATTTATGTGGACCCTATTAATGAAAACAGAGTTTATTCCGTTTTCACATATGTGAATGTAAGTGAAGATGGAGGTAAAAATTTCACTGAGTTAATGCCAGCATATAATGTTTCCAACGGCGTACACCCTGATCATCATGCATGGTGGATCCACCCTGAAAATCCGGATTTTATGATGGATGGAAATGATGGTGGACTAAATATTACCCGTGATCGTGGAAAGACCTGGAGATTTGTAGAGAATATTCCAGTTGCTCAGTTCTACCATATGGCCGTAGATAATGAAATTCCTTATAATGTCTATGGTGGAATGCAAGACAATGGATCTTGGGTAGGTCCAGCGTATATTTGGAAGGTACAAGGCATTCGGAACAGCTATTGGCAAGAAATCTCTTTTGGTGATGGTTTTGACGTGCTACCTGACCCCGAAAATTCTCGATATGGTATTTCTACTTCTCAGCAGGGTTCTGCTAGCGTCTATGACCGTGTAACTGGCTACAATGAAACGGTCAGACCTACTTATCCAGATGGTAAGGTTGACTTAAGGTTTAATTGGAACTCAGCCATGAGCCGTGATCCATTTGATAGCGACATAATCTATTTTGGTAGTCAGTTTGTTCACAAAAGTACTGATAGAGGTCAAAATTGGGATATTATCAGCCCTGACCTTACAACAGATAATCCTGAAAAGCAAAAACAAGATGAAAGTGGCGGTTTGACAATGGACGCAACAGGTGCGGAAAATCATTGCACGCTCTTAGTAATAGAGCCCTCTCCTGTTCAAGATGGACTATTGTGGGTGGGTTCTGACGATGGTCAGGTGCATATTTCAAAAAATGGAGGCGATACTTGGCAAAACCTAACTGAAAATATCACTGGCGTTCCTGCGGGTGCTTGGATCAATCAAATCAAAGCCTCAAATAAGACAGCAGGCGAAGCTTATATTGTAATAAATGACTACCGTAGATTTAACTATATCCCATACGTTTATAGAACTTCCGATTATGGCAAGTCATGGACAAGAATTGTAGATCAGTCAGATGTTATTAGTTATGCATTGTCAATTGTAGAAGATCCAATTGAAAATAATCTGCTCTTTTTAGGAACAGATGATGGCCTTTATGTAAGTCTGAATGCGGGTTCGGATTGGTCAAAATGGACTCATGGGTTTCCAACTACAAATGCGATGGACCTTGTTATTCATCCTCGCGAACATGATCTTGTAATAGGAACATTTGGAAGGGCCGCTTACGTACTAGATGACATACGACCGCTAAGAGCTATTGCTACTGAGGGACTGTCAATCTTAAGTAGTCGATTAAAAGTTTACACTCCACCAACGGCATATACAGTTGCAACTCAGCAGCCATCGGGATCTAGGTTTGGTGCTGATGCTGTATACCAGGGCGAAAACAGATCAATGAATGCTCGAATATCATATAGTATAAAATTGCCTTCCTCTGATAAGGAGCCAGCCAATACAGCTTCAAAAATGAAGAAAAAATCGAAAACAGCTGAGTTAGAGATCGCAAGCGCCAGTGATGAAAAAGAATTATACGACTCTTTGAAATTTGAAGTATTGAATACTCAAAATGATGTGGTTAGAACCATCAAGATAAAAGCACCAGAAAAAAGTGGGATTCATCGGTTCGAATGGGGATTAGAAGAGAAAGGAGCTCCTAGAATTAGTAGAAGTAGTGAAAATTTAAATAATTCGTCAGAACCTGGAGGCGTTACAGTCCTACCTGGTACATACAAACTGCGCTTCACTTTTGGTGATCGGGTCGATAGCACATTACTAACGGTGGAAAATGACCCTCGTCTTGAAATTACTCCTGATGAACTGAAGGGTAAATATTTTGCTCTCAAATCTTTAGAGTCAACAGCGATGGAAATGTCATTAGACGTTGAAAAGCTGAAGAAAGCACTGATTCTTACTGAAAAAATTGAGGCAGAGGTAAAAAAAGATGAAGCGTATGAGTTAATCAAAGAAGATCTACAAACCACTTCAGATACCTTAAATGCAATGTTGGATTTGTTTTTTGGCAAAAAAGACGATCGTCAGGGGATTACAGCAAGACAAACCAATACAGTACTGAATCAGTATCGATCAGCTTATCGGTATACAAATAATGCACTCCACTTACCTTCCACGACAGAGAACAAACTGATACAGAAATTCAACAATGAGTACGAAAAAGCTAGTAGCGCTGTAACGAATTATTTCGATGAATCATGGCCCATATTCAGAAAGAAGATAGAAGCTATAGATCTCAATCCTTTCAGGGATTTTGAGTAACTCCGAAAGTCAATAACGGCTTCTTCGCAGGGGCTAAGTTAAAATTCCAAAATCTAGCGATCCATCCATGTTTTGAAATCAGCCACTCGTTCTCGAGCAACAATTACTTGTTCTTCATCAAAGTATTTTAAGCCAATTTCTAATCTACTATTTGTATAGGAAACGATATCACCAACATGCGCTAGGTTGATTATGTATTTTCTTGATATTCTGAAAAAATCAACTGGGGAAACTAGCTCATCAATCCGATCCAGGCTATAATCAACAGGATATTTTTTACCCTCTTTTGTGAGCAAGTAACTCATTTTGTCTTTGCTATAAAAAGCTTGAATATCCGCACAAAGTATATTCTTAAGATGATCCCCTACTTTGACAATAAACCGTTCTTTGCCAGAAGGCTGCAATGACTTGATCAGCTGAGTATAAGTGGCTTCTTCTTCTTCTGCTGCCTCTGAGGACTTAACCGCCAATTTCTCAAATTTTTCTATAGCTCCCTCCAGCTCTGAAGGGTCAATTGGCTTCAGCAAATAATCAACACTATTCTGCTTAAATGCTTGAATAGCATAGTTATCATAGGCAGTAGTGAATATGATAGGCCCTTCTATCTTCACTTGGTCAAATATTTCAAAAGAGATACCATCGGCCAACTGTACATCCATAAAAAAGAGATCTGCTTTTAAAGCAGTAAGAGAGATAACCGCTGACTCAACTGAATCAAGCGTAATCACATGTTTAAAATCAGGCCTAATTTGAGTTATTAGGTTCTTAAGTCGCTGGGCAGCGATTGTTTCATCCTCGATGATTATGTATTTCATTTTAGTTCTAATAAAGGAAGGTAAACTTCAAAATTTGAGGTTGTACTATTAATAATAAAATGACGATCAGATAAAAACTGGTACCTGAGCTTTAAGTTTTTCAAACCAATACCATTTGAATGCAGTGCTTTTTTTGGACTAGCGTTATTGCGAGTAACCAAAAAACCGTCTGCGTTCACAAAGATATCAATCGTCAATTTCTTGGCTTGTGAAACAACATTGTGTTTAATTGCATTTTCAACTAAAAGTTGAAGACTCATCGGAGGAATATACTTAGCCAATGGTCCGCTCTCTATTTTCACATTTATTAGAAGGTTATCTCCAAATCTAATATTGAGTAAATAAAAGTACGATTCCATAAATTTAAGTTCATCGGCAACAGTGACTAGTTCCTTATCATTCTGGTCCAGCACGTAGCGGTAGACATCTGATAGCTTCCTGATAAACTTCACCGCTTTATCCTGATCATCATACACTAACGAGCTCAATGCATTGAGCGAATTGAACAGAAAGTGAGGGTTGACCTGATCGCGAAGACTACTAAGCTGCGAAGAAATATGCTCCACCTTCAATTTTTCATTGTCAATGGAATTTTGTCTCCACAGCAATAAAAAACCACGACCATGCATAATGACATTAATTCCAATCGTCACATACATAACTGTTATGACATCACTAAAATTAATACTTTGAAAAGAAGGTACTACATCCTGACCGAGCAGTATTACCGTCGTAAACATGATGACCAAGTAGTAACCAAAAATGGTATAACCAAGAACAGATAGAATACTGTAGGTAAGTCTCACTATTGGTGCTTCTACCCAACTGACAGAATACCGATCAAGCAGATTGACCCAAAACTCACTGCCCTTCCATAAGATCACCCAAAGAAGGCCAGAAGGCACCAAAGTACTGGCAATAGATCTATAGTCAGCCAAACAATCATTACAGTATGAATAATACTGAAACAACGCTCCTAGAAAGAAAATTATAATAGCCGAAAGGAATTGCTTCTTCCAGTTAGAATAGGGTAGTAAAACACTCATTTTATGATGATTGATCTAACGTAAAGTAAGATCAAGGACTCGTCAAAAGCTTGATAAATCCGATGCATTGTAATAATACAGTGATCAATCGTAAGATAAGTATGCCATAATCTTTTTTATAAAATAGTATGCATGCATAATAAATATTTATTCCTATATTTGAGATAGTATGCATGCAGAGTATTTTCATGCATAAAAAAAGAACAAAGACTAAAAAGTATCAGAATGGAAGCGATAGTAGAAAAATCGGCACTAAAAGGAGGAGAGTTCTTAATCAGAGAAACTGACCCTCAAGATATTTTCATACCTGAAGAGTTTTCAGAAGAGCAAAAAATGATGGCTAATGCCACCCAAGACTTTATTGAAAAGGAAATCAATCCTAATATCGAGCGCATTGACAGCTTAGAGGAAGGCATGATGTCATCGTTGATGGATAAAGCGGGCGAACTTGGCCTTCTTGGCATCTCTATTCCTGAAGAATATGGAGGAATGGGTATGAATTTTAATAGCGGCATGCTGATGGCCGACATCATAGCTTCTTCAGGTTCTTTCTCTACTGCATATGGCGCTCATACGGGGATAGGTACTCTTCCGATCCTATACTATGGTACCGAAGAGCAAAAGCAACAATATATTCCTAGATTAGCCTCTGGTGCATGGAAAGCTAGTTATTGTCTGACTGAGCCTGATGCTGGGTCTGATGCCAATAGTGGTAAAACTAAAGCTGTACTTTCGGAGGATGGCTCACACTATCTGATAACGGGTCAGAAAATGTGGATATCAAATGCTGGTTTTGCGGATCTGTTCATTGTATTTGCAAAAATCGAAGATGATAAGAATCTAACTGCTTTTATCGTAGAGAAAACATTTGGTGGAATCACCATGAACGATGAAGAGCGAAAACTTGGGATCAAGGGCTCTAGTACACGCCAGGTGTTTTTCAATGATACCAAAGTACCGGCTGAGAATATGCTTTCAGATCGAGGAAACGGCTTCAAGATCGCTGTTAATATTCTTAATGTTGGTCGAATAAAATTAGGTTGTGGCGTAATAGGAGGTACTAAGACTGTTGCTTCACAGGCTACTCAATATGCAAACGAAAGAAAGCAGTTTGGAATGTCAATATCATCCTTCGGAGCTATTAAGCATAAACTTGCTGAAATGGCAGCCCGAACGTATGCTATTGAGTCAGCAGCTTATCGAGCTGGCCAGAATGTAGACGATGCCATTGCTAGCCTTATCGGCGAAGGTATGGAAGAGAGTAAAGCTAAACTTAAGGGACTCGAGCAATATGCTATAGAGGCTGCAATCATCAAAATACACGGTTCTGAAGTTCTAGATTATGTAGTTGATGAAGGTGTCCAGGTATACGGAGGTATGGGATTCTCGGAGGAAGCACCTATGGCTCGAGCTTACAGAGATGCTAGAATTACAAGAATATATGAAGGCACCAACGAAATCAATAGAATGTTAATCGTTGGCATGTTATTGAAGCGAGCGATGAAAGGTGAACTTGATTTACTAGGGCATGCGATGGAAGTTGGCAAAGAATTGACTGGTATACCTTCATTTGATAAGCCTGACCTAACTGCTCCCCTAGCGCAGGAAATGGATGTAGTTAGAAAATTGAAGAAAGCGATTTTGATGGTGGCAGGAAAAGCAGCACAGGCATTTGGCCCAAAACTTGATGATGAGCAGGAAGTTCTCATGAACATCGCTGACATGGTTATAGAGACTTACGTAGCTGAATCCACGATCCTGAGAACACAAAAGTTGATCATGAAAACAGGCGAAGCAGCTAACCAAATGTACATTAATATGTCTCAGGTGTATTTAAACCTGGCAGTACAGCGAGTGAAGAATGCGGGTGATGAAGCTGTAGCATGTTTCACGGAAAGTGACGAATTGAAGGTCATGCTTATGGGTATGAAGCGATTCACTAAGCTTGATCCCTACAATATGAGAGATCTGAGAAGGTCTATTGCAGATGTAATGATTGAGAAAGGTAAATTCCCATATGACCTTTACAAATAGACTAAAATATCAATCAAATCTTAAACCTCGATTTATCGAGGTTTTTTTATGTCTTATGATTTGTCCAAGCCTTTTAAATTGAGGGCAAAAGAGTCTATTTTTAAGTTCTAACGCTGATAATAATGGAGGACTTTAAAAAGTTAACGACAAAAGAAAAAGCACTGCAACTAAACCTTGATGAAAAAATCTATGGGACCATTGCAGAAATTGGAGGTGGTCAGGAAGTAGCATCTCATTTTTTTAAAGCAGGAGCAGCCTCAGGTACCATTGCAAAAACAATGTCAGCGTATGACATGACATTCTCTGATGCGATCTACGGAAAGACTCAGCGATATGTCTGTGAGGATAAGCTTGACAAAATGTTAGGAAAAGAGTATGGACTGCTATCTCAGCGGCTTACTCAACGTGCAAAACGGACAACATTTTTTGCTTTTGCAAATACGGTAGAAACGCTCAATTTCAAAAAAACGAACGAAGGACATGGGTGGTTGGGAATTAGATTTCAGAAACACCCAAACTCAGAACCTAACAATTGTGTAATTCATGTAATCTTAAAAGACAATGACGCTGGTATGCAGCAGTTACTGCTAGGAAGGATTGGTGTCAATCTAATTCACTCTTGTTATCATCATGCAGAACCTGAAGGTATAATTCTCGCACTGAGGGATAACGTCGGTTATGATCGACTTGAAATTGATATGTTTCGGATACAGGGGCCGGACTTCCATCATGTAGATAACCGTTTAATGAGTCTGCTACTTGTGAAACACGGCCTCACACATGCTACTATGTTTGGCGCAAAGGGTAATGTATTACAAGCTTCAGAGGCTGTTTATAAAAAGAATGTTCTCATACTGAGAGGCCGGTTCAGACCTGTCACGATGGTAAACGTAGACATGATGCTTACTGGACTTAGGTCTTTTCTCAACGAGGACGGAGTGACTAAAGACACTATGCTCTCATTGACAGAACTAACGCTCAATGACCTGACACTTGAGGGTGAAATCGATGAAACTGACTTCTTAGATCGAGTAGATTTACTTTGCTCAATGGGTCAAACAGTACTCATTTCAAATTATCAAGAGCACTATAAATTGGCTTCGTACATTGCGAAATTTACTAGAAAAAAGAAGATTGGAATTATTTGTGGCACCAGTAACCTAGAGCGAATATTTGATGAGTCCTACTATACCAACCTGAATGGAGGAATCTTAGAATCGTTCAGCAGGTTGTTTGGTAGCAATGTCAAATTATACATCTACCCCGCCTTGGACGCTAAAAATGAAATCCTAACATCAAGAGATTTCAAACCGGCATCACATCTAAAAGGCCTTTATGAGTATTTCAAAAAGAATGATCAAATAGGTGATATAGAAGGAGCTAATCTTGATCAATTGCATATAATTTCTGATAATGTGCTAGCCATGATTCGCAAGAACGAATCAGGCTGGGAGGAGTTTGTCCCCAGAAGAGTCTCAGATATTATCAAACGTAAGCATATGTTCGACTTTCCTGTTGAAATGGTTGAAGAGGACGAAGAAGATCTGATAAATACTTAAGTTCTCCGCTTATCCTAGACGTCCAATGCGTCCTATCATTTTTGGTATATATTTGGCGCTGAATTATTAGCAGAATACTATAGAATGTCAGCAAAGAGAGGATTATTTACAAGTAGATTAGGGTTCATATTAGCAGCTGCGGGTTCCGCTGTTGGATTGGGCAATATTTGGAAATTTCCATTTGAAGTTGGTTTAGGGGGTGGCGCTGCATTTGTAGTCATGTATCTCGTATTTGCCTTTTTACTATGTTTTCCTGTAATGGTTACAGAAGTAGCCATTGGCCGCAAAACTCAAAAAAATCCAGTGGGCGCATTTGATGCGCTGGGATTCAGAAACTGGCGTTTCATTGGTGTTCTTGGCCTGATAGCCGGAGTTGTTATCCTCTCCTTTTACAACGTCGTTGCTGGCTGGGCATTTGGTTATTTCATCGAACTTGTTCAAGGTAATTTTGCAGTGGGCAATGACTTCACTGCATTTACCTCTGATATTTTCAAAGTAGGACTTTACTCTTTGATTTTCATGTTTTTCACTTCATACTTCGTATCAAAAGGTGTTTCAGGTGGAATAGAAAGGTTAGCGAAAGTATTGATGCCTTCTTTAATTATCATGATATTATCATTAGTTGCGTACTCGTTTACTCTCCCTTATGCCATGGAGGGAATTAAATTTTATTTGGTACCCGACATCTCTAAGATTAACATCGGCACGATGGGCGGAGCTTTACGACAAGCATTTTTCTCATTGTCACTTGGTATGGGTGCATTAATTACTTATGGTAGTTACCTGTCTAGAAAGGATAATATTGTTACATCCGCTGCATTTATTACTTTAGCAGATGTAGGTATCGCTTTCCTTGCAGGGCTTATGATGTTTCCATTTGTTGCCTTCAATCTTGATGGAGATATGGGACCTGTCATTGCAGGTGAGGTAGGTGGACCTGGGCTGATCTTTGCTACGCTGCCAGGCGTTTTCGAAACCTTAGGTCCTATTTTGGGCATAGTAGTTGGTTCATTCTTTTTCCTATTGCTATCATTTGCTGCCTTGACATCAACCGTATCCTTGTTGGAGGTACCTGTATCATACGTTGTAGATGAGTTGAAAATGCCCCGGAAAAGAGCCGTAGTCGCTGTTTCGACTTTCATATTTATTGTTGGAATACCGTCCCTTATCGGTAATGGATATTCTGACTTTTTTACCAATGGCTTTACTATCCCTGGTTCTTCTGACTTTATCAGTTTTCTTGGTAAGCTGGCCGATATTCTATTGCTATTTGGTGGCTGTTGTATAGTGACATTTGCAGCTTATGTATGGAAGAAACACAATCTACACGAGGAGTTAGCAGAAGGATTTGAAGGCTATCACGGCAGTTTCATCAAGTCTTTTATCAACGTCACAGTTTCGTACATCAGCCCTGTCCTATTAGCTTTACTGTTTGTCTTTGTATTCCTAGATAACTTCTTCGGGGTTTCTATCTTCTAGAAATTCTAAATGATCCAGGGTCTTTTCCATCAAAGAATATGATAAAATCCCCATTGGGAAGTATGCTATAGTCAATCTCCGAATCAGATCCAGACAAAACCAATTCACTATCCTGATTGTAAATTTCAAAAGGGCTAAATCGGGATAATATCAGTTTATTTGCACTGGACTGATTACTATAGGTAACAGGCTCCGGGTAAAAATCATAATCTACTTCTTGAGAGTATAGATAACGATTACTTCCATATTCGTATTTGATGCGGTACTTATTACTTCCCTCAGTCATAGATGGTTCAAACGTGTAATCAGCGGCCTCAAAGACTCCATTAGCTTCTATCTGCATTTGCTCCACCCAGAAGCTGTCTATTAACTTTTCGATGATGTACTTACCTGACTCACGTTCTCCTTCCGTTTTCCATACCAAAGAGGAATCAGATAATTGAATTGATGTGAACTTATATATCGTGTGAAAAAGGATAGCATCTGGATTGATGATCACTGGAAGACAAAGTGTGTCTTTCGGAACAATTCGCACAGCCACTGGTGTATATAGATCCTGATTCTCAAAAGAAAGAACGATAGCACTTACATCATAATTGACGTCTTGTCTTCTGTTGTTAATGAAAATAGATTGAATACAATAATCGTTTGACGCAGGCCGAAATGAATTCTGAATAAAAAGCTGGGTGCCCTGATATACGCCAGCTAATTCAAGATGCTTAGTCTGTTTATCGTTTCCGAAAAGGTGAACGAATAAAGAAAGTAGTAGAAAGTGGTAAATCATCAAATCAGTTACCAAAGTAACAAAAAAGTACTTGATTGTATTATTTTAAGAAAGTAGCTGGAGCCATATATGGCCGTTCTGTACTCCCTCAACTTGCAAATAACCAGATAATATTTTAACTTATTGTCTAACAGCAACATTTTAGCTATGAATCTCTCTCTTCTATTTACAATTCTAGTGGCTGGTCTATTACAAATATTTGCAAATAATCCAGAACATTCTATTCAAAAACCAACCATCGTCGGGTCATGGGAATTAGTCAAGTATGTGAACCATGCTGGAAATGAGACCGATTGGCAATCTTACGAAAGTAAGATTCTATATCAGAAACACATTACTGACAATTATTTCATGTGGATCAAGTTTGATCAGGAAAACGACCAGTTGCTTGGTATGGGTGGCGGTGATTACACGATCGACGACAAAGGGCAATACGTTGAAAACATAAAATTCTTCTATCCACCTACTTCTAGCGAATTAGGACAAAGTATCCCTTTTGACATCACTTTCAAGGAGGGACTTTGGCACCATACAGGTTATGCAAAAGTCATGACTATGAATGAGGAAGGTAGGTCTGAAGTTACAGATTCGGTAAAAATTCAAGAACAATGGAAATCAATCAGCGCTTCTTTCAATGATAGAGGCTTGATTGGGGCATGGGAATTACAGACATACAAAGATGAGAACAACGAAGAGTTCTTAGAGTATCCTGACTTTATTGTATATCGAAAGCTAATTACCGATTCACATTTTGTCTGGATAAAGTATAATGCGGACGGTGACGAAATTTTTGATGCTGGTTCAGGTCCATATAGTTACGATGGTAAAGAGTATGTAGAAAACATCGTATTCACCTATCCCAAAGGTGTTGCAGCTCGGGGTAGTAAAGCTTATTTTACCCCTGACCTAAATGAACAAAAATGGATTCACAAAGGAACAGTTGAAATCTCGGATAGCAGCAAAATAGCTATAGACGAAGTCTGGGAACCCATGTAGTCCCGAATAGCTAATCGGCTAGTTTGTCTTTAAAAACCCGCTTAAACTCTGCCATTTTCGGATTGATAATGTAGCTACAATACGGTTGGCTTTTATTGCTGTTGTAATAATCTTTGTGATAAATCTCAGCTTCGTAAAAAACATCTACTGGTGCTATCTCCGTGACGATTTGACTATCCCAAATTGCCGCACGATTCAAATCATCTCTATACTTAATGGCTTCTTCTTTCTGCTCCTGTGTATGGTAAAAAATAGCAGAACGATACTGCGTTCCTACATCATTACCTTGCCTGTTCAGTGTCGTAGGGTCATGCATCTTCCAAAACACTTCCAAAAGTTCTGAGTATGCAATGACGGAGGGATCATACTCAAATTGTATCCCCTCTGTATGCATTGTCAATCCACTACAAATCTCTCGATAGGTAGGACTTTTCACATGTCCACCCGTGTATCCAGACTTGACGTTATAAACGCCTTTTAGCCGCTGAAAAAATGCTTCGGTACACCAAAAGCACCCTGATGCAAAAGTTGCTAATTCCATAGTTTTATGCTGAATAGATTTCAAAACTTCAGCGATGCTAATTTAGTTCAAAATCAGAATTGAAAGATTTTTTTTGATAGCTTTAATGTGATCCAAACAATCAAATATTGACCAAGAAAAAAGACCTTACCAACGGTAGTATTTCTTCCAAATTAGTACAGCTCACTCTACCGATGATGATTGGAATTATCAGCATGGTAGCCTTTAACCTGGTTGATACTTATTTTGTCGGTCAACTTGGCACCAAGCAATTGGCTGCTCTTAGCTTTACTTTTCCAGTCATTACGATTATCTTTAGTATCGTCCAGGGTTTAGGTATTGGAGCAACGGCATTGGTCGCTCGATCAATCGGCGTTTCTAATAGAGACAAAGCAGCTCGAGAGACAACCGATAGTCTATTTTTGGCCGTAATAATTGGTGGCTTTTTTGTGATAGTAGGTATCCTCACCGTTGAGCCAACTTTTCGATTACTTGGCGCAAGTGAAGATATCATTCCCTACGTATCAGAGTATATGACCATCTGGTATTATGCAATTCTATTCGTAGTCGTACCATATGTCGGAAATTCGGCCATTAGAGCAAGTGGAGATGCTATGACGCCCACTTTGATCATGCTGTTTGCAGTTGTCATCAATGCTATTTTGGATCCGATATTGATCTTTGGATATGGACCAGTACCTGCCCTAGGCTTAAAGGGTGCTGCAATAGCTACAGCTATATCTAGAGGTTTTACACTAGTCTTATCACTGTATGTGCTTTATTTTCGAGAGCGCTTAATCACTTTAGCAATTCCGACTAAAGAAGTAATCATGGGCTGCTGGAAAAGTATTCTTTTCATTGGCTTACCTTCAGGTTTCTCCAGAATGATTGTTCCATTAACAATGGCGATCATTACGGCTATACTCGCTAATTATGGTGAGGCAGCCGTTGCTGCATTTGGGATAGGAAGTCGAATTGACTTTCTAGCAATGAGTGTTCTTTTCGCCTTATCAGCTTCGATAGGACCTTTTACAGGCCAAAATTTTGGGGCGAAAAAATGGAGTAGAATCCAACAGGGTATCGAAATGAGTGCGCGGTTTAGCTTAATATGGGGAGCAGGCACTTGCGTCGCTCTCTATTTCATGGGTGAACATATTGCAAGAGTATTCACTGATGACCGAGAGATCATCTCCAATGTGAGTTTATACCTTCAGATTATTCCTTTGTCTTTTGGCCTACAAGGAATCGCTCAAATTGTCAATAGTAACTTGAATACGTTGAGTAGGCCACTTGAAGCATCTGCTCTGATAGTCATTCAGATGCTTATTGTTTCAATTCCTGCGGTTTATTTCGGTGCTAGCTATTTTGATGTCAAGGGTATCTACTACGGGCTAACATTAGCCTATATAACGGGAGGAATCCTCTCCTACTTCTACAACAAAAAAATTGTAGCCGCTCTAGCGACTACCTCTTAAAACCAACCTTATTGACCCAAGTCGATCTTTAAGTCTTTGACAGATTGGAAATCAGGAACAAGTTCCAGAGCTTTATTATATGCCTCTGTAGCCATATCAATATTACCTTGATCTGCTTGAATCATTCCTTTGAGACGATAGGCAGCAGCTAGTAAAGAGACTTGCTGTTGCTGCTTATCCGCAGTAGGAAATACCAAAAACCTTTCTAGGGACAACTTATCCTCTATGACAGTTTCTAAATTTAGATTAGACTCATCATATCTTTTAGAAGAATACTGCAGAAAAGAAATCTGATAAAGCAAGCTGATATCATTATTAGCTAAATACATTTTTTCATAGAGAGGAATAGACTTACTAGGCACACCTAACTGTTCAAAACTCACAGCAGCAATCTCAGTCGCTAGTAAATCATTTGGATTGATGGCTATGATATCCTGACTGATCAATGCTGCAGATACAAATTCCTGATATTGAAAATATAACATTGCGAGGGAATCCATTACAGTTGTATTACCAGGCGCTTGCGCAAGTATATTGTAGAGCGCTGTTTTGGTCATTTGCACATCGTTATATTTATTGGCGATCTGATAAATGAACATTTGACGTTGTAATTCTGCAGGTAACAAAGTGTCAGCAGCGGCATTATTCTGGGCCATTAATGCACTTCCAAAAGCAAATACACAGCAAACAGAGATTAAAAACTTTTTCATCTTAACTATTTATGACAGTTATTTTTTTAACAATTGCGGCGACAAATATACGGTTTATCATTTAGTGGATAACAGCATTAAGCCCTTTCTTCGTTGCAATCTTTCGCATCAATTCCAAGGCAGGTTCTCTGCTGTTTTCTATTTGACCTTCCAAAATAGCCTCTCGTATTTCATCCTTGATTTCCCCTATTACAGGGCCTGGCTTTAAACCAAATACAGCCATCAAGTCTTGACCTGTGACTGGTAACCTAAAGTTTCGCAGTTGATCTTTAGCCTCTACCTCTTTCAGTTTCTCTTCCACTTTTTTAAAGTTTGCGAGGTACTTTCTGACCTTAGAATCATTTTTTGATGTTATGTCTGCTTTACAGAGCAACATAAGATCATCCACGTCGTCCCCAGCCTCAAAGAGCAGTCTCCTGATGGCTGAGTCTGTCACTTCCTCTTTTACCAGCGCTATGGGTCTTAGATGAAGTCGAACCAACTTTTGGACATATTTCATTTTTTCATTGAGCGGAAGTTTCAGCTTTTTAAATATCTGCGGTACCCATTTTGCACCTAAATCTTCATGCCCATGAAAAGTCCAACCAGCTACTGGATGAAATCTTTGTGTCGCTGGTTTGGCTATGTCATGTAAGATTGCCGACCACCTTAACCACAAATCATTCGTTTTCTCCGCAGTATTGTCCAGCACCTGCAAAGTATGATAGAAATTATCCTTGTGGCTTTTCCCATTCTTTTTCTTCACCCCATGAAGTGCCTGCATTTCTGGAAAAATTATTTCCAGTAACCCACTCGCAAAAAGTAGTTTAAAACCATAACTGGGCACATCACTAAGAATGATTTTATTCAGCTCAGTCGATATACGTTCAGTCGATACAATCCCGATCCTATCTTTCATGGCTTTGATCCCTTCGAAAGTCTCAGCTTCGATATCGAACGTCAACTGGGAAGCAAATCGAATTGCTCTCATCATGCGCAATGGATCATCCGAAAACGTTTTTTCAGGAGCTAAAGGAGTTCTAATTAATCTCTCTACCAAATCACTTTGCCCATCAAATGGATCAATCAATTGACCATATGTATCCGCACTAAGAGAGATTGCAAGTGCATTGATCGTGAAGTCTCTCCTATTCTGATCATCTTCGAGGGTACCATTCTCTACGATCGGCTTTCTACTATCGCTGCGATAGGACTCTTTCCTTGCTCCGACAAACTCAACATCTTCTTCTCCTACCTTCAATGCAGCAGTTCCAAAGTTTTTGTAGACAGTTAAGTGGCTTTCCTGACTAAGGTTTTCTTTTAAGGCTTTCGCTAGAGTTATACCGCTACCTAGTACGAGGATGTCAATGTCCTTTTTGCTAGCCCCGTACAACAAAAAATCTCGTACAAAACCACCAATAACAAAAGAGCGCAGATCCAACTGCTTAGACACTTCTGAAACAGAGGATAAAATGGGGTGTCTACTAATGAGATCACTGAAATTCTCAGTCATTAATATCGAGTTTCTATTAAATAGATAAAGTCATTCATTGGCTTACCTTTTGAAGGAAAAATTTATTCCTTTTAAGGAATGAATTTTTTACTAGGTACAAAGAATGAATAAATTGCAAAACTACAAAAAGACTGACCAAAAGATCATTTTATGAGCACTGCTTCGATACAGCAAAAAATCAAAAAGCTTACGGATGAAATCAACTATCACAATCATCTCTATTATCTAGAAAATCGATCTGAAATCTCAGACTATGACTTTGATCAAAAATTAGCTCAACTAACTGATTTAGAGAAGCAAAACCCTGAATGGCAAGAGCCTGACTCACCTACGTTACGTGTTGGCGGTGCCGTCACAAAATCTTTTGAGACAGTTCAGCACGATTCTCCAATGCTGTCGCTCAGCAATACCTATTCTAAGGAGGACTTACAGGAATTTCATGAGCGAGTTGTTAAAGGTCTCGGTACGGAAGCATTCACATATGTATGTGAGTTAAAATTTGATGGGCTGGCCATCAGCTTAAAATACAGTAATGGTTTACTTATCCGAGCTGCTACTCGCGGTGATGGCGTTTCAGGAGATGATATCACTCTCAATGCAAAAACAATTCGCACACTCCCCTTAAGAATAAGGAATGACGACGCACCTCAAAATTTCGAAGTCCGTGGTGAGGTCTTTTTGCCCTTAAAAGAGTTCGAACGATTAAATCGTGAAATTGAGTCAGGAAATATTGCGTTAACAAATGCCGGTAGAAAGAAAAAACCACTTTTGGCGAATCCAAGAAATACGGCATCGGGCACCATGAAAATGCAAGATTCTAGCATTGTGGCCAGTAGAAATATGGATTGCTATTTATATGATTTTACCGCTCAGGATACAGAGCAAGAAAGTCATTCTGAAGCCCTAAAACTGATGAGCAAGATCGGCTTTAATGTATCTAGCTCTTTCAGAGTCTGCGAGAATCTTGATCAAGTATTTGCATACATCGATTTGTGGGAGAGCAAACGGTTTGAATTACCCCTTGATACGGACGGGATTGTAATCAAAGTAGATGCAAAAGCGCATCAAGAAGAACTGGGTTTTACAGCAAAAAGTCCAAAATGGGCAATTGCTTTTAAGTATAAATCACAAAGTGAGCAGACGCAATTGGTTTCTATTACCTATCAGGTAGGTAGAACTGGGTCAATTACCCCGGTTGCTAATCTAAAACCCGTGGCACTAGCAGGCACAACCGTGAAAAGAGCAAGCCTTCATAATGCCAACGAAATTCTCCGATTGGACTTACATGAAGGTGATACAGTGGCGGTTGAAAAAGGTGGGGAAATCATCCCAAAAATCACGGGTGTGGATGCATCCAAAAGAAAAAAAGATGCCAAACCTATTAAGTTCATTGATACTTGTCCTGAATGTCAAACAGACTTAATTCGAAAAGAAGATGAGGCCAATCACTACTGCCCCAATAGCAAAGGCTGTCCACCTCAAATATTGGGAGGTATCGAGCATTTCATTTCAAGGAATGCACTTGATATAGACTCACTTGGCCCTAAGACGCTTGAGGGTCTGATCCACAAAGGCTTAATAAAAAGACCAGCAGACCTGTTTTATCTTAGCTTTGAGCAGATTAACGGTCTCCAGTTTGAGGTTGAAGATCCTTCTACCGGCGAGATTAAAACACGTTCTCTGCAAGAGAAGTCAGCTGCAAAAATCATCGATTCTATTGAAATTTCGAAAAAGACAGTTTTTGCCAAAGTGCTGTTTGGGCTTGGTATTAGGTATATCGGAAAAACAGTTGCAGAAAAACTTGCAGATCACTTTTTAACAATCGATGCTATGATTGAAGCTTCATTAGAAGAACTTATCAATGTACCAGAAGTCGGCCAGCGAATTGCCGAAAGTTTAAATAACTATCTATCAGTTTCTGAGAACATAGAACAAATTAATCTGTTGAAAGAGGCAGGTCTACATCTAAGCCAAGATCCCTCAGAAGACACGCAAGTAGGTACATTATTCGAAGGTAAAATTGTAGTGGTCTCAGGTGTATTTGAATCATATGGTCGTAATGAACTACATGATATGATCAAATCGCAAGGTGGCCGGATAGGGTCAAGTATTACGGGCAAAACTGATATACTTGTTGCTGGCCAAAATATGGGTCCAGCTAAACTTGAAAAAGCAACAAAATTGGAAATCTTGACTATGTCAGAGGAAGAGTTAACGAAAATGCTTACGAACCGATGAAAAAATCAATCATCCAATTTCTAGCGAAGAAGAATTACAGTAATAAAAATTCGCAGATCTCCCTGAGCTATTTAAAAGCTTCAAAGATTGCGATTCTGATTGACGGAGAAGCCGACTGGCCAGATTATGACCGTTTGATGGAACACCTAAATACGGACGACAAATCAGTCAGCATAATGCGATTTGTAAAGAAGACCTCGGCTCACCTCAATTATGATGAATTTTGTCAAAACGATCTTGGGCTCTTCGGCCAGATCAAAAGTGAACGACTGAATATGTTCCTCGGGCAGAGCTATGACTATTTGCTATTAGTGAATCGAACAACCAACCCTTTCATTAAATACATTGCCAGCAAGACCAACCATCACACCTCAATCGGGTTATTCCATGGAGACCAAAACAATTACACCGATTTACAAGTAAAATCTGAAATCGGTACCGAGCTAGTAAACCTGATTAAATACACACGACAACTTAGTTAAACGAATAACAATGATGACAGGAATGAGGGGCACTGGAGTTGCATTAATTACACCTTTCCACAATGATCTTTCAATAGACTTTGGTGGATTGACTAAGATGATAAAGTATGTAGAAGATGGAGATATAGACTTTATTGTTGCGCTAGGAACAACTGCCGAGACTTCTACATTGACACAAAGGGAAAAAATTGCCGTACTTGATCATATTTTTAGTCACGCATCGCTACCTATTATCATAGGGCATGGTGGAAATGATACGCTTGCTTTAGTAGATGACTTGCAGACTATCAGTGGCTATCCTGCGGCAGCTCTGCTATCAGTCACTCCTTATTACAATAAGCCAAGTCAAGAAGGTCTTATAAAGCATTATGAAATGCTGGCAGATCAATCGTCAAAGCCAATCATTCTATACAATGTTCCTTCGCGTACTGGCTGCAACCTAGAATGCCAAACAACACTTCTCTTAGCTAAGCACGAAAACATAATTGGTATCAAAGAAGCCACTGCTGACCTATCACAAGTGGATGAATTGGTCAAAAACACGGGCAGTGATTTTCTTATTTGGAGTGGAGATGACTCGCTTACTTTCAAAAGTTTGGGACTGGGAATAGATGGGGCAATTTCAGTAGTCGCGAACTACTGTCCTTCACTTTTTTCGAAAATGATACGATCCTATCTCAATGGAGAAGAAGGTACCGCCAAAGGGCTCAATGATGAGCTTTTACTTCTTTATGAGCTAGTGAGTCAGGAAGGCAACCCAACATCAGTAAAGGCCGGTCTAGCGGCTAGAGGTATCATTAACCCTACTGTAAGACTTCCGTTGGTCCAAGGTTCTTCACAGCTAATCAATAGATTCAAAAGTCTTTAAACAAAAAAAGGAAGTCAATCGACTTCCCTTTAATTTCTTAGTGACTGAGAATCAATCAGAGTTCTTCGTGTTTTGAACTTCGATACGGATTTCTTGAGCAAGATTTTTCATGTCTTGCATTCCTTTACGAACTCTTGTACCAGCAGCAGAATTTTTCTTATCATAGAATTTTGCAAAATCCCCCTCTAGAGACATTACAAGATCCTTTAATTCTTCAAATCTTTTCATATTGATATGTTGTTTTAAGGTTACAGATAAAATTTACGATGTGGCAATTTAATATAATTGTTGACACAAAAGCCAATTAATACGCTGATAAAAGCCATTAATTAACATATGAGCCTGCTTTTCCGGCTTTTGCGTACTCTCCACTATCCAATTTACCCTTAATAGCTTTGAATGCTGTGATAGTTTCAGAAACATCATCTAAACTGTGCATCGCAGTTGGTATTATTCTCAGGATAATGACGCCCTTAGGAACAACAGGATAAACTACTATTGAACAGAAAATACTGTGGTTCATTCTCAGGTCACGAACTAGGTTAGTTCCCTCGTATACTCCACCACTTAACACGACAGGTGTTACAGGAGATTGAGTTGTCCCAATATTAAATCCATTTTCACGTAATCCTACTTGTATGGCATTGACGATCTTCCAAAGGTTCTCTTTGTGTTGAGGTTCGTTTCTTAGGAGTTCGAGACGTTTCAGGTTCCCAATAACAATGGGCATTGGAAGTGATTTTGCAAATATCTGAGAACGTACATTGTACTTCAAATGATCAATGATCGCATGATCCCCTGCAATAAAGGCACCAATACTCGCCATAGACTTTGCAAAAGTACTGAAGTAGATATCTATCTGGTCCTGAACACCTTGCTCCTCACCTGCTCCAGCTCCTGTAGCTCCCATAGTTCCGAAACCATGCGCATCATCTACCAGAAGTCTAAAGTTAAATTTTTCTTTAAGAGCTACAATGTCTTTGAGATTTCCCATATTTCCTGACATTCCGAAGACGCCTTCAGTAATGACCAAAATGCCACCTCCTGACTCTTTTGTCAACTTCTCAGCTCTAACTAGCTGTCTTTGGAGATTCTCAAGATCGTTGTGAGGATAGACAAATCTCTTACCGAGATGCATTCTAAGCCCATCAATGATACAAGCATGAGCTTCCGCATCATAAACGATTACATCTTTACGATCCACCAGTGCATCTATAACAGACATAATGCCCTGATATCCAAAGTTTAAAAGCATCCCAGATTCTTTGCTCACAAATGAAGCTAGTTCGCTTTCCAACTGCTCGTGATATGATGTGTTACCTGTCATCATACGAGCTCCCATTGGATACCCTAAACCCCATGCTGCCGCTGCATCAGCGTCCGCTTTACGTACCTCAGGATGGTTTGCGAGTCCCAAATAGTTATTTAGACTCCACGTAAGTACAGTTTTACCTTTGAACTGCATTCTTGGTGAAATCTCCCCTTCCAACTTAGGGAACATATAAAAATTATCATCAATATCAGAATGACTACCTAACGCCCCTTTATTTTGAAGTAATTTTTCAAATAAATCCATAAAATTCTTGATTGATCAGCTATTAATTCTTTGTGCAAATCTAACAATAAATGACTCAGGTCATATATGTGATATTCATTTTGATTTAATTTTAACAAGAATTTCTCATCAGAAATAAACAGCTCCTTCTATGAAAAAGAAAATATCTAAAATTCTTGTTGCAAATCGTGGTGAAATAGCTCTTCGAGTCATGCGAACAGCGAAAGATATGGGGATTGCCACAGTAGCTGTTTACAGTGATGCGGATAAGAATGCGATGCATGTCAGATATGCCGATGAAGCGGTACGCATTGGGCCACCGGCATCCAGCGAATCTTATTTAGTGATCGAAAATATAATTGAGGCATGCAAACAAACTGGTGCTGATGCGATCCACCCAGGATATGGATTTTTATCGGAAAATGCAGATTTCTCAGCGCAGATTGAAGCAGCTGGACTAACATTTATTGGGCCCTCAGCTGATGCTATAAAAGTCATGGGAGATAAATTAGCCTCAAAG
>JBLHTU010000045.1:0-21689 GCA_047627515.1 Cyclobacteriaceae bacterium | reverse complement strand
CCAAATGACGAGCAATTGGCAGATGCTTTAAATCAATTAGAAGAAACTTTAGGCGACTATTAATCATGACTAAATACACATTTACAGAGAAAAAAGATACACGATCTGGTTTCGGAGATGGATTAGTAGAAGCTGGTAGATTAGATAAGAATGTCGTTGGTCTTTGTGCGGATCTTATTGGCTCTTTGAAAATGGGCGATTTCCAAAAAGAATTTCCTGATCGTTTTTTTCAAGTAGGGATTGCAGAAGCAAATATGATGTGTGTTGCAGCTGGTTTAGCTACTGCAGGTAAAATACCTTTTACAGGAACTTTTGCTAATTTCTCTACAGGTCGTGTCTATGATCAACTACGACAATCAATTGCATACTCAGAGAAAAACGTAAAAGTCTGTGCCTCACATGCAGGCTTAACATTGGGTGAAGATGGCGCTACGCACCAGATCCTAGAAGATGTAGGTATGACTAAGATGCTGCCCAATTTTACGGTCATTGTCCCTTGCGATTACAATCAGACTAAGCTCGCTACCATGGCTATCGCCAAACATTATGGACCAGTATATTTACGATTTGGCAGACCGAAATGGCCTATTTTCACTGATATCAATGAGCCTTTCATAATTGGTAAAGCACAAAAGCTCGTGGAAGGTACAGATGTCACCATTATTGCGACTGGCCACTTGGTATGGAAAGCTATTGAAGCTGAAGCTATACTTGCAGAAAAAGGCATCTCTGCTGAGGTTATTAATATTCATACGATCAAGCCACTGGATGAAGAAGCAATCATCCGATCAGTGGCCAAGACAAAATGTGTGGTCACTTGTGAAGAACACCAGATCAATGGTGGTTTGGGTGAAAGTGTAGCTCGTGTTCTATCTCTCAACAATCCATCTCCGCAGGAATTTGTAGCTGTGCAGGACCAGTTTGGAGAAAGTGGAACGCCTGAAGAGCTACTAGATAAATATGGATTAGGTGTAAAGGATATCGTCTCAGCAACAGAAAAAGTCATCCAAAGAAAAGGATAATGCCCACCGAAAGGCAGTTATTTCTGCAGCATGTAGCACAGACATCTGACTTCCCACTCTTGCTGGAGATAGACAAGGCCGAGGGTACCTTTTTGTATGATAAAAAAGGCAAACCATATCTCGACCTTATCGCTGGTATTGGTGTCAGCAATGTAGGTCATCGTCATCCGCGTGTGATCGAAGCTATACTTCGGCAAATTGATAAACATCTCCATGTAATGGTTTATGGCGAGTTTGTGCAGTCACCTCAAGTTCAGCTAGCCAAGGCTTTGGTCAGCACATTGCCGACAGCACTAAACAATGTATATTTCGTCAACAGTGGTAGCGAAGCCATAGAAGGTGCTCTCAAGTTGGCAAAAAGGTACTCAGGTAGGTTTGAAATTATCAGTTGCCACAATGCCTATCATGGAAGTTCACATGGTGCACTATCTGCTTCAGGTAGTGAGCTATTTAAACAAAAATTCCGACCCTTACTGCCTGGTTTTAAACAAGTCCACTATGGCGCATTTCATCAGCTTGATCAAATTACCACAGACACAGCCGCAGTGCTGGTGGAAACTATACAAGGTGAAGCAGGCATAAGAATCTCGTGCAAAAACTATTTTCAACAGCTCAGAAAACGTTGCGACGAGACTGGCACCTTACTGATACTAGACGAGATCCAATGCGGATTTGGCCGGACAGGAAAATTTTGGGCTTTTGAGCATTTTGATATAGAACCAGATATTATCGTCAGCGCCAAGGGTATGGGTGGTGGCATGCCTATAGGCTGCTTTATCGCAAAAGACACAGTCATGGGGGTGCTTAAAAGTGACCCCATTCTTGGGCACATAAGCACATTTGGAGGGCATCCAGTCTCCTGTGTTGCTGCTAAAGCAACCATCGAAACCATTTTGGAGGAAAACCTTCTTGACGGTGTCCCTGAAAAGGAACTACTTTTTAGAAGCCTCCTAGTACATCCTCTAATTAAGCAAGTACGCGGTATTGGCTTATTTATAGCGCTGGAATTTGAATCATTCGACGTCCTAAAAGATGTAATTGACTTAGCACTAGAAAATGGAGTAATCAGCGACTGGTTTCTTTTTTGCGACATTAGTATGCGAATAGCTCCTCCTCTGACTATATCAATACCAGAAATCAAACAGGCCTGCGATGTATTACTGGCTTCTATGGATGAAATTGAACAAAAAAGGCTGCCTTGATTATCAAAGCAGCCTTCTTCTTGTATAGTTAACAGTTTTCTTCTCCTGTTAGATCAATTCCTTGAGACTTATCGACACAGACTGCTCTACTCCTTTTCTCATCACCACCAATTTCACAGTAGTACCAGCTGTCTTTAAAATTTTCTCAACCTTCATCAAGCCCATATCTTTTGCTGACATACCATCGATACTCACCAACAAGTCATCAACCATCAAGCCCGCTTCTGCAGCATCGGAACCCTCAAAAACTTTATGAATAAGTATGGACGACTGGTCAGCATTCATTTGAACGTCAATACCACTACAGTTCACTGCTATTGGTTTCGCAAACTGATCGTTTTTTTCAAGGTAGAGGTTTCCACCTTTTACATCAATCATCATATTGAATTTCATAAGCAATCTATTACCAATAATACCGGCAATCTTTTTATCTCCTTGCAGACCACTTGCAGACTGACTTATACCAATTGGCATGTTTGTCATTTCGTAGCCTCCAAAACTCAACGATTTTACACGGCCTTCATAATGTAGCGTTTCTGCACTCCCAAGATCTTTTACCACGTAAGAGTAATGTTCTCCAGTCTTATCAATGATACCATTTGAATTCGCAAAAGGCGAATTGAAGTCCAGCGTAGTTCCTGCGCCTGTATTTACAAAATAAGAGCCAGCAACTGTTTCACCGCTATTGAGCGTAACAGTTGCCTCAATGGTAGGTATTCCGGATACCATCTTAATAGGTAAAGCCGTACCCTTCTTTGGAAAGGAGGCTACATCGTATACATTAAAGGTCATCGAACCATAATCCAGTCCAATGGCATGATGGTGGATTAGATCGTATCCGATAATTCCATCCACATTTCTTCCAATACTGATTTCCAAATGTGATAGTGATGTTGCATAGATTTTGACATTAGATTCCATGATCATGCCACCTAGATCTACTTTATTGTGCTTAATCAATGCCCCTGTAATTGTTCCTTGTGCACTGGATGTTTGCTGTTTGTGGTCGAGATTCATGCTTAAAGATTTAGCTACATCTATATCTAAGACCGTCAACCCATCTCCAGTATCAAAAATAAAATCGAGCGGCTCCGACCCATCAACACTCAATTGAATGAAAAGATGATCCCCATACATTTCAAAAGGGACGCTTACTATCGGTGATTGAGCAAAAACCTGTACCGATAGTGCCGTAAGCAGTGTAAAAAATAACTTTTTCATATTTTGTGACTTATTTGAGGTTCAATTTAAAGATAGTCTTATTCTTAATAGTCATGCACTTATCATTTTTTGTGCCAAGTCATGATCAAGGCCTTCAGAAGCAATTATTTTCTCGCACAATTGTACAAATCTTAGGGTAAATAATTATCTATACCCAACAAAAAGTAACGGACGATATATTACAAAGCAGCTAATGAATATGATGAAGCAAAAGGTTAATGAGTCGATAGAATACTTAAACAAGCAAGGGTTTACTGAGGCAGATTTCGGTATCATTTTGGGAACCGGTTTGGGCAGTCTAGCGGACGAAATTGAGATAGAGAAAGAAATCGCTTACAGAGATATCCCTCACTTCCCCATCGCCACAGTAGAATTTCACCAAGGGAAACTGATCTATGGTACACTCTGCGGCAAAAAGGTAATCGCGATGAAGGGTAGGTTTCACTACTATGAAGGCTACTCTGCTGCAGAAGTGGTATTTCCGGTTAGGGTTATGAATGGACTAGGTATTTCTTCTTTATTGATCAGTAATGCTGCTGGTAACATGAACCTAAACTGGAAAAAGGGAGAGCTCATGCTCTTGACTGATCACATCAACCTTCAGCCTGACAATCCCCTTCGAGGCAATGACGCTTCAGAATTTGGACCCTTGTTTGTAGACATGAGTGCTCCGTATGATTATCCTTTGAATCAAAAGCTAATTGACTCAGCTAATAGCTTAAATATGACGCTACATAAAGGAATTTATGCTGCTGTAGCGGGCCCTAACCTAGAAACGAAGGCTGAGTACCGATATTTAAGACAAATCGGAGCTGATGTGGTTGGAATGTCTACAGTGCCCGAGGTAATCGCAGCAAATCAACTTGGTCTTCCTGTCGCTGCAATCTCAGTTTTAACGGACAACTGTGATCCAGATAATCTAATGCCCGTAGACATTGATGAGATCATTAAAGTAGCAGGGTTTGCTGAAAAAGATCTGATTAAATTGATTAAATCTACCTTAATAAAAGCATAAAAAAGGCTGCTAGCGGATACATCCACTAGCAGCCTTCTTAGCTTATACCTAAGGACTATTTTACAGTCTTTACTGTTTTGATAATTCTTGCAGCTACTTTGTAAGGATCCGCATTTGAAGCAGGTCTTCTATCCTCTAAATATCCACACCAGCCATGATTAGCTGTGTATACAGGTATTCTTATTGAGGCACCTCTATCAGACACTCCGTAAGAAAAATCAGTGATAGAAGCAGTTTCATGCAATCCAGTCAATCTTTCGTCATTATAAGCACCATAGACTTCAATGTGCTCTGCTACAAAAGGTCTAAATGATTCACACACCTCTTCGATTTTGGCTCTTGAGCCTGCCGTTCTGATCAGCGTGTTTGAAAAGTTAGCATGCATACCTGAACCATTCCAGTCCAATTGACCTAGCGGCTTAGGGTGATAGTTGATCCAAAGGCCATACTTCTCCACCAATCGCTCAAGTAAAAATCTACCTAACCAAATTTGATCTCCAGCTGAGGCTGCGCCTTTTGCGAAAATCTGGAATTCCCACTGGCCAGGAGCTACTTCACCGTTAGTACCTTCTACATTCAATCCAGCATCGAGGCAAAGCTCCAAATGCTCGTCCTTAATATCTCTACCAAAAACATTCTGACCTCCTATTCCACAATAGTATGGCCCTTGTGGCGCTGGGTATCCGTTCTGAGGAAAACCAATAGGCTTATCCGTTTCAGAATCCCACATGAAATACTCTTGCTCAAACCCAAACCAGAAATCATCATCAGAATCATCAATCGTAGCACGGCCATTAGTAATATGGGCGGAGCCATCCGCATTCAAGACCTCCGTCATTACTAGGTATCCATTATTTACAGCAGGATCAGGGCAGATATAAATTGGCTTCAACAAACAATCTGATGCATTGCCTACTGCTTGTTCTGTCGAGCTACCATCAAATGACCATTCTGGACAATCTTCTAATTTACCGCTGAAATCGGCAAGAACTTTTGTTTTACTTCTCAGTGATTGAGTTGGCTTGTATCCATCCAGCCAGATGTACTCTAATTTAGCTTTTGACATTTTGTGGTCTATTTTTTATCTAACTATTATTCAATTAAGTGCAAAATGTGTCTGGTTCGGTAAAAAAATTAACCCAACTAACTCTACATTACAAAACTCTATCAAAATTGATAAATATTTATCATTTTGATAGAGTTTTTTATTATCTGTTACAATATCCCCTATCACTTGGAGCTTTTTCAAGCAATTTCTTAACAGAAAAGGAAATTGACAGATTTAATCCCCACTAGAAGGTATAAACTGCGGCTAAAACGAAAGAAGAAAGTGACTTAGCCATCTCTGGGTTTAAAGGATCCGCCTGATCGATTACGATGGCATCATCTTCGGAGAAATTGTCAAAACGAATTTCGGGTATGAATGTCAATGACCCTACCGTATAATTTCCGGAAATGGTGAGATCGATAATGGACTCATCAAGTCCCACCAATCCAAGGCCATTATCCTGAAAATACTCTACCCTAGTACCCAGTTTAAAAGCATCACTTAATCCTATTTGCGCATACACAGCAGCTCCTGTGAAAGCATCTTTAGCGATAGTACTATTAAAACCCAAATACACTTTATCTGACACATCCCACCCTGTTGTAAGATCTACCTGATAAAACGAATCGGAGATTAATGCGTTCAACCAAGCTCCACCAACATCATTGCTATACCCCAACTGAAAGCCTCCAACATATTCGTTTGAAGGATTGAAATCTGTAGCATCAGTCGGGTTTAAAAAAGCCCCCATAAATGAAAAACCACTTCCCAAGTCTACATCTGCCTTAAAGCCAGAGTGTGAGAATGGTCCAAATGAAAACATATAAGACGTACTGTAATTAAAATTTGCAGAAGGTGAAATCACCTCGTAGCCTAAAAAAGTATTGAAATTTCCAAGTGTTAGCGTCAACCGATCGTTAACATTCCAGTAAGCATACAATTGATTTACATTCTTATATGCATCAACTGCAGAACCAAAAACTGCCTCGTACCCTCTTGGCCCAAAAACAAGGTCAACTACGGCTCCTACCTTCTCTCCTTCAAAAGAGCCAATGATGTTCGCCATTCCCAAAGCAAAACCAGGCTGATTAGCAAAAGAAGTTGCTGGAGCTAAAATTCCACCATTTTCTGAATCATTTGTACTATTGAGATTTACACGATAATACGCATCGATCGATCCGCTAATTGAAAAACCTGGAGCAAACTCTTCCTGTGCCTTGATTTGTGAAGAAAAAACTACTGTGAGCAATACTGCAATTGCTGCTTTAGTGACTAATTTTATATATAAGTTCATAAAGATTTAGTTTAAATTTTTGTGGATGTGTGGTCTCCTTCCAAGAGTGTGCAAATTCAGCGGAAGGAGACCTTTTTTTTGATTAATGTCTTATTCTAAAGTAATTGTAAAGCCTCTGATTCCATGTTCATGGCTATCGAGACCTTCTTCTTCGTGTTCTTTACTAACTCGAATGCCCATAGTTATTTTCAGAAGGTAAAAGATCAGGAAGGCACAGGTGAAAGCAGCCACGCCGCAGATCAAAACAGACTTCAACTGAATCATGAATGTATGTTCTGGGTTAACGGAAAATAACCCTACAGCCAAAGTGCCCCAGATTCCGCAGACTAGATGAACAGAAACTGCTCCTACAACATCATCAAGTTTTAGTTTATCTAACGTGACAGCAGATACGACTACTAAAACTCCGGAAGCGGCACCCACTAGAATCGCCATTGAAGGCTCAATGACATCAGCACCTGCTGTGATTCCCACTAGTCCAGCAAGAACACCATTTAGGACCATACCCAGGTCAAGTCGCTTAAAGGCTACATATCCAGTAACGAAACCACCTAGTCCTCCAGCACAAGCTGCAAGACTTGTCGTAACCAAAACATAGGATACAACGCCAGGATCAGCAGATAATACAGAACCTCCATTAAACCCAAACCAGCCCAACCAAAGCAGAAATACGCCGATAACTGCTAAAGGCACACTAAATCCAGGCTTATCAATAACTTTTCCATCGACATATTTGCCAATTCTTGGGCCTAATACAATGATTCCAGCTAATGCGCCCCATCCTCCGACAGAGTGAACAAGTGTTGATCCAGCAAAATCATAGAACCCCATATCATCAAGAGCACCACCACCCCATTTCCAGCTACCAATAATTGGGTAAACGATACCCACAAAAATCAAAGTGAAAATAAGATATGCGCTGAGCTTAATTCTTTCTGCAACTGCTCCAGAAACGATCGTGGCAGCTGTCGCCGCAAACATGGCTTGAAATAGAAAATCTGTCCAATAAGTATATCCTCCTCCGGCATATTCAGCAGAATTATCAGCACTGGCCATCGATTCAAGTCCAAATCCAGCAAAGCCAAACCAGCCAGGCGTTTCGAACCCAGGGTACATTAGATTGAATCCCACTATGGCATACGTTAAAATACCAATGATCGGCGTCAGTGTATTTTTAAAGAGGATGTTGACAGTATTTTTTGATTGGCCAAAACCAGCTTCAACCCCAGCGAAACCAAGGTGCATAATAAATACTAATGCGGTGGCTAACATCATCCAGATGTTATTAGCTGTCAGCAGTGTATCACTCAAACCCAAGGAAAGCGAGGAAGCCGTTTCACTCAACTCCTGGATTGCACCAGAATAGTCTACCGAGGAGATTCCAACCGTATCTGTCAGTACTTGTGCATTTTGTTCAGTTAATGATTCATTTTTCATACTTAAATGTGTGAATTTGTTAATAATGTGTCTTAATTGGTTTAATAATGACTCAATGCTAACATTATTCAACAGATGATTTACCTCAAGTCATCATCTTTTTATCACATTCGATGAATTTTTAGAAAATGTTCAAATTATATTCTGATTTATTGAAAATGAACAAAATATATTACTGATTATTTATAATTAATCAAATATTTATAAGGTTATCAGGATGTAAAAAGGCCATAGCGTATGTATTTTAAGCATTTTTAGAAGGTTATAAATTTCATAATAAAAAAAGTCAAGCCTCACCGGCTTGACTTTTTTTATTATGAAAATATTCTGTTCTATTTGCTGTATTTCGCCTTAAAACGCTCGTAAAGGACTTGTTGCTTACCTTCAATCGACACATCTCGGCCCTGAATAAAAGCTCTTTCAATCATACTACTTCTCATATCCAAGATATTTCCTGTGCATATGATCAATGTCGCATGCTTACCCGTTTCAATGGATCCAATCATATCATCAACGCCTAATACTTCTGCCGCATTGAGCGTGATCATTTTTACAGCATCCTCTTCACTCATCCCATAGGCAGCAACTGTTCCTGCATAGAAGGGAAGATTCCTACCTCTAGCAAGCATACCTGCATGCCTTAGTGTCACTTTGACGCCGGCCTCCTGCAGCATCGTTGGCAATCGATACGGCCAGTCAATCGGCTCATCCTCTCTCGCTGGGGCACGATGTATGTTGTCTAGAATAACAGGGATATTGTTATCAACTAATAAAGCGCGCACGTAATACGCATCTTCTCCTCCAACCAAAACAAGGTTAACGATATCCTTCTCTAGCATTTGAGTCACTCCGTCTACGATAGTGGCAGCATTGTCTGCGTACAAAAAGACCTTTTGAGTTCCTTCTATCACACCCTTAACAGCTTCTAACTTTAAATTTATCGGTGATTTTTCACTCTTATGATAGGCAACTGCCTGATCGAAGAGATCAAGAATCATGGCAACTTGCTTATCATAATTCTCATTGGGTCTTCGAGCTGTCTCACCCATCCACCATCTAGGTCCATAACTTTTTTCTGGCCAATTGACGTGGATTGCATCGTCAACTTTGAGCGTCGCATCTTCCCAGTTCCATGCATCTAAAGACATGACGCTGGATGTTCCAGTAACAAATCCTCCTGATGGTGTCACTTGAGCAGTCAAAATACCATTGAATCTATAGGTAGGCAGTATTTCAGAGTCAGCATTATACGCTATTTGAGATCGCACGTGAGGAGTGATCGCTCCAACCTCCTGATAGTCTCTTGTTGCTCTGACTGCTCCTACTTCCTCAAGACCTAATCGAGTAGCAGGCATGATCAAACCTGGATAAATATGCTTTCCAGTCCCGTCTATAGTAGTCACCATTTCTGCTACATTAATCTGAGCAGACTCACCTACTTGAGTGATCATCCCTTTCTCAAAAACTACCGTACCATTATTTACAACCGCACCGTTACCAATATGAATCGTCACGTTGGTGATAGCCATGGGTTTCTCTTGTGCATCTCCTGGCTTTGGAGACTGTCCTAAAACAGACAGTATCATCATTGACAATACTGCGCTATATATATACTTCAAGTTCATAGTCATCCTTATTCTTCAATGATAAATTCTTCACAATCCCAAATATGTCGCTCTTTCGGCGTGTACTTTTCAGTTTTACCTCCAGCGGCTTTCACATCTTTCATCAAGGCGATAATCCGCGCCTTTTCAGCGAGAATACCTTCTCTTAATTTCAGGTCCTTCTCAAGATCAAAATACGGTATCCCATCGACTAGCGTCATCCTAGACTTAGCCGATATAGAGAGTGGATGTGCTGTCCATAGTACAAGGTCAGCGTCCTTTCCGACCATCACACTTCCCATACGGTCGTCTAAATGCAGCAATTTTGCAGGATTAATCGTGACCATCTTCATCGCCTCGTATTCATCCATGCCGCCATACTTCACAGATTTAGCCGCTTCTTGATTTAATCTTCTTGCCATTTCAGAATCATCTGAATTGATCGCAACCGTTACTCCCGCTTGCGCCATCAATGCAGCATTATAAGGTATAGCATCTTTCACTTCAAACTTATAGGCCCACCAGTCTGAGAAAGTAGATCCCCCTGCTCCATGAGCCGCCATTTTATCCGCGACTTTATAGCCTTCCAGTATGTGCGTGAAGGTGTTAACATTGAAATCAAATGCCTCTGCTACTTTCATCAGCATATTGATCTCTGACTGGATGTAACTATGACAAGTAATAAACCTCTCCTTATTGACAATCTCAGCTAATGTTTCCAACTGAAGATCTCTTCTCGGTGGTGTCTTGCCCATTTTTGCTTTTTTACTTAGCGCATTGTATGCTTTCCAAGATTCATCATATTCCCTAGCTCGAGTAAATCCATCAATAAACACCTGCTCAACTCCCATTCTTGTTTGTGGAAACCTGATCGTATTGTTATCCCCCCAGTTAGCTTGTTTGACATTTTCACCTAGTGCGAATTTAATAAAGCCATCTGCGCCTTTGACAAACATCTCCTCTGGTGATTTACCCCAGCGGAATTTTATCAATGCGGATTGCCCTCCTACTGGATTAGCAGAACCATGCAATAGCTGAGCTGCCGTTACGCCCCCTGACAGCTGCCGATAGATATTGATATCTTCTGAATCTACCGCATCATACATCTCTACTTCCGCTGTAATCGCATGTGATCCTTCATTGACACCGCTTAGTGCAGTATGACTATGCTCATCAATGATACCAGGTGTTAGATGAAGACCCGTAGCATCCACGGTCTTCCCATTTGTAGTGAGGTCCTTGCCTACTTTAAGGATTTTACCTCCAGCTATTAGCACATCAGTATTTTCTAGTACACCTTCTGCTTCCATAGTCCATACGGTAGCATTCTTAAATAAAATTTCTTCTTGCTTAGGCGAATCTTCCCATCCATGCGCCACAAATGGATACACGATAGCGCCTGGAGAGTTCGAAGCAGGAGACTTCTCTTCTGCTTTTTTCTCTTCTTCCTTCTCATTGTCACCTGTTCTCTCCGCTGACCACTCGACCCAGTTTTCTTCTGTATCAATCCCAGTCCCTTTGAATCCATCCGCTGTCATCCAGCCAGAAAGTCTCAATTCAGACTTACTACCGTCCGGAATGAAGCTAATCATCACAGTAGAGCCTTCAAACTTTATAGTAGCTTTTACATTCGTAGTATCATTCACAACAACTTTAGCACTGTATTTGCCCGCTTTGCCTTCAATGACAAAGTCAAAAGACGCATCCGCCACTGAAAGTTGGTACTTTCCAGCACGATCTTTTTCATCCATTGCTTCCAGTTCGTACTTGGACCCTCCCACCCAAGACTGGAAAATGACAGGTTTCTTGTCAGCAAACAGTGCATCACTTGTGATAATAAAATTAGCCATCATACCTACATTAAGTGATCCGACCATGCCTGACATTCCAACTAGAGCAGCAGGTGTCTCCGTCATAGCCTTGATAGCGTCATCTTGAGATAACCCAGCTTCTACTGCAGCTCGGACTTTATCTAAATAATCCGCCGGGTTATCTAACCCTTGTGCCGTAAATGCAAACCTCACTCCGCTGCTAGCTAGCATTTTAGCATTGTGTGGAGCTAACTCCCAATGCTTCAGGTCAGCATAGGAAACTTCTAATGATGCGAGCGGATCAGACAGATCATATGCTTCTGGGAAGTTTAGAGGTACAATAAAACTTGCATTTGTCTTTTTGATTTCATCTAGACGTTGGTACTCATCACCATTTCCTTTGATAATAAACTGCATCCCGAACTCATCACCGATTCGATCAGCTAGCAATGCTCTTAATTTATCATTATTGGCTTCAAAGACATGAGGTAATCTTTTTAGGTCATTCACCGCTTGCAGTGACTGATTGGTTTGCTCGAGTTTCCCTTTTGTCGCATACCATTCAGCATCGATAAAAGTTTGTCTTAATAAGGCAGACATACCCATGATTGAACTTGGATATTCTTGATTGCTTGTGCCTTTGTCGAAAGACAGATGCGCACTTGCAGACGGGTTAAGAACTACTTCCTGCACAGCAGCATCAGACAACTGCACAAAAACAGAGCTGCCTCTGTGAATACCATCCATTTTGTGCGAAAGCACAGCACCGAAACCAGCTTTTCGCCATTTTCCGGCTGTTTTTGCATCTACAGTAAATTCATTGAGGGCCGCATATTCAGCCTTGATCGCCTCGTTCCATCCGAAGGCTCCTTCTTTCTTTGAGTCAAACTGTGGTGACCCTTGTCTATTGCGGGAGGATTTCTCTTCAGGCAATCCATAACTAGTATATGGATCGATAAAAGCAGGATACACATACTTCCCTTGCAGATCGATAACGATTGCATTTTTGGGAATTGCGATGCCCGTTCCAACAGAAATAACTTTGCCTTCGTTGATGACCAATGTGGCGTTCATCAATGTACTACCAGCTTTTTTAATGACAGTTGCATTGGTAAAGGCATACATGCTCGGTCGTTCATCTCCTACTCCCTTGACCGGGAAGGCTATCTGTGATCGAGCACTTACTGCGATTGCAATGAACATGCACAGGATAAGTGTTCTTTTCATGAGTTCGATTTTATGAACCATTAAATTATAGAATAACCTGTTTTGTTTGATACCGTTTAACCTGTTTTACATACACGGTCAATCACTTACTGACATTTCTTCCAGACAGGTGCTAACTTCATTAAGGTCAAAAAAACTTTGCCATGTTCAAAAACCTCATCGTATCAGCCATTCGGAATCTAAAAAAGAAGCCAGCATTTACTTTCATAAACATACTTGGCTTGTCGTTAGGCATGGCCACCTGCTTGCTCATTACTCTGTATGTTCAGTACGACTTATCCTTCGATGACTATCAGGATAACAATGTGTATCGAGTTGCACTCAAGCGTATTTACCCTGAAAGAGAAGTTGAATACGCTTTCACACCTCACTCGATTTCTCCTCAGATGGTGCTCGATTTTCCTGAGGTAGTGGATCAAGCACGCCTCTTCAAAGTATCGGGCTCAGTGATCTTGGAGCATGAAGAAGATCAATTCGCAGAAGAAAATGTCGTATTTGCCGATTCAAGTATTTTCAGGCTTATTAAAATAGACTTTATCAATGGTAACCAAGCCACGGCATTGACAGATCCATCAGCTATCGTCCTTACTGAACGTATAGCTAAAAAAATATTTGGCAGTACAGATATCATCGGCGAAACATTACAAACGCCAAATGGGCCACTGCAGATTTCGGCTATTGTTGAAAACTACCCAGAAAATTCCCACTTCACTTTTGATGTGCTCATTCCACTGCATTCCTTGGATTTTTTCAATCAACAGAACTGGACTGGTTTCAGCGCCTTATCATATATAAAGGTTACAGATGGAACTGATCCTGCTCAAGTAGAGGCCAAGTTACCTGCGCTTATCAAAGAATACGCCGATGGTGAAATCAAGGCTAGAAATGGCATATCATACGATGAATATTTGGCAGCAGGAAACGGTTACATCTACACACTTCAGCCTATCAAGGACATTTTTCTCCATTCAAAATTGGAAGGAGAGTTAAGACCTACTGGAAATATTACCTATGTATACATATTCTCTATTGTGGCCGTTTTCATCCTCTTTATTGCCTCAATCAATTTCATGAATCTTTCTACTGCTCGATCAGTAGAGCGTGGCAAGGAAGTAGGTATCAGAAAAGTGCTCGGTTCTAGCAAGTCACAATTAATCAAACAATTTCTAACGGAAGCGATCCTTATCACACTTGGAAGTGCAGTAGTTGCTATCCTTTTTGCTTTTGTATGTCTACCGTTTTTTAATGAAATCGCACAGCGCCAACTTACACTATCCGTAATTTTCCAACCTGCTTTTCTAAGCAGCATGGTATTTATTATACTAGCAATAGGCTTATTATCTGGTATTTATCCAGCCTTCTTTATTTCTTCTTTTTCTGCAATCAAGGTGCTAAAAGGTAATCTCAAGACAGCTAGTGCCGGTATCAATTTGCGAAACTCACTAGTTATTGCTCAATTTGCTATCTCGATCGCACTAATCAGCGCTACTCTGATTGTGTATGATCAGATGTCTTTTCTGATGCAGAAATCGCTTGGTTTTAATCAGCAAGATGTACTAGTCGTCGATAATGCTTTTTCGATCAATAATACAGATGACGCTATCAATCTTCCACGATTTGAAACATTTAGAAATGAAATAGAAAGTCTTCCCTATGTAACAACTGCTGCTTTCACTAGTGCTATGCCCGGTGACATTTTACCTGGATACCTACTCCGTGTACCTGGCACAGGTAAAGAAAGTATGGTGGCTCGTAATGTTACTTTTGATCAATATATGTTAGAGGCTAGTGAGATGAATCTAGTTGCGGGCAGATTCTTTGATAATGCTTTCAACGATTCCTTAAGTATGATCCTAAACCAAACTGCAGTTGATAAGCTCGCTATCGATAGCCCAATAGGTAAAAAAGTAATAAACATTGACAATGATAATGAGCTAGTTGAATACACAATCATTGGCGTAATGGAGGATTTTCATTTTCAAAGCTTGCATGTGAAAATGGAACCAATTGCTGTCACTTCACCTCAAAGCAGAAATGCATTTTTTAATAAGATGATCGTACGGATGGATAGTGATCATCAGCAAGCAGCTGCGTTATCTGTGCAAGACAAGTGGGACGAGTTTGTGCAAGACAGCCCATTTACTAGCTACTATCTTGAAGAACGACTTGAAGGCTTCTATACTTCTGAAAAAGCGACCATGAAGATCTTTGGTGTCTTTGCCTTGTTGGCGATTATCATTGCCTGCATTGGGTTATTAGGATTGTCAGCTTTTATCATAAACCAACGAGTAAAAGAAATTGGTGTCAGAAAAGTATTAGGTGCTTCTGCAACCTCAATTATCACTTTATTTGCAAAAGATTTTGTTAAATTAATTTTGATTGCCGCATTTATTGCTGTGCCGGCAGCCTATTTCTGGATTAGCAGCTGGCTAGAAAATTTCGCGTACTCCTCAGGTATTTCTGTATCTGTTTTTTTACTGGCCGTACTCGTAGCATTATTGATCGGAGTCGTAACGATCGGCATTCAATCCATCAAAGCGGCAGTTGCAAATCCTGTAAAATCACTGCGGGATGACTGATAGTTAGTAGTTTTGTGAAAAACGAAAAAATGAGGCCAATTACAAGCTACATCATCTCGGTAGTCATCTGTTGGAGCTGTGCTCAGAAACCGGAATACAATACAACACGTACTGATGACCATATCAGAATCCAAGGCAGCAATGCCTATATCATACCTCCGGAAGGTTTGCTTCTGAACCCCAACGCGCCCGGTTTCAACAATCAGTATGCTCAGCTTACTTTGGAGACTATGCCTATGACTTTTGAAGAGATGAGCACTACCTTCATTGACTCACTCCTAGGTACAGCAGTTCTTGATCTCAGGGCCACTGAAGATCTTACCTACAATGGCTACAATGCTAAAAGCTATCAGCTTGTGGACAGCCGGCAAGCCATAGATTATGAAATCAAGCTGCTACTTATTGGTGGGCCTACCAATTGTGTCTTTGCGACTGGGCTGTACCCTCTTGACAGCACCAAAATTGCGGATATTATTAATTCCTCTCTTGAAAGCATTGTTTATCGGCCTGAATTAGATTTTGAGAATTACTCAGCCTATTTTGATTTTGACGTTGATTCATCCGGCTATCAAGTAGCTGACATTACAAATCAAGGTCTATTATTAACACCAACAGGTAGTCCAGACTTGTACATCGCAAGTTCATTTATCAGTGCGACTGTTACGTTGAATACACTTAATGCCAATCAATATGAATTGTATGTCAGAGCCAACACGCAAAGTATCGAAACGGAAGATCCTGAAGGTTACGCGGTAGAGCTTATATCCATGCACGGAAAATCTGGATTTCAAGTAAAAAGTCAACTTGAAAATCGACTGATGTATATCGTGTTCCTTTTCGATGATCAACTGATCTATAAGTTAAGCGGAGCAGCTAGAAACGAATTTGATAAGGCCCAACAAAGCTTCGACGACCTATTCTCAACTGCTAAAATCGGCAAGTAAAGCATAAAAAAAGGTAAGCATATTACATGATTACCTTTTCAAAATTTATTGATTCAGCTGCCTACTTAAATGCAGGTATACCTGTGATCTCATTTCCTAGAATCAACAAGTGAATATCATGCGTTCCCTCATAAGTCAGGACTGACTCGAGGTTCATCATGTGTCGCATCATCGGGTACTCTCCGGTAATGCCCATTCCGCCATGTATTTGTCTTGCCTCTCTTGCTATATTAAGCGCTGTTTCAACACTATTTCTTTTGGCCATAGAGATCATAGGAGTAGTCGCTGTACCCTCATCCATCATCTTCCCAAGTTTCCAATTGAGCAGTTGAGCTTTTGTTATTTCAGTTAGCATTTCCGCCAGTTTTTTCTGGATAAGTTGAAACGAACCAATCGGCTTATCAAACTGTATGCGTTCCAACGAATACCTTTTTGCTGAATCGTAACAATCCATTGCTGCGCCGATTGCACCCCAAGCAATACCGAACCGAGCACTATCTAGACACTTCATCGGTGCACCTAACCCGTCTTTACCAGGTAAAAGATTTTCTTTGGGCAGTTTCACGTCGTCAAAAACTAATTCACCTGTGATCGAGGCTCTTAAAGACCATTTGCCGTGTGTAGTAGGTGTTGTAAAGCCTTCCATCCCTCTCTCCACAATAAATCCTTGGATTCTACCTGCCTCATTTTTTGCCCAAACAACAGCGACATCAGCTTTTGGCGCATTTGATATCCACATTTTTGCTCCATTGAGCAAATAATGATCACCCATGTCTTTGACATTTGTTTCCATACCTGAAGGATTTGATCCATGGTTTGGCTCTGTCAACCCAAAACAACCAAGCATTTCACCGGAAGCAAGTTTTGGCAAAAATTTCTTTTTCTGCTCTTCAGAACCAAAAGCGTAAATTGGGTACATCACAAGCGATCCTTGCACGGATGCCGTCGATCGCATACCGCTATCACCTCTTTCTATTTCCTGCATAATGAGACCATAGGAGATATAGTCCAAACCACCACCGCCATACTCTTCCGAAACAGTAGGACCAAAAGCTCCTACCTCTCCGAATTTCTTCACGATTTCATAAGGAAAATGATTGCGCTCTGCCCAATCTTCGATGTAAGGAGTAATCTCCTTTTTTACAAAATCACGTATCGAAGAGCGAATTAACTTATGCTCTTCTGTTAGTAAATCGTCCAGCAGATAAAAATCTGGAGACTCAAACTGATCGGTGAAAACGGATTTTTTTCCTACACCATTTTGGGGCAATACATCTGTTGGCATATCAGGATGTTTTAGTTTTGAATTAAAGTCAAGCAAATCTACAATTTAACCCTCACAAAATGGATGCTTCTTCTATAGATCCTAAGGTAAAAGACCAGTTAGAAAAGCTGGAGGCAAAATATGCGGTGATGGGCCAAGATCTGTCCTCCTATCTTGATGGATTGCTATATGCGGATTATCTAACCTACTGGGACTATATACATCTTGACACCTTGTTAAGTTTACAATCTCCTAGGACAGACTTCCCAGACGAACAAATTTTTATCATCTATCACCAAATTACTGAATTATACTTCAGACTGATATTGCTTGAGCAACAACAAGCTATTCATGATGATCATGTCGATGCTGACGTCTTCTTAAAAAGGCTCAATAGGATGAATCGGTATTTTGACCATTTAATTAACTCTTTTGATGTGATGATCGACGGAATGGATCAGTCACAGTTCCTAGCCTTTAGAATGTCACTGCTTCCTTCTAGTGGCTTTCAATCCGGTCAGTATCGTAAGATAGAAATCAATGCGACAGACTTCTACTGCCTTGCAAATACCAAAATCAGAAGCGAATTAAGCCATGAGACACCTCTCAAGGAAGTCTATGAACACCTATATTGGAAAAGGGGTGCTACAGAACTAAAAAGTGGAAAGAAAACGCTGACCCTAAGACAATTTGAAAAAAAATATGGAACTGAGTTTCTAAATTTGGCAGAATCCGTCAGGGACAAAAACTTATACCGAATCTACCTGGATAATTATTCTTCAAACCTTGAAATCAGCAAAGCCCTGAAACAGTTTGACCATCGAGCAAATGTCCTTTGGCCTTTGGCGCACTTCAAATCCGCAGCTAAGTATCTTCAAAGAGATCCTGATGTGATTAAAGCGACAGGCGGAACGAATTGGCAGCAATATCTACCTCCGCGCAAGCAGATGATCGTATTCTATCCGGAGCTGTGGTCGGAGGATGAACTAGAGAATTGGGGTACTACTATCAAGTGAATTAATTGAATAGAGCAAGCATCATAGGGATATTACTAAGTTTTGTGTCGGGAGTTTTGTGTGGGCAAACTTTTCTTCACAAAACCTACTATGACCTGGACCAGAACAGGATCAAGGCGATCATTTCCTCACAAAAAACTGATAGCTCATTACTAGGGCCGTACAATTCATTTCATCTCAATGGTAAAGTAGCCGTCACTGGATTCTATAAAGACAACAAAGCTGATAGCCTATGGACATATTATTATGAAAGTGGTTCTAAGAGGGCTCAAGGATCGATACTTGATGGACAGCAAATCGGGAAATGGGCCTACTATTATGAAAATGGTAGGCTTAAGAATGAAGGGTATCTCAGTGGCACTATGAAAATGGGGCCTTGGATAAGCTATTACGAAAATGGACAACTTAAAGGTGAAGGATTCTATAATAAAAATGGTCAATTAGATAGTATTTGGACTGCTTACTACGAAGATCAATTGCTAAAGTCCGTGACTGATTACTCAAGTAATAAAGGCAGTTCTATAGAGTACTTTCCCTCAGGAGAAATCCGAGCGATTGGAAGCAAGCGCAACAGAATAAATGTAGGAGTTTGGAAGTACTACGATCGTACTGGAAATCTGGAAAGTGAAGGCCAGTATAAAGATGGCCGTAGGGAAGGTGACTGGATTGAGTACCACACAGTAGGCAGTGTGAGGACTTCAGGCAATTACAAAAAAGGCGTGAAAAACGGGAAATGGTTTACCTATCATACAAACGGAGAAACAGAAAGCGTCGGACATATTGATGAAGGAATGCCAAATGGGACATGGAACATGTACTTCCCGACTGGAGAAGTGATGGGTAGTGCGGACTACACATTTGGATCAGGACCCATATCCACCTACTATCAATCCGGTGAAGTCGCCTCTGAGGGACAGATGAAAGATGGACTGAAAGACAGTACTTGGAACTATTATTATCCCTCAGGCAGTCTGAAAGGTGTCTGCCAATTTTCAGATAATGTGGGCACATACCGCGGTTTCTACGAAAACGGAAACATAAAGATCGAAGGAGCGCTTGTCGGTGACAAAAAATCGGGCGAGTGGAAAATGTTTGATTCTGACGGACTTTTTACCGGCAGTTATGTCGCAGTATACGACAAGAACAAACTGTTCAGCCCAACAGTAGTAGAAGATCAATCTACCCCAATATTGGAGGAAGATAAAATAGCTAGAAACGCACAAGTACCAGACTATCGATATAAGAGGAGACAGAATCGGTATTTTGATGAGGTGATCAATGAGTTTCATGGATTGATTGTTTCTGTTGGGTCTCCAATGATCATCGCTAATTTCCTGCCCTTTAGTTTCGAGTACTATCTGCAAGAGAGATTAGGTCACGAGATCGTCTACTCTTTTGCCAAAGCACCCTTTTTTCAATCCTTGGACGCACTCGGCTTTAATGAAATCAACACAGTAGGACATTCCGTTTCTTTTCGCCAAAAGTTCTATGGCAAGGAAAAACCATTCGGACTGCTATATTTTGGTCATCAAGTGCAAGCGATGATTCTTAACAGCTCTGTGAAAACGCAAGAAGTAGGCGGATTCAGGCGAACTTTTACCAGTGATTCAAAAACTGAGCAAGGAAGCTACGGACTGTTTGTCGGATGGAGATGGCTTCTGGATGCAGGTGAAAGAGGACTCTCTGTGGATACACATGTGGGTTATGGAATTTCCATTTCTAGATTCCAAGCCAAAAGTATAGAGGACCCTGATGCTTTACCGATCCTACAAACTCGTCCTAATGAACCAATAGAATACCCTTTGAGTTTTGGATTATCTATAGGATGGATTTTTGATCTTAAATAATTCAATGTGCGCAAAACTGTGATTTTGGGAGCCTCCCCTAATACAAATCGATATGCTTACTTTGCTGCAGAGCGATTAGAGCAAAATGGATATGACTTTGTGCCAATAGGTATTCGAAAAGGAGAAGTACTCGGTAAGGCGATCCTAGACTTAAAAAGCAAACCACAGGTCCTGGCAGTTGACACCGTAACGCTTTACATCGGATCTAATCATCAAGCGGAGTGGGAGGATTATGTAATTTCCCTCCAACCTAGACGAGTCATTTTTAACCCCGGTACTGAGAATCCTGATTTTGCGTCAAAATTACGTCTGAAAGGGATTGCAGCTGAAGAGGCCTGCACACTGGTGATGCTGGCGTCAAAAAACTACTAGAAGCTTTCTACTTTCTCAATTCAATCGTTAGTCTCCAAAAGAGGTCCGCTTTGATCTAAATAATTCATATCAATGTCAGGTTTACAAACCACCCCTGATTTCTGCATCTCCGCGACAGCTTGCATGAACTTCTTATTTGACTGATCGGTATAATTAATCTCGCTTCTTTCGAACGTGAAAAGCTTGAGTTCTGTAAGCTGAGATATCTCTTCGGGAACTGATAATAATAAATTATCATTTAGGTCCAAGGCTTTTAAGTTGTTTAAGGCTCAAAATTTGCTTAGGAAAAGACTGGGATAAGTTATTATTAATTCGATGTACTTCCATCTTTGTCAACTTACACAAGCTTTCAGGCAAGAATGATAATCGATTATGATGCAAATACAGCTCCTGCAAATTGGGCAACTCTCCGATTTCCTCTGGAAGGTCGTAGATCTGATTGTGTGATAAAAAAAGAACTTCCATCCCCTGTGCTGAAGCAATAGAAGCAGGTATAGTAGATAAATTATTATAGTAGAAATCAGCGATCAACAAACTAGGTAATTCAAAAAAATCTACGGGCACACTTTCAAAATGAAATTTATAGAATAAATTTTTGAAAGCTGTTGAAGAGCCGATATGCCATTTGGTAGATTTGTAAGCAAATTCTCTTGTAGCCGCAACTCCTTTAGAGCCGGCAATCGATAAAATGATGGGTCGATAGAACTAATATCACATTTATTGAGCTTTAGCACCTCTACTCCTATCAACTTCTCGTATTTAGCAAAACCGATACTTAGTGGGTTT
>JBLHTU010000044.1:0-22698 GCA_047627515.1 Cyclobacteriaceae bacterium | reverse complement strand
ACGAAAACATCGAGCAGTCACAATTAGAGGAACTTATAATTTCCGACTCCATTCCTCCTAAGCAGGAAATAGAAAAAATTAAAGTATTGACAGTGGCTGATCTGTTTGCCAAAGGCATCAGACGCATACATAGCCATGACTCAATAAGCGAATTATTTATTTAATCATATAAAATTCAATCAAATGAAAACTGTTGAGATTATAGGGTATAATAGAGCAAATCTCGGCAAAACGGAGTCTAAAAGATTACGTGCCGAAGGTAATGCCCCCTGTGTATTGTACGGAAGTGGAGAGCAAATCCACTTTTATTCGCCAATGATCCTTTTCAAGGATGTGATTTACACACCTGAGGCTAGGTTTGTAGATTTGAACATTGAAGGTGTCAAGAAAAAGGCTATTCTTCAGGATGCTCAGTTTCACCCAGTAAGTGAAATTATCATGCACGTCGATTTCCTAGAACTTGATGACAAGAAAGAAATCAAAATGGCAATTCCAGTGAGAACCGAAGGAGTATCTCCGGGCGTTCAAAATGGTGGTAAGTTGACCATGAAATTAAGACATGTGTCGGTAAAAGCATTACCACAAAATATGCCTGAATTTATAAAACTTGATATCTCTGGATTGAAACTCGGAAAAACCGTCAAAGTAGCTCAATTGAAGACTGATGGTTTCGAGATCCTTAATAACCCCCTAGTTACGATTGCATCGGTAGAAGTACCTAGAGCAATGAAAGGTAAAACTGAGGAAGAAGAAGAGGAAGAAGCAGCGGCAGCGGCAGCTTCAGCAGCAGCAGCAGCAGCAACTGAAGAATAAAGAACAAGATCATAAAGTAAAAACCCCGACAGATTGTTGGGGTTTTTTTGTTTCTAATAATTAATAATCTTTGGACTTCTGATAACTTGACAATCAAATGAAATATCTGATCGTAGGGCTAGGTAACATTGGGCTTGAATATGAGCTGACCCGGCATAATATTGGATTTCTTACACTAGACCGACTTGCTGATCAAAAAGAAGCTTCTAGTTGGCAGCAAGGTAGATTGGTCTTCGAAACAGTCATTAAACACAAAGGGAGGACCATTCACTTGATCAAGCCGACTACATTCATGAACCTAAGCGGCAAAGCCGTTAGTTTCTGGATGAAAGAGCTGAATATCCCGATCGACCGAGTGCTTGTAGTAACTGATGACCTCGCCATCGATTATGGCAAATTACGTATGCGTAAAAAAGGATCTGCAGGTGGTCATAATGGGTTAAAGAATATTGAAGAACAGATTGGAAGCCAAGAGTACGCAAGACTACGCTTCGGTGTTGGAGACTCATTTGCGAAAGGCAGGCAGATAGACTACGTCTTATCCCCTTTTGATAAGAAAGAATTAGAAGACCTTACTATTCACATGGACCGAGCCTCAGAAGCTATACTAGCCTTCTGCACAGTCGGATCCGACAGGGCTATGAGCCAGTACAATGGCTAAGGCCACTATCATAGAAACTAATCGATTACGATTGCGACAATGGAAAACAGCTGACCTGCAAGCGTTCATAACAATGAACCAAGATGAAGCAGTGATGGAATTTCTTGGAGGCCCTCGCAAACCTTCTGTTACCGAACAAACTTTTGATCGATTGCGTGAACATATCGATCAGCATAGTTTTGGTTTTCTGTCCGCAGAACTAAAAGAAACAAAGCAATGGATTGGCTTCATAGGCTTACAGCATGTATCCTTCAACGCGTACTTTACTCCTGCTATAGAGTTGGGTTACAGAATTGAAAAAAAATACTGGAATCAAGGACTAGCCACTGAAGGTGCAGCAGCCTGCTGCATATTTGCAGAAAATAACCTGCAAGATCATGCGTTGGTTTCATTTTGCTACGCGGGCAACAAAAAATCGGCATCCGTCATGTCAAAGGTTGGCCTAACCTATCAAGGGCAGTTTGACCATCCACTATTATCGCAAGAACACCCATTGCAAAAGCATGTGCTATATTCAAATCGAAAAGACAAAATCATATGACAGACAAAATCATCACACTAGGTGTACAAATCGTACCAAAAGCAAAACACCTCGACACCTACACGCTAGTAGATCATGCCATTGATACTATCAAGTCTTCAGGCGTTCCATTTATTATTACACCATTTGAAACTGTCATGGAAGGCACTTACGATGAGTTGATGGCGATTGCTAAAAAAGCGCAAGAGAGCGTATTGCGAGCTGGCGCTTACGAATGCCTAGTTTACTTTAGAATTCATTATCGCAAAGACGAAGACGTCACATTTGAAGAGAAGAATTTGGATAGATGAACTACACTGAAATTTGCCCGAATAATGAATTTGCCTACTCCTTGGGTGGCTTCAATACTTACAATTGCACTGAATGGCGCATCAAATCACTAGTCATAAAATAGCGAGTTCAAGTCTAATGGTTATCAATCGATACCACGCATTGAATGCCCTGAATCCCCAACTATTTCATCAAACAGCACCTACCCTCATTTCCGAAAACGGAGTAAAGTATTGTGATCAGCTATTTTTGGCGAAAAATCTGAATCTATTTCTACTGCGGTCTATCGCTAAGTTGATCCAGCAGTTGATCCACTTTCATATTCAAGGCATCCACTTTAGCTTCCAACTCATTATTATTATCCATGGTCATTTCATCAACAAAAATGGCATTGACAATGGAAAAACCAAACATACCTCCCGTCAGAACAATCAAGAGAAAGTAGATTCTAGCAAGAAATGGAGTCCAAAAGGAGTCCGGTGAGTTAGCCACTATAGTTGCTGGGATTTCGTTCCATCCTTCTACGGTGAAGATTTGAAAAATGGAGTAGAAGGCGAGTAAAGGATTGGCAAAATAAGACGGAGCAACATCGTGAAAGAAATAGCTACTTAAGACGGCCAGCAGCATATTGTACACAAGCAGCACGATCAAAACGAATACAGACGCGCGCGCAGCTCGTTTGATCCCTGCAAGCATCTGCGAAATATTTGGAATAAATCGCAAAAACTTTAAAATCCGCAGTACTCGTAACAATCTGAATACCAACAGATATGAGATATCTGGTATAGACACAAATAGCTCAAATAGTGAAGGGAACGATATAAGTACTAAGATGAAATCGAAACGATTCCATGTGCTCCTTATGTATTCTTTCCAACCATAAGCATACACTTTGAATAGCAGCTCAACGATAAAGAAAATAGTGAAAAAATGATCGATGCGATCAAGTATTCTCACGTCGTGCAGCTCCGGGAAACCCATAGCAAACAGCAAAGCTGAATTGGCAATAATTACATAAATAATAACAATCTCGTTGAGGAATACTTTACGCAGCATGTAATGGTTGGTGGCTTAAGCGGCTAAATTAAAAAATGTACCGCCTGTGAAAATGTAATTCGAGATTGTTTTTAAAATAATTTTCGATTTGAAAATTGCAGAGACTAATCCGTCGACTTCAGGCACTATAATTGTAGTTTTGCGATCCATATGCAAAGACTCCTTTACATAGCTTTACTCTTTAGCTCCACTTTACTTTTTGCCCAAATCGACAAAGACAAAGAGGCGCGTTTCATTGATAGACATGCCGCCATTTATGGCACGAGTCCTTCTGAGCTATCTCAAGTATTGAGCTCGGCACAATACCAACCTGACATTATTGAGAAAATCAGCAAACCCGCTGAGTTTACAATGACGTGGGACCGATATCGAAACATATTCATCAAAGAGGACAGAATCTCTGCTGGCGTAGAATTCTGGAAAGAGTACGAAGCTGTACTCGTCAAAACGAGCTTTGAAACAGGCGTACCGACCGAAATTATTCTAGGCATACTAGGTGTAGAGACTTTCTTTGGGCAGCGAAAAGGTTCCTACAAAGTGCTAGATGCTCTTTATACGCTTTCATTCGGTTACCCAAAGCGAGAACAATTTTTCCAATCTGAATTAGATGAATTTTTGCGTTTGATCAAAGAGGAGAATCTCAACTCGGACGAAGTTTTAGGCTCATATGCAGGAGCTATTGGCTATTGCCAATTTATGCCAAGTAGTTACAGGGCTTACGCCAAAAGTTATGACGAAGGTGGCACGAGAGATTTGGTCAATTCACCAGAAGACGCTATTGCCAGTATTGCCAATTACTTGAAGGTACACAGATGGAAACAAGGCGAGCCAATCGTATCTGCTGTAGAAGCACAGACAAGTAGTAAGTACCCTGGAAAGCAATCACTCAAACCATCAAAAAGCTTGGCTGACTATGAGTCCATGGGTTTCAAAACGTCTAACTCAGACGGTTATGAACGGACTACCAAAGGCACCTTACAAAAACTAGACGAGGAATATTGGATGGGGTTTCAAAACTTCTATGTGATCACTCGATATAACCATAGTGCTTACTACGCACTTGCAGTCGTACAACTCGCTGAAGCAATTAAAACGGCCAGAAGATAAGCCCTCTACTAAGCGATCGTTGCTCCGTTTTCCGCTGCGCCATCTGGAGAGACAGCTTTCAAAGTACCATCTTCATTTTCAGCAAATAAAAGCATCCCTTGTGACTCCACACCCATGATTTTTCTGGGTGCTAGATTTGCCAAGACGGTCACTTTCTTGCCGATCATTTCCTCAGGTGTAAAGTGCTTAGCTACTCCACTAACGATTATGCGCTGATCAATGCCAGTATCTACCGTGAACTTCAATAATTTATTGGATTTTGGAACGGGTTCTGCCGTAAGAATCTCCCCTACTCGCAGGTCCATTTTCATGAAATCATCGTATGTCATTGCAGGCTTAATTGATGCTAGTTTAGTTGCTTGAGTTTCTGACTGCTTTGTTGCTGCCAGTTTTTGTACTTGTTTTTCGATTACATCATCTTCTACTTTTTCAAAAAGCAGATCGGCTTTCAGAATTGCACGTCCAGCAGGCAATAAATCGCCGCTTACAGCACTGTCCCAACTCACCTCACCAATGCCAAACTGCTGCTTGAGCTTTTCTGATGTAAAAGGTAAAAAAGGCTCCGCAAGAACGGCAAGCGCCGCCGCGATTTGCAGACTGATATTGAGAATAGTGGGGACTCGCTCCTCTTCTGTTTTGATCAACTTCCAGGGTTCGGTATCCGCCAAATATTTGTTTCCTAAACGTGCAAGATCCATGTAGTGATTCAGTGCCTCTCTGAAGCGATAACTTTCAATGGATTTACCGATTTTTTCACTAAAGGTCGAGAGATCCTTCAATACCTCCTGATCAATCACCTCCAGTGCATTCATAGCTGGCAGAATACCGTCAAAATACTTATGTGTGAGCACTACAGCTCGATTGACAAAGTTTCCTAAAATCGCAACTAGCTCACTGTTATTACGGGTCTGATAGTCTTTCCAGGTAAAATCGTTGTCTTTACTTTCTGGTGCATTCGCAATCAAGGCGTACCGCAGTACGTCTTGTTTATCAGGAAACTCTTCGAGGTACTCATGCAACCAAACGGCCCAGTTCCTTGAAGTAGATATCTTGTCTCCCTCGAGATTCATAAACTCGTTAGCGGGTACCTGCTCAGGTAATATATATCCACCGTGCTCCATTAGCATAGCCGGAAAGATGATACAGTGGAAGACGATATTATCTTTCCCAATAAAGTGCACCAACTTAGTCGCCTCGTCTTTCCAGTACGGCTCCCATGCATCGCCTAGTAGTTCCTTAGTGGCAGTGATGTACCCGATTGGTGCATCAAACCATACATAAAGCACTTTTCCATCTGCTCCTTCAAGAGGAACTTCTACGCCCCAATTTAAGTCTCTGGTCATTGCACGAGGTGCTAAACCTTGATTGAGCCATGATTTACATTGACCCAATACATTTGGTTTCCAATCGCTGTGCTGATTGATGTAGTTTTCTATTTTCGGCTGAAGCCTATCTAAAGGTAGATACCAGTTCTTAGTTACTTTCTTGACGGGCACATTACCGGAAAGCATCGACTTCGGGTTTTTCAACTCTGTGGGACTAAGCGTCGATCCACATTTTTCGCATTGATCCCCGTAGGCATTATCATTTCCACACGTTGGGCACGTACCCACAATGTATCTATCAGCTAAAAACTGCCCCTCAGCTTCGTCAAAGTACTGTTCAGATTCCTGCTCATCAAAAACCTTTTTATCATACAGATTTAAAAAGAAGTCCTTAGAGGTCTCGTGATGCGCAGTGTTGCTAGTTCTTGAATAGACATCAAAGCTGATCCCAAATGTCTCAAAAGAGGATTTGATCATTTTATAGTATCGATCAACTATCTCTTGTGGCGTCTTTCCTTCGCTTCTTGCCTTGAGTGTAATGGGTACGCCATGCTCATCTGTACCGCTGATAAATTTAACATCCTCATCTTTGGCCCGTAAGTAGCGGACATAGATATCCGCTGGAAGATAGCACCCAGCAAGGTGCCCAATGTGTATCGGTCCATTTGCATAGATTAATGCTGCTGTGACAGTGTGTCTTTTAAAGTCTTTTGCCATATTGGGCGCAAATATAGCCAGAAACTACAGGCAGACCGGGTCAAATCTTATCTTCATCCGTCAACTCAAATAATTCATTGACTGGCAAGCTGAACACCTTAGATAGTCGTAAGGCAAGAACCGTAGAGGGCACATATTTATTTTTCTCAATGGAGTTAATCGTTTGCCGAGATACGCCAATCAACTCCGCCAGTTTTTCTTGCGTGATATCGTGATGGGCTCGCGCTATCTTAATGATATTCCTCATCCTTTTGCAGATTTCGCTTCAGCATCCAAGCTGCAATAGGCATAAACAAGCAGCAATGAAACAACTGCTAGGTTGCCACCAATATCAGGCATCGTCAGTAGGCTTTTCTTAACATAACTTTTGATCCAAATGATGAATAGGTAATGCCAAAACACCAACAAAGATAAATCTGATCCCATGAAATGTCGCCTTTAGCCGCAATTGGAGAAATATTTCATCTTCATTCTGCTCTCTCGCAAAAGCATCCAGAATAACCCAGTGGAAATGGGAAGATGCAAAGCAAAACCACCAAACTCATCCCACAGTGCTGGAACGTTTGATTGCCTGAAAAGCAATAATAAAAGAGTAGATAACATAATAACAAGAGGTATACCCCCAACTAGTACATAATATGAATATTTTCTATAAACAGATAGGTAGTAGATAATCTTCGATTGGCGTAAGTGATTGCATTTTGTTTTAGTCTTTAAGTTTTCGTTTTGTCAAAAATACTTTACTTTATGTAAAAAATATACGACTACATTAATTTTTCGGTAGTAAGGTGTTATTTTATGATAGAACCCGTAATTTTGCGGCTTATTCAAAAACGCTATCATGCAGGAAATCAGAAACATCGCGATCATAGCCCACGTCGATCACGGTAAAACAACGCTCGTAGATAAAATCATCTATGCTGCACAGGCAAATGATGCCAAAAGATCTCAAGACAATAATGTTCTTATACTAGACAATAATGACCTGGAGCGTGAACGAGGGATTACGATCCTGTCCAAAAACGTTTCAATTAACTATAAAGGAGTTAAAATCAATATCATTGATACGCCTGGTCACGCTGACTTTGGAGGTGAAGTAGAGCGGGTGCTTAGCATGGCAGATGGCGTTTTGCTATTGGTGGATGCATTTGAAGGTGCTATGCCGCAAACACGTTTTGTATTAGGTAAAGCGCTTGGTCTTGGCCTGAAGCCTATCGTGGTAGTCAACAAGGTAGACAAAGAAAACTGTCGTCCTGACATAGTACATGAAGAAGTTTTCGACCTTATGTTCAACCTAGATGCAACAGAGGATCAGCTAGACTTTAGTACGCTGTACGGTTCTTCTAAGTATGGCTGGATGAGCGAAGACTGGAAGAAACCCACAGACAACCTTGATGCGCTGCTTGATACGATCATAAAAGTGATCCCTGCTCCCCCAAAGAAAGAAGGTGTCCTTAGAATGAAAATTACGTCATTAGATTTCTCTGCATTCACAGGTAGAATTGCGATCGGCAGAATCCATCAGGGATCAATAAAAGTTGGCCAAAGCTTAGGGCTAACCAAATCGGACGATAAAGTAGAGCGTGTCAGAATCAAAGAACTGCATGTATTTGAAGGCCTTGGTAAAAGGAGTGTAGAAGAAGTAGGATGTGGCGATATCTGTGCGGTCACAGGTATTGAAAACTTCGATATTGGTGACACCATCACTGACTATGATAACCCTGAACCTCTAGAAAGAGTCGGTGTTGATGAGCCTACGATGAATATGCTTTTCACAATCAACAACTCTCCTTTCTTCGGTAAAGAGGGGAAATTTGTAACTTCTCGTCATCTAAGAGAGCGATTGATGAAAGAGATTGAAAAGAATTTAGCACTGAAAGTTGAGACAACAGACAGTGAAGATAAATTCTTGGTCTATGGTCGAGGTGTACTTCACTTGTCCGTACTAATAGAAACGATGCGTCGTGAAGGGTACGAACTTCAAGTAGGTCAGCCACAGGTTATTTTCAAAGAGATAGATGGCAAGAAGCACGAGCCCATTGAGCATCTTGTGATAGACGTGCCTGAAAGTGTCTCGGGTAAAGCCATAGAATTGGTTACTAAAAGAAAAGGCGAACTCACGGTCATGGAACCAAAAGGCGACATTCAGCACCTAGAGTTTAACATACCTGCTAGAGGTTTGATTGGTTTGAGAAATCAGGTTTTGACTGCCACAGCAGGTGAAGCAGTGATGACGCATAGATTTAATGGATATGAGCCTTTCAAAGGGGATATTCCTGAAAGATTGAACGGATCGTTGGTTTCTATGGAAACAGGTCCTTCCACTTCTTATTCTATTGACAAGCTGCAGGACCGAGGCATCTTCTTTGTAAGCCCCGGTGATGAACTATATGTCGGTCAGGTAATCGGTGAGCATTCACGTGCCAATGACCTCTCTGTCAATGTTCAGAAAGGTAAGCAGCTGACTAACATGAGGAAGTCGGGAACCGATGCAAGTATGAAAATTGCTCCTGCGAAAAAATTCTCATTGGAGGAAGCTCTGGAGTACATCAACAAAGATGAATATGTCGAAGTGACACCTCAGTCGATAAGAATGAGAAAAATCTATCTTCTTGAGCACGAACGAAAGAAAAATAATATGGCTAATAACTAATTAGCCCAGCAAGTGGTAGATCGTTAATGATTGTTAACGATTTACCACTTAGCTTTTGCGCTTGCCATTCGCATAATTAATACGATCCTCGATGCATTGTCACGTTACTTTGCATAGCATAAATGTAAAGCCAATGCGAATTACGAGTTTCCTTCTATTAGCGCTACTAAGCCACCTTTCTTTTGCTCAAGGCGGCAGCTATCTGGCCCAAATTGACCTGAAGAAAGCATCCAACGATCAGCTCCAGATCACGATCAATACACCTAACGTATCAGAGGATAGTATTGAATACCATATGCCTAAGATTGTTCCGGGCACCTACAGCATTTCTGATTTTGGAAGATTTCTATCTTCTTTCAAAGCTTATGATAGCTTAGGTACTGAATTAAACACAAAACAACTTGATGTAAATCGTTGGCAAATCTACGGTGCTCAAAAGCTCTCAAAAATCACATATGTGATTGATGATACCTTTGACGAAAATGATCGATACGTTGACAACATCATCTTTGAACCAGGCGGCACCAGCATCGACACTATCAATAATGTCTATCTGCTCAATACATTTGGTGTAATTGGTTATTTAAAAGGATACAAATTCCTCCCTTTTGAAGTCGAAATCTCGCACGACGAATCGTTGTATGGAGCTACCTCACTTGAAAGAACCAAGACGACACCCTCTCAGGACACCTTCAGTGCTTCTAATTATAACTTCCTAGCTGATGGCCCAATCATGTACAGCAAACCAGATACGGCTATTAGTATGATTAATGGAGCTGAAATCATTGTCTCGGTGTATTCACCCAATCGTAAGCTTAGTGCTGCTGACGTAATGAACAACATCGAAGACCTGATGATGGCGCAAACCAAATACCTTGGCGGAAAGCTCCCTGTAGAACGGTATGCTTACTTAGTTTATTTGATGGATTACAATAGCTTATCGGGTGGTATGGGTGCGCTGGAACATTCATTTTCTTCAGTTTACACATTACCAGAGGCAAATGCTAGACGGATCGGACAGATCGTTCGAGATGTGGCCGCTCATGAGTTCTTACATATCGTCACGCCTCTCAACATACATTCCAAGGAAATCGGCGACTTCGACTATATCGAACCAAAAATGTCTGAGCATCTATGGTTATACGAAGGTGTAACCGAGTACAGTGCTATGCATGTACAAGTGCGGAGCAAACTGTACGATGAAGCTACATTTTTAGACAATATTCTGGAAAAAATAGCGATAGCTGACGAATTCCCCGAGGTATCCTTCACTCAGATGAGTAAAGAAATACTCAGTCCGACTTATGAGCCTATGTATACCAATGTTTACTACAAAGGAGCATTGATTGGCATGTGCCTAGATTTATATCTAACAAGTCTAAGTAATGGCACAATGGATTTACCGTTGCTGCTGCAAAAGCTTTCCGCCAAATACGGACCCGATGTTTCTTTTGATGATGCTCAGCTAATCAATGAGATTACAGAAATGACTTATCCAGAAATCGGAGTCTTTTTCAAAAACCATGTGGTAGGTAGTCAGCCACTTCCATTAGAAGAAGTACTTAAATTGGCAGGTTACACTTATTCGGCAGGCAAGGAAATACAAAAGGCTACCCTAGGTAATATTGCACTTGAGACGAATCAAGAAGCAGAAATAGTTATTGGGGATATATCAGATCAAAACGCATTCGGAAAAGAGATGGGCTATCTAAAAGGAGATAAAATGGTCAAAATAAATGATCAGGTAGTAGACCTTTCAAATATCCAACAAGTACTAGATGACTATGTTGCCAATACGGCAGACGGTGACAAGGTGGTTGTGACTGTAGTCAGAGATGTCAAAGGAAAGCAGAAAGAAAAGAAACTAAAGGCGAAAGCGATACTTGTTGCTGCAAAAGAACAACCGGGTATACAACCATTTGAAATACTCACCGAAGAAGAGGAAAAAACAAGAGAAGTGTGGCTTAACGGACTTCAGTAAGAATAAAGACCTAATGAAATATTATGAATCGTAAAACAGCAATTCCCATCGTAATCACCCTAGTTGTAGTGACGGCTTTAATGGTGGTATTTAGTGGGGGTCCAGCAGATAATGCCACTGAAATTACAGTGCCAGTCAGCAACGGCCGATTTGTGGTAGATATAACTACCTCTGGATCTTTAGAAGCGAAAAATTCAGTAAAGATCAACGGACCTTCCGGCCTGCGAACTTATCGAATTTGGAATATGACCATCCAAGATATAATCGATGAGGGCACCTACGTGAAAAAGGGACAATATGTAGCGAGATTGGATGCCTCAGAGCTAACGGGTAAAATGAACGATGCACAATTGAATGTGGATCGAGAAATGTCGCAGTACACCCAGACGAAGCTCGATACTGCTTTGACCATGCGACAGGCAAGAGATGAGCTAGTCAACCTTGATTATGGCGTGCGAGATCGCCAACTAACGTTGGATCAAAGTCAATTTGAACCTCCTGCTACCATACAAAAAGCCGAAATAGAGGTTGAAAAAGCTAAAAGAGCTTTGCAGCAGGCAAAAGAAAATTACGACATCAAGCTGCAACAAAACATTGCTAAAATGCAGGAAGTGACGGCCAACTTACGGAAGGAACGAAATGATATGGAGGGCCTGCAGGAACTGGCTGCCAAGTTTACGATCATGGCGCCAGAAGATGGTATGCTGATTTATCAAAAATCATATGATGGAAAAGCGATAAAAGCTGGATCTCAGGTAAGTGCTTGGGACCCTGTAATTGGTACTCTACCTGACCTATCCAGAATGATGTCAAAAACCTACGTAAATGAAGTCGACATCAGAAAAGTAAAAATCGGACAATTGGTTGAAATCGGTTTCGATGCTTTCCCTGATAAAAACTTAAAAGGACGTGTCACTCGTGTTGCAAATGTAGGTGAGCAAAGACCTAATTCTGATGCCAAAGTATTTGAAGTAGAGATCGAGGTTTTCGGAACAGATCAGCTAGTAAAGCCTGGTATGACTACCAGTAACCGCATCATTACCAATGATATCGAAACGGCCCTGTATATACCTTTGGAATGTCTACGAAGTGAATATGACTCGATCACGTATGTCTTCAAAAAAGACGGTCTCAAAACGGTAAAACAAGAAGTAGTATTGGGTGAGCCAAATACTGATTATGTCACGATAGAAAGTGGCCTAACGGCTGAAGACATTGTATTCCTGTCTAACGTGACAGATATGGAAGACGAGGAGATTGTATTGCTGCCCGAAATGGATGGTAAAAGGATGAAGAAGGAAGAAGAGATTCCAGATCCAGAACCACAAGAACCAGTAAGAGGACAGTACGGTAGAAAAAGAGGATCTAACTCTTAAGGGGTCGTGAAAAAGATACTTAGCGAACGAGCGCTCTCCAATCTATACATTGCCATAGATGCTGTACTTGCCAATCGACTGCGGTCATTTTTAACGGCTCTCGGCATTATATTCGGTGTCGCCGCAGTTATCTCAATGCTGGCCATCGGCAATGGTGCACAGCAGGAGATTCTAGAGCAGATAAAGTTAGTAGGCGTAAATAATATCATCATCAAACCTATAGTAGAACAAACAGAGGAAAATCTGGAGGAAGAAAGCGATGGGACAAATGAAAAGTCAAAATTTTCGCCTGGATTGACCCTGCAGGATAGCAAATCACTGGCAGAGATGATGCCTGGAATCAAAAAGATCAGCCCTGAAGTATTACTTGAAACCTATATCATCAAGAATGGCATACGTCGATCGGCTAAACTCGTGGGTGTTGAACCTTCGTACTTTGATATCTTTAATTTTAAACTAGCGGAAGGATCGATGTTTACAAACAATCACCTTGAAAAAGGAGAGCCTGTTTGTATCATTGGAAAATCGATTCAAGCCAAGTTTTTTCCAAGTGAAAACCCCATCGGAAAATCAATCAAATGTGGGCCAAGATGGCTAAAAGTGATTGGGATCCTAGAAGAAAGGTTGATCTCCGATAATAGTATCACAAAACTGGGTATCCGTGATTACAATATGGATGTCTATACACCATTGAAAACGGTGCTAGTGCGATATAAGAATCGGGCGATGCTCACCGAGGAAATGATTCAATCTTCGAATACAGGCTCTTCAGGTATGATGATGTTCGGAGGTTCTGTAGAAACTGCATCTAGCACTTCTTCCGGTGCAGTAAACTATCACCAATTAGACCGACTGGTCATACAAGTAGAGGAAACTGCACTCTTGAGTAATACTGCCGAGATTATTTCACGAAATCTAAGCAGAAAGCATTTTGATGTGATCGACTATGAAATAGAAATTCCTGAATTGTTACTCAAGCAGCAGCAGCGAACCAATGATATTTTCAACTATGTATTAGGGGCGATTGCTGGCATTTCATTGATCGTTGGCGGCATAGGAATCATGAACATCATGCTGGCTTCTGTCTTGGAGCGTATCAAAGAAATAGGACTACGATTAAGCATCGGTGCCCGAAAAACTGACATCATTCTTCAATTCATGTTTGAAGCTGTCCTAATAAGTATTTCAGGAGGATTCATCGGTGTTGTGCTGGGTATGTTTATGGCTGCAGCGGTAAGCAGATTTGCAGAAATACCCACCATTGTATCAATTAGTTCGATCGTTATTTCATTTGGAGTCGCAGCGACCGTTGGACTTATATTCGGCATTGCTCCTGCCAGGAAAGCAGCAAACCAAGACCCTATTACTTCTTTACGCTATGAGTAAATTTTTGCTAGTGACGACTTTGATCGTCTTATCATTGTCTAGTGTGAAAGCACAGCAAGTCTATAGCTTGGAAACAATTATCACCTTGGCTAAAGAGCAATCTCCTTCTGCCAAGCAAGCTGAAACCCGAAAAGAAAACAGGTATTGGCAATACAGACTTTTCAGAGCCAACTACAACCCGCAGCTATCTCTTTTTGGGACCTTACCCAATTACAGTAAGGATTTTATTCAAAATAGGTTGGATGATGGAACGATCTCTTTTCAAGATTTGCAACAGACCTCTTCTACCCTTAATTTAGGTCTACAGCAGCCGATTGCCTTGACTGGAGGTACTATCTCTATCAACTCTCGAGTAAGACAATTTGATGATCTGACGCGAAACCTAACGCAATGGAATACTACTGTCGCTAACCTTGCCATCGAACAGCCATTATTTGCATTCAATGAGCTGAAATGGGACAAACGAACAGAGCCTCTCAGATATGAAGAATCGAAGAGGTCGTACGTAGAGGAAATGGAGTTTGTATCAAGACAAGCTGTAGAACGGTTTTTTGACTACCTAGACGCACAGGTCAATATGCAAATAGCGACTTTCAACCTTGCTAACAACGATACGATCTACAACATAGAAAAAGGAAGATATAATATCGGGACGACATCAGAGGACAAGCTTCTGCAAGTAGAATTGCAACTCCTACGATCGCAACAAGATGTTGCGCAAGCAGAACTAGACTTGCAAACTTCCGAGTTAAACCTAAGAACCTTCATCGGTCTCAACCAAGAAACCAGATTTGACCTCGACCAACCACAAGATTTACCCCTCTTTGAGGTCAGCATTGAAGAAGCCCTCTCCTACGCAAAACAAAACAGATCAGACTTTATCGCTTTTGAACGACGCAGAATTGAGGCGCTGGCTGAGGTAGAAGAAGCTCGAAGATCAAGGTTTCAGACAACTTTGGAAGCCTCTATCGGTTTTGTAGACCAGGGACTGACTTTTGAGGATAGCTACACAGAGTTAAACGATCAACAATTCATTAATGTATCACTCTTTGTGCCCTTGATTGACTGGGGTCGAAACAAAGCCAGAACCCGTACGGCAATGGCTAATAAGCAGCTAAATGACTACGTCATTGCTCAAGATGAACAAAATTTCGAACAGGAAATCATTACTCAGGTCAGGCAGCTAGTAGTACTAAGAAAGCAGATTGAAATATCTAAGAAGTCTGATGAAGTCGCACAAAAACGATATGAAGTTGCTCAGAATAGGTACTTGATCGGCAAAATTGATATTACAAATCTCAATATTGCCCTTACTGAAAAGGATCAAGCTAAAAGAAGCTACCTAGCAGCATTGCGTTCATTCTGGAGAGCGTACTTCGATTTAAGAAGGCTGACTCTCTACGACTTTGCTAATAAGGAGTTACTCTATCAAATAGAAGACTAGATTTTGTGCTTTGATCAAGCTTAGAAAGAAACCTCTACAGCTTGGTTCATGAGGTCTCGTGAATTACCCCCGACCATGATATGAAATAGTCCATCTTCAGCATAAAAGTCTCCGGCTGGGGTGTGGAAATAACCCAGTTGTTCTTCCGTTAAGTCAAACTCCACGGTCACGGACTGCCTGCCATCTATATCAACTTGAATGAAATCTACTAATCGTTTCACAGGTTGCGTTTCTCTTGCATAGACATCCCTGATATACAACTGCACAGTCTCTCTACCAGAGATATCACTGTCATTTGTGACCTTTATAGAAACTGAGGCTCCTCCTTGATTGGCAACAACCGCTAAACCATTGTAACTAAAAGTTGAATAGCTTAATCCAAATCCAAACGGGAGTAGTGGATCACTAGGCCCATCGATGTAATGTGACCAGAAGACCAGTCCTTTGTCCATCTCATTCCTTTCTGGACGACCCGTATTTTTATGACTGTAGTAAATAGGCTCTTGACCCACGTGGTGGGGAAACGAGACTGGTAGCTTACCTGATGGATTGTACGCCCCATATAGCACATCTGCGATTGCATGGCCTGCCTGAGATCCACCAAACCATGCTTCCACCACTGCTGGCGCATTTTTGAGTACTTCAGGAATAGCTAATGGACGACCATTCATAAGCACTACGACCACGTTAGGATTTACGGTAAGAAGCTCCTTTAGTAGTTGCTCCTGATTACCTTTTAATCCAGTATCAACTTGACTTCTACCCTCCCCTGATTGAAAACAATCTTCGCCTAGTGCTAATACAACTACATCAGCTTTCGCAGCAATTGCTCTTGCTTTTGCAAAGCCCTTAGTTGAGGGCTTTGCCATATTCAATTCATAAATAAAACTTCTATCTCCCTCAGTCAATTGATAGCCCTGAGCAAACGATACAGAAGCATCCGTGGCGGCCTCAATTCCATCTAACATAGAGACGGCACTATTTGGGGTAGCCCTCGCTCTCCAGGAGCCTAATGGAATATCATTGCTACTAGCTAACTCTCCTATTACAGCTATTTTTTGTGATGGTTTGAGTGGAAGAAGATTTCCTTCATTTTTCAGTAAGACGATACTTTTACGAGCTGCGTCTCTGGCTACAGTAAAATGTTCATCGCTAAGCATTGTGGATTTTTCGCGCTCTGCATTGCAGTAGCGATAAGGATCTTCAAACAAACCTAGTTGAAATTTGACCCTTAGTATTCTTCCTGCTGCATCATCCAGCATGCTCATTGGCACTTTACCTTCCTCGATCAGTGTTTTTAGGTGATTTTCATAAATCCTAGACTCCATGTCCATGTCACTCCCCGCTGTCACTGCGTCCAGAGCGGCAGTAACTGAATCCGGCGAATAACCGTGAGTAATCAGTTCGTAGATTGAGTTGTAGTCCGAAACTACAAACCCTTTGAATCCCCACTGGCCTTTTAATATATCTCTTTGCAGTAAGCTACTTGCCGTCACAGGCACACCTGACAGGTCATTGAATCCATTCATAAAGCTTGCTGCTCCAGCATCAACCGCTGCCTTAAAAGGCGGTAAGACTACATTGTAGAGCGTTTGCAGACTGATGTCTGCGGAGTTGTATTCTCTACCCGCCTCAGCATAACCATAAGCAGCAAAATGTTTCGCGCAGGCTGCTACTGTTTCAATATCACTCAAGCTATCCCCTTGCAACCCTTTGATCCAGGCCTCTGCCATGATCGAGGAGAGAAATGGATCTTCTCCTGCACTTTCCATGATTCGTCCCCAGCGGCCATCTCTGCTGACGTCGATCATCGGCGAAAAAACCCAGTTTAGCCCTGCCGCAGCTGATTCGCGTGCAGCGACCTTGTTTCCTTCTAATGCGACATTAGCATCCCAACTAGACGCCTGCGCCAATGGAATAGGCAACATTGTACGGTAACCATGTACTACATCATACCCGAACAATAGAGGAATACCCAATCTACTATTTTCAACGGCCATTTCCTGTGCTTCACGTATCGCTGCTGTTGTTAGCACATTCAACATAGCGCCCACCTTTCCTGCGCGGATGTTTTCGGCTTTCTGCTGGACGTTATTATCTGCAGGTACAGGACCAGTAAAGTCCCATGTCCCATTGTACAGATTCAATTGACCGACCTTCTCCTCGATTGTCATTAATGCCAACAAACTATCTACTCGCTGGGTGATTGAATCAGATTGATTTGCTGTTTGATTAGTGGAAGTCATGCAACTGGATAGCATAAGAGCTACAAGGATTATTTGGTAGATACGCTTCATAAATTGATGATTAATTACTTCAATTTATACAAAATCAGCCTTGCTCTTGACTTAGTGATATTAAAAAAAGGAAGGTTGAATACAACCTTCCTTTTTTTAATAATAGAAATATGAGCGGTAGCAACCTGTTAGTGCACACATCACCGCTATTAAATTAGTACTTCAGTTTTTCATCTTTGTCCCAGATACCCCAGTACGCACCCACATCTCCTTCTGAACCGACCTTCCATGATTCATCAAACGATGAGAAATAGAATGTTTCAATTCCATCTTCTCCCGACCATTTTTGGGTATTGACAAAGTACTTCATGAAATTAATATCAGATGGAACAGCACCTTGTAAGCTGGTTCCTTGACTTGGCCAGCCAGTTTCCGTGATGATTACCCTTTTACCATTAGCTGCACTAACCGCCTGATTGTACATGTTCTGCATGTATACCAAAGAGTAGTCATTGTGGCAACCTTCCCAGAATGGATAACAGTTTGCAAGTATCACATCGCATGCTTCGGTAATCTTTGGTCGGTGGGCAAACTCGTAGTAAGCGTCCACATATCCAACAGGTATGCCCGATGTCGCATCTTTCACTTGATATAAGAATGCTAATAGTTCTTCTTCCGTCAAATCACCTCGGTACATTACTTCATTGCCAACAGCTGCAATATCCACATATCCTTCATTCGTGATTTTTATCAACCCTTCAATTTCTTTTTCGTTGATCTTCGGGTCGTCGCCCAACCAAGCACCTGCAAGTGTTTGGATACCATGTTCCTTAGCAATTCTTGGAATGTTCTCATTGCCATCTGTGCATGAAAATGACCTGATCCATTTCGTATATGGTTTGATGATTTCCATCCTTTTATGGATTTGAGCTTCCGTCATCTGGTCACCCGGCTCTTGGCCTTCACCGTAAGGACTGAAACATAGACCATGCATACCTGCATTTAGGTATTCATTGTACAGGTCTTTCAGCTCCTGTTCTGATAAGTTCTGATGATTGACCCCGGTCAAGGACATCACTTTGGCATTTCTATAAGACATATTCTTTATTGATTGTATTTTAAATTTTCATCTTTATCCCAAATTCCCCAGCGCTGGCCCACATCACCTTCATGATGCACCTTCCACGATTCGTCAAATGAGGAGAAATAAAACAATGAAATGTCTTCCATTTGCGACCAACTAGCCGCGTTGATAAAGTATTTCATTGCATTTTCTTCGGATGGCACAGCATCTTCCGTACTGTTACCTTTATTAGGCCAACCCGTCTCTGTCACGATTACTTGCTTGCCGTTAGCAGCTTCTTTGGTGACGGTATACATTTGCTTCAAATAAATAGATGCTTGCTCAATGCTACAGCCTTCCCAGAACGGATAACAGTTGGCTAAAATAATATCACAAGCATTGACAAGGTTTGGCCGCTCGTTAAACTGATAATAGGCATCCACATAACTCACATTGATATCTGGTAAAGCCTTTTTTACACGGGATAAATATTCAAGTAGTTTTTGCTCCGATAATTCATTTCGAAGTAATACTTCATTACCTACTACAGCAATATCAACAAGACCGTCTTGCGCTAATTTAATAAGCGATTCAATCTCTTTTTCATTTTTAGCGAGATCGCTACTGATCCAGGCCCCCACTACCGTTTTTAGTCCTTTTTCGCGAGCAACTATAGGAATTAACTCATTGCCATCGGCGCAAGAGAATGAACGGATCCATTCAGTATGAGGCGCAATAATGTCCATTCTTCTTTTTATCTGCTCTTCCGTCAACACATCACCAATATTTTGCCCTTCTAAGTACGGGCTGAAGCAAAGTCCATGAAGACCTTTGTCCAAGGATTTTTTAAATAGTGCTGTGATTTCTGATTTTGTTTTGGAGGTAAAGTCAGTATCTGAAGGTAAAGATCTAGTCCCGTCTATGTTTGAGAAAGACAGTAATTTGTTTGACTGATAATAGGAGTTTGTTGGAACATTTTTAACGACTTTGTTCGATTCCAGCTCGCTTCGAATTTCATTCGCTCGTTTTTCGTCTATATCATAATCGTGCATTATATACATAGCGATCAGTGTACCTATCATTGGAATACCAGAAAAAGCGAGCCGTAGACCATCAATTGCGCCTTCTGGCTGTACTAACGCATTACCGTCAAAACCTACAACAGTCAATATAACGCCGCTCAAACCACCAGCAATGGCGAAACCAAATTTAACCATGTACCAGTAAATTGCCCCAAATACACCTTCTCGACGTCTCCCATGGTTTAGTTCATCCAAATCAATTACATCTGCAGTCATTGACATCATGATGACGAAAAGACTTCCAATACCAAAGGAATGGAAAGGCAATGCAAAAATAAACATCCAAGGTTGACCTGGTACAAACAAAAACCACAGAGAAGCATAGCCAATGAGGGAGATACCTTGCGATATCATGAAGGCGTTCTTCTTGCCTATTTTCTTGGACATACGGGCGACAATAGGAATGACTATAAAAGTTGTCACAACTGCTCCTGCACTACCAAATAAAGGAGTCCACAGACGAGCGCCTTCAGTATCGCCATTGAATAGATACCAAACAACGATAAAGAAGGTGAAACCAGCTATCGTCATGAAAGAGTTGTATATGAAAAATGTAGAAAAACATAATTTCCTGAAAGGTCGAGAAGCAAACGCTTCCACAAACCCTCTCCATATTTGAGCGATGCTACTACCAATACCTCTAAAAGTAAGAGGGGAATAGTTTTCGTTCAATGTCGATTTACTGGTAATAAAGACTGCTGGAACCATAGCACAAATCGCAAATATTACCCCTACCCATATGGCTAATTCTCGTGTGGCTGCCTCCGTAGTAGCGAACCAATCGGGATCGTACATGATAATCCAAAACCAAGGCGCAATGACCCATGCCCATTGTCCAATCCATTGAGCAATAGCCATAATTTGTGTACGCTCATGAAAGTCTGTGGTCATTTCATACCCCATAGCCACATAGGGCACACTAAAAATGGTAATCCCTATATAAAAGACAAAGGACCAAAGTAAGAAATAAGTGAAATTGTAGTCAACACTATTGTCACCATATAATTGCCACATGATAGAAAAGGCAACTCCCATAATAATAGCACCGGCAAATACATACTGTCTACGTCTTCCCCATCTGGATTTCGTATTATCAGAGATAAATCCCATAATCGGGTCTGTAAATGCATCTGATATCCGAGGAAGAAAATAAACAGCCCCATACATCCATCCAGGAAAACCCAAGTCCTGTACCAATACTACCATGAAAATTCCCAGTGCTGCCGGAAACATCTGATTGGCAAGCATACCAACTCCGAATGCGATTTTTTGTCCCATCGGGACTTTACCTGAACTTGTACTGACACTGGACATAGATATTAGATTTGGTTGGGAATAATGATCGTTTGGATGGCCTCAGGACTGATAGAGACCGTCGTTTCCGCATCTTGCAAACTAAGGGTGAAACTTTTTGCCTTTTGCGATTGGTTAAGAATGATAACTGCGATGGATCCGTCTACATTTTGTGCTGCGGTTACCAGTAATTCTTGATCTGTATTTTCCACAGCAATGACTTTAGCCTCAGGCCTTATGTATTTGCTGAAATGAGCCATGGTATAATAGATAGGTGTGAAATAAACTTCATCATTCTCAGGATCTACGATCACTGGCGCCACGCACCAGTTCTTAAACCAGTTGGGCCCACCTTGTCGATCCAGTACCATATTCCAGTCTACCCATCCATCTACCCAGTTGTTCAGACATCCGATGATATCTCTAGCATATCTGTACACAGGCACATATTTAGGATGTAAAGCCTTTTGATCCTCTGGAGCCCAATCCCAGCCCCAATCCGTTGCCTCCTTAGACCAGTACCACTCATCGCTCTGCCATTTTGGAACTTCTGCATCTACACAAGCCTCTGTCTGGATCAGGTGCTTTTTTGGAGATTTGGCGTGAGCGTATTGCAGCTGCTCGTCGAATATCTCAAAGGTGCTTGCATACCAGTGAATAGCTGTACCGTCATAGTATTTTGAAGAACTATCATCGGCGTACATGACGTCTACCCACTCATTGAGGTGCTCTCTATTTTGATCATACCCAAGAATTTTGACATCTCTTTTACCCTCTGATTCGAGCTTTGGACCTAAGTGGTTCTGCACGAAATTCGTCATCTCCTCTGGCGTGTAGTGCATACTCTCCCAGTTACTATCATTGCCTAGTGGCTCATTCTCTACGGTAAGTCCCCATATGTCAATACCCTCAGCTTTGTAGGCATCCAAGTACTTTGAAAAGAAGAGTGCCCATGTATCATAATATTCAGGTAGGAGCTTACCTCCTGTCCATTGCTTATTGTCCTTCATCCATGGAGGAGCTGTCCATGGAGAGGAAATGATCTTAAAACCATCTTCAGAAATAGCCATGGCTTCTTTAATCATGGGTATGATATCATCCATATCCTCCTCCACCGAAAAATTATCCAGAAGCATATCTCCCTCAACTGGGGCATATGAATATTGTGATAAAGAGAAGTCGCATGAATTGATGTGCGTTCTAGTCAGTGAGTAGTCAGCACCTTCTTTAGAAAAATATGCTTGCAGTACTTTTTCTCTATTTTCCTTACCAAGTTGATTCAACAAATAGGCTGATGACTCCGTAAAGGAGCCTCCAAATCCAGTAATAGACTGAAATTGATGATCAGGATTTAGAAAAATTTGTGATCCGTCTTTTAGATCCTCGAATGCAGTTATTTCTGTCAGTTGATTGCCACTCGACGATGTCTCTATCACCTTAACAGCCAAATTACTTTTCGTTGCACAAGCTGACATAATTGCTAAAATCAGTAGGGGGACTAGGGTTTTATTGCACATAAAAATTTAATCTTAATTCACCTTAACAGGAGGAAAAGGAACACTTTCTAGCAATTTCGCTTCATTGCCCTCAAAGGTTTTACCGATTATTTTACCATCGCGTGTCAGGCCTTTAAAGGTCCCCTGATCGACTGCCGACCAAAGCGCATGCTTAGCCTGACCATCGACCGTGAACA
>JBLHTU010000043.1:0-22714 GCA_047627515.1 Cyclobacteriaceae bacterium | reverse complement strand
CATGATACAGGCATCAAGAGTTACTTTGCCGTCTCTGTCTGGCAATCCTCCATACCCAACCGATGTAAGGGTAGGGTCAGCTTCCACATTTCGAACTCCAAGCTCAGCAGCATCCAATGCTGTGCCTTCTTTGGACAATATCTGCCATGCGGCTTCATTAGCTTGAAGGCCATGATTCCAGGTACTGATTACTTTTGGTTCCATAGAACGCTGTGTACCCGTCTGGGCATTACAAGCGCTTAATGCGGAAATTGGAGCCACACTCAGTGTTGCAGATTGACGAATGAAGGTTCGGCGAGTAGATTTCATATTGAGTTTTCGTTCTGCAGCAACTTACAGATTGTCTGATAAATATCAAATAAACAACCGCATTGCCCACTTCCAATTAGCTTCAAAATAACCTCGTACCCTTCTAAATAACATCTCTTAAGCTGACGAATCTCATGGTTTGACTTGATAAAATTTTGGATCTTCGAATCAGCTGACGATACAGCGTCAAGCAAGTTTTAGTCATTTCGCAAATTCTAATTTAAGATGCTTATGAAAGTCTTTGATCAAAAACATATCAAAAATATCGTTTTGATCGGCGCTCCAAAGTCGGGCAAAACAACGCTTACGGAAACGATGCTATTCGAAGCAAGACTCATAGACCGACGAGGTACCGTCGAAGAAAAAAATACTGTATCGGACTATCATGAGATCGAGCATGATCGCGGGAATTCTATCTACGCTACATCGGTACACACAGAATGGAAATCTTTCAAAATCAATATCATAGATACACCAGGGCTAGATGACTTTGAAGGTGAAGTAGCTTCTTCCATACGAGTGGCGGACACTGCAGTTCTGGTACTGAATGCTCAATATGGCCTGGAGGTATCGACTGAAAACCTATGGGACACAATCGATCATCATAAAAAGCCAACCTTGATCGCTATCAATCAAGTCGATCATCCAAAATCTGACTTCTTCAATACGTATGAAATGGCTAAATCTAAATTAGGTGATGCTGTATCATTGATTCAATACCCTCTTCTGCAAGGGGAGTCATTTCATGAAGTAGTTGATTTATTAAAAATGATTCTTTACCGATTTCCTGAGACAGGCGGTAAACCTGAAAAATTACCTATCCCTAAAGAAGAGGTGGAAAGGGCCAATTCGTTGCATAACGCCCTCGTGGAAAAAGCTGCGGTCCATGACGAGGGACTGATGGAGAAATACTTTAAAGACGGAACCTTAAACGAGAACGACCTAAAGCTAGGGTTAAAAATGGGCATGATGGAGCATGATGTCTTTCCTGTTTTCTGTTTATCTGCCAAAAAGAATATAGGAAGCGGTAGAATGATGGGATTTATTGACAACGTAGCTCCAGCATTTGTCGATACGATGGGAGAACTCACTTCAGAAGGAAAAGTAATTATTCCTCAACCAGAAGGACCAACAGGACTATTTGTTTTTAAAACTTTGGTAGAGCCATTTCTAGGAAAGGTGTCTTTTTTTAAAGTATGCACAGGTCAAGTTCATATCGGCGATGAACTGATTAATAGTCAAACGGGTGAAAAAGAACGCATCAACCAGCTTTACATCATGGATGGAAAATACAGACAATCTGTAGATCATTTATTCACTGGTGATATCGGTGCTACCGTAAAACTTAAGAGCGCACAAACTAATTGCACACTCCACAGTATTGAGACAAAAATTTCCTTCAATCCAATAAAATTTCCTTCACCGAAATTAAGGGTATCTATCACGACTGAAAGTAAGGACGCGGAGGAACTAATGGCTGAACATCTCCGTCACATGCAGGAGGAAGATCCTACATTGAACCTGAAATACCATAAAGAGCTACGACAACTTATACTTTCTGGACAAGGAGAATTACATCTTGCCATGGCAAAATGGAGATTGGAGCAACTCAATAATATTCAAGTCACATTTGGTACCCCAAAGGTTCCCTACCGAGAAACGATTCAAAAACCAGCAACAGTAAGTTATCGACATAAGAAGCAGTCAGGCGGTTCTGGCCAGTTTGCAGAAGTCACTCTAACGGTCATGCCATATCAGCAAGACATGATCGTTCCTGAAGGGTTCAACATCAGAAGTACGGAAAACATTGATCTGGAATGGGGTGGCAAGCTTATTTTTCACAATTGTATTGTAGGAGGAGCAATAGATGCTCGATTTGTGCCTGCTGTCATTAAAGGCATAAAAGAAGTCATGGAAAATGGACCTATTACCCAATCGTACGTGAGAGATGTAGTTGTATTGCTACATGACGGCAAAATGCATGCAGTTGACTCGAATGATATTTCCTTCAAAATTGCTGGCTCCTACGCATTCAAAGAAGCATTTATGAAAGCTCAACCACTGGTACTTGAACCACAGCATGATCTGAGTGTCACCGTCGGAGAAGATATGGTCGGAGAAGTAATGACTGATCTACAATCTCGAAGAGCCATGGTGACCGGCATAGAAACCAGTGATCAACTGCAAACGATCAAAGCCAAAATACCACTTTCTGCGCTTGATCATTATGTCACAGCTTTGAAATCAATTACCCAAGGCCGTGGACATTTCAGTACCAATTTTAGCGATTATGTGCCGCTGCCGAATGACCTGCAGGCTGAACTTATCAACTGAAAAATTGAAGTTGTGGAAATTTAAACATATCGTGTCTTATGAAAGAGGTCTGAGGCTGGATGTGAGCCTCAGACCTCTTTCATATTTGCCAATCCAATTTATCAAAAAGGATAGTTAGTCTTTTCAAACTTCTTAAGAAGGAAATGTTAGTTTTTCCTATCTCTTTGTTAATCTCTAATATCGCCCCATCGAACATATTAGTTCCTAGCACAAATTGTTAAATTGTTGATCAATAAAATGATCTTATGCGCAAGACTGTTCTACCAACTCTATTTTTTATCGTACTCTCTATTATTAGCTGCGACGTTGCAAAAAAACAAGACTCATCAAAGTTGGAAACATTTGATGCAGCCGCTTTTTGGGGACCCAATCCTTGGCCAGAAGTGAGGTCAAAACGAATCAACCAATTACTTCCTTTGGCGATGGCTGCAGCGAATGTGGATTGCTGGCTGATCATCTGCCGAGAGAATAATAATGATCCACTAGCGGGGCATATCGGTGGTGAAAATGCCGGTGGAACAGCTGTCTTTCTTTTTTATCTTAATGATACTGGATTTCATTCAACGGTATTCTCTCCTTCTGGGGAAGCTACGGCCTTAGATGAACTAGATATTCACGATGAGGTTGTAGCTGTCAAGCGAGGTAGCTCGGCGATTCAAGATGCTAGTGCATTTATGAGGTCTGAAGACTTTCAAAGGATAGCCATCAATTCATCCAAGGCCAATAGTCTAGCCGATGGACTATCATATACGCAAAGAGAATCTCTAAGTGAAGCACTGGGTACTTTGAAATCAAGGCTAGTACCTTCAGATGAAGTAGTATACGAATGGCTGTCTATCAAATTACCCGAGGAGGTGGCTATTATGACGCTCGCAGCTCAGTTGACATCTGATTGGCAGATAGAGGCCTACCATCAAATCATTCCTGGAAAAACGACTGATGCTGATATTGCAAGATTCCTCAAACAAAAATTAGCCACTTATGGAGTAGAAGATGGCTGGGCATCGGATCAAAACCCAAATGTAAATTCAGGTCCGGATCGAGGGCACTCACACGCAACAGAAAAAATAATAGCCCATGGAGACATTATTCAAACAGATTTTGGCATCAAAGTATATGGGCAATGGGTAACTGATATACAACGTTTCGCTTATGTATTGAGACCAGGTGAGACAAATGCCCCAGATAGCGTCGATGCATATTGGCAGCATAGCAAAGCAGGCAGTCGTGCTGCATTGGCAGCAATGGCCCCTGGTGTCAGGGGAGTAGAAGTCGACAAAGCTCAAAGAATCTTAATGGAAAAAGCAGGATCAGAATATGTACCCTGGAGTACAGGTCATCCTGTCGGCTATGTTGCACATGACATCGGACCCAATTTGGGTGGTTCACTATCAAAAACACCTCGAGCGTCTTCTCAGAAAATGCTGAAAGAAGGAATGACATTTGCTTTTGATGGCTTTCATGCCTGGAAACTCGCCGATGGTTCTACAAAAACAATCTCTGTTGAGGAAATGGCTGTAGTGGGCACAGAAGGTGCTCGTTATCTTGTGGCCCCTCAAGAAGAACTGATTCTTGTCCCTGCCAAATAATAAGATGAATGCGTTAATTGGCATGAAATTAGTTAGGAAACTCAAAGAATTTCTAAGTGGCCCACAATGCAAAAAATAACTTTTATATCGTTAATCTTTAGTTCCATCATACTACTTAGTAGCTGTAATGAAGAAGTAGCTGTTCCAATGCTAATTGGCGAATGGGCACTCACAGAAGTGTTAGCAGATCCTGGAGATGGAAGTGGCACTTTTCAGCCAGTGTCTTCCGAGCAAGTCATCTCATTTCGTAACGATTCAACCTTTACCAGCGTAGAGCTACTCTGTAATACTGTCGAGCCATCCACTCCTCAAATAGGTACGTTTACGGCCTCACAACTACAGATATCAGACTGCAATTTTGAATTGTCTTATGAAATATCTGAAGGTTATCTATTTATCTACCTTCCTTGCATTGAACCTTGCGCGCACAAGTACTTCAAAATTAATAAATAGGTAGTCTCAGAGCTACAACTTAAAAGCAAACCCTCTCAAAGGTTATTTCTTACCTCCTTAGTCCCTCTCTTAAATCACTGTAGGTCAAATATCGGTGGTAAAAACAATCCATTTTATAAAACTCTTGACCTGTTTTCAGAATTGTAGTTGTCATTGACTTGCCCTCAAATAGTTGACAAATGATCCACCTAATACAATATGATGCCGAAAAATTTGTTCAAAAACATGATATTTCTCCAGCTGAAGCGGCAGAGCATATCGATCAAAACCGCATCAATTGGATAGACGTAGACAAAGCAGAGAAGGTGCTGGTAGAGGATACCTCTCGCTTTTTTGATGTGCATCCGCTGATTACAGAGGATATTCTAAATACTGACCACCTACCAAAGTTTGAAGCCTTTGAAGACCATATTTTCCTGTCGCTTAAGATGCTTCGATATGACCAAAAAACGGGTGAAATTTCTCAAGAGCACCTAAATATTGTACTATTTGAGAAATTACTCATCACTTTCCAGGAAGGGTTGGCAGGAGATGTATTTGATGATTTGCGAAAACGCCTAGTGCAGGGAAAAGGAATGATTCGTAAAAACAGTATTGAATACCTTCTCTACTATTGCCTAGATGCTGTCGTAGACAACTATATGACAATCAGTGAGCAATTACGCACTCAAATGGAGCAGATTGAAGCGAAGTTAATCACGGACACTCAGTTTGATGCACCTGAAGAGGTGATTCTCCTTAAGAAAAAGATCAACCTTCTCCGTCAATATACGGTACCACTCTGGGACGCATTTAATCAGATGCGGACAGAGGGATCACATTTCTTCCATCCTGATTCTAAAGTATACTTCCAAGATATCAGCGATCACATCAAATTTCTTCTGAGTTTTTTCGATACGGCGCGTGAAATCTTGCGAGATATCATGGATCTATATCAGACCAATCTCAACAACGAGATGAATAAGGTCATGAAAACTTTAACGGTAGTCTCCGCCATTTTTATCCCATTGACTTTTGTCGCAGGTGTCTATGGGATGAATTTTGAAGTAATGCCAGAGCTCCACTATCGATATGGTTATGCCTTTGCATGGGGAATTATGGCGGCGACAACATTGATGATGGTGTTTATCATGCGAAGGAAGAAGTGGCTATAGCTGCTCTATAAAACCAATCATCACAATTTCTTCAGCTGACTGTGGTTTGTTAATCGGTTGGACTATTTTTAGTTTCAACTAATCGACAACCTAATCATGCAGCGAATCGCACTATATGCCATGCTTATGCTGGCTTGCATGCTGAATACCTCAGCACAAAAAAAGAACAAAAAACAATCTACTAACAGTATCTCTTTTGACGAAAGTCTCTATAACGGGATGGAGTGGCGGCAAATAGGTCCTTTTCGAGGAGGCCGTGCGGGTACCGTTACAGGCGTCCCTGGTAATGACAACCTGTACTACATGGGTACAGCAGGTGGAGGCGTATGGCGTACACAAGACGCTGGAAATACATGGGAATGCATCTCTGATGGCTATTTTGGAGGGTCCATTGGTGCTGTTGCTGTTTCTGAATCTGACCCCAATGTGATTTATGTAGGTGAAGGCGAGCAGACACTCAGAGGAAATGTATCAAGTGGCTGGGGTGTCTGGAAGTCTACTGATGCAGGTAGCACATGGAAATTTATTGGTTTGAAAGGAACTGAGCACATTTCTCGTATTAGAATACATCCTACCAACCCTGAGATAGTTTATGTAGCAGCTATCGGTAACCTATGGAAATCGAATCAAGAAAGAGGTGTTTTCAAGTCTATCAACGGAGGCGAATCCTGGGAAAAAATCCTTTACGTATCCGACAAAGCAGGTGCAGGAGACCTAATCCTAGATCCTAATAACCCACGCATCATATATGCCAGTAGCTGGCAAATGAAAAGAAATGGTTTCCGAATGGATAGCGGTGGACCTGACAGTAAGATTTTTAAAAGCACAGATAGCGGTAAGACCTGGCAGGAACTATCGACCAATGAAGGGCTTCCTGCTGGTCCATGGGGAATTGTTGGTTTGGCCGTATCGCCAGTTAATTCTCAACGAATCTGGGCCATCATCGAAGCTGAAGATGGCGGTGTTTTCCGATCGGATAATGGTGGTAAAACATGGAAGTTAACAAGTGCCAATCGAGCGCTTAGATCCCGAGCATGGTACTACAGCCGCATGACAGCAGATTCTCAAAACGAAGACATGCTGTATGTCATGAATGTGAGATACGGTGTGTCCAAGGATGGCGGTAAGACATTTGATCTCAAGAATGCCCCACATGGTGATCACCACGACCTTTGGATCGATCCTAATAATAATCAAAGGATGATCATTGCCGACGATGGTGGTGCGCAGGTTTCCAACGATGGCGGCGAAAACTGGACAACGTACCACAATCAGCCCACTTCACAATTTTATCGAGTAACGACTGATAATAGCTTTCCTTACAGGATCTACGGTGCCCAGCAAGATAATAGTGCTATTCGAATAGCGAATAGAACCTCTGGTAATGCTATTACTGAACGAGACTGGGAATCGACCACCGGAGGAGAAAGTGCTCATCTTGCACCAGATCCTGATAACAATGACATCGTATATGGAGGTACCTACAAAGGGTACATGATGCGATTGGATCACGAGACAGGTCAGACCCGCTCCACGAATGTATGGCCAGATAATCCAGCTGGCTCCGGTGTAGAAGTAATGAAGTACCGTTTTAATTGGAATTACCCAGTTTTCTTTAGCCCTCATGATGGTAACAAATTATACGCAGGAAGTAATTACTTGCATGTAACCACCAACGAAGGCCAGAGCTGGGAAGTCATCTCACCTGATTTGACACGAGGAGAAGCCGAAACACTCAAGTCTTCCGGTGGCCCTGTCACACAAGACAATACAGGTGTAGAATTCTATGGTACCATCTTCGCGGCTGTAGAGTCCGAGCAAGAACCAGGAGTTCTCTGGGTTGGATCAGATGATGGACTGGTACATATTACCAAAGACGGTGGTACGACATGGACAAATGTGACGCCTCCGGGATCACCGAAGCTGAACATGATGAACTGCATAGATGTAAATCCTCATGTCAAAGGTGGTGCCTACCTTGCTGCAACCAGTTACAAATTTGGCGACTATGCACCTTACCTATACAAAACCACAGACTACGGCCAAACTTGGACCAAAATCACTGATGGCATAGATACTAATCATTATACTAGAGCTATTAGGTCAGACAAGTCACGCAAAGGTTTGCTATATGCTGGAACAGAATGGGGTATGTATGTCTCCTTTGACGACGGTAGTAGCTGGAAACCATTTCAGTTGAACTTACCCATCGTGGCGATCAGAGATTTACATGTGCGAGACAATGACCTGATTGCAGCTACACATGGTCGTAGCTTCTGGATGATAGATGACTTAACACCTCTACATCAGCTCAGCGATGAAGTAGCAAACAAGGACTTTTATCTCTTCAAGCCAGATCAATCTTACAGAATGAATCAAGGTGGCTGGGGATCTAGTAACAGCAAGCTGGAAGGAACAAATCATCCCAATGGAGTAATGCTACATTACTTTATTAAAAAGGCAGCTAAAGACGATGAAGTCAGCCTATCGATCACGGAAATGGATGGGAGTTTAATCAAGACGTTTTCTAACAAAGCCAAAAAGAAATCAGATCAACTGCCTGCCAAGACAGGTGGCAATCGACTGGTTTGGGATCTGAGATATCCAGGTTTCACTGAGTTCCCAGGTATGATTTTATACTCCTCACCTAATCGCGGCCCCAAAGCTGTGCCGGGTATGTACCGTGCTCAACTTACGATCAATGGAAAGTCTACAGAACAGACATTTGAAATTGTTAAAGATCCTCGGTTACCCAATACGGCGGAAGATTATCAAAAGCAATTTGACTTTTTGATTACTGTCAGAGATAAGGTCAGTGAAGCGCATGATGCGATTATAGATATTCGTGAAACCAAAGGGGATATTGACTATTTCAAAAAGAAGACTGCGGATGAAGAAGGGTTTGATGAAATTAGAAAAATGGCAGAAGACCTCAAAATGCAGTTAGATGAAATCGAGAACAATATGCATATGACCAAAAATCAGGCATATCAAGATCCGCTGAACTTCGGTATTCGAATCAATAACCGACTTGCTTTCCTTATGGCGGATCAGCAGAGAGGCGACTTCCCTCCTACAGATCAGGCAGAGTCATTTAGAGCAGAAGTGACGAAAGAAATCGATAAGGAACTGAGTGATCTAAACACGCTCTATGAAGAGCAACTCAACCAACTTAACCGTATGATAGAAGAAAAAGGCTTGAAAATGATTAAATCAAAAAGCACTGAAGTGGTCAATTGATTCAGCTAATTTTGAACTCTGAGCCAGATCGAGGCGTGCAGCAAACTGCACGCCTCGATCTTTTTAACTCCAACGTACTAAATGAAAACAGCCGAATCCATTGTCAAAACATGCAATGAATACCTCAACGTCCCTTCTGTTATTGGGTTTGAAGAACCCTTTTTCCAACACCTTGAGCAGAAATTTTCAAAAGATGGCTTACTGACGGAATCACTCTACAATAGGTATGGACGGCGCGTTCTAATGGCCGTCAGCAACAATGGTTTCAATTATGACCGCCCAATCGCAGCCCATATCGACCGTCATGGTTTGTACAAAATACTAGATCCCAACCTAGTATACTTTAGCGATACCCATCGCCAAAAAAGAGATGTTGAATATGCTGCTCATGCCATAAAACGTATCAACTTTGATCAAGATGAATTCAGTCAAGATCACTTGGAAAAAGTATACAACTACTTCCTGAATGAGCAAATCGAAGTATATCATCCTACTACGCACGAAGTGCTGCATAAAAGATTGATTACTGATAAGGACATCAGTATCATTGATGATTACCTGACATGCAACCTGTCAGACCTCAATGTCTTCAATGAACTTCCTTTTCCGTTCTTACCGTTAGCTTTCTCTGCTAATCAGCGTAGATCTGATCCTAATTTTATTGAGGGACAAATAGACAACACATTAAGTGTAGCCGTCATCACCGAACTCTTCAAAGCAGACGTCTCCATGACAGTCATTCTTACAACAGATGAGGAGATAGGAGACAGCTGGTTATATATGGAGCGTTTCTTTTCTAAAAACAAGCTGACTCCCAGAAACCTATTGGTGCTAGATACAAGTCCATACAAGGAGGAGCATGGTCTCCGACAGGTGCAAGATGGAGGAGCGGTAGTTCTGAGATATGCTGACAACTACGCAGCTTTCAATCGTCAGATGACTCACAAACTGAGACTTGTCTGCCAAGAGCTAGAGATTCCATATGATTTCAAAGATCTGACAGTATTAAAGAATGGAGGTTCACATTTGGGCAATACCGAATTAGGTAAATTGATCTGGAAATCAGGGGGACTGTTTAGTGGCACCACTTTGCAGCTTCCGACTGACGAGTACCATACCAACCAGGAAAAAACATCCTTGGCATCTATCGACAACTTTTTCAAAGTAGTAAAAAGATTCATGGACGACCAATAAGATTAAAAAAAAGGCAGAAATAAGCATGACTTATTTCTGCCTTTTGAGGCAAATCGAATCTTGATTAATCTACATCAAGTACATCATCAATTCTTGCTACAAGATCTTTCATATGATACTGTGACATAGTATCTCGTTGTCGCACAGCAGCCGTGCTGAGTTGACCTCTTAGGGTCGTAAGGTGTCCTCTTGCTAAGGATGGGATATCTGTGGTACGGATATCACTGTCCTCTGTATTGACGAGTCCACCGAGACCTTCTACGAAAGCCTTCTGTAGGTTCCTTCTGTACGTATCAATTTTTCGCCCTGATCTCACTTCTGAGAAAATACCCAACCGCAAGTCTGTCATCATCGCTTGTGCTGAATATGCTTCAGAGCCATTAAGCGTTTCATTTTCAATCACTCGCTTTACTCGATCACCATCGATCAATCTACTCAAGGTACGTGTCTGCACTCTTTTGATACGATCAACAATTCCTGATTCAGAGGTCTTTCTCAAAATAGATGGATCAATCATCCACATAGGTGTTACAAACAATTGCTCATTCAAAAATTTAATAGCCCGTTTCTGCTTATCTGCTTCGACATGCGTATAGATTGGCTCATTTTCATCCCCTGTCTTAAAGTACTCATAGATTCCACCGACATTGCTACTCACGTGTCCCATGTAGCGATTGTACTGCCCGACAATGTTAGCATACAGTTCACCTAAATCATCAAAATCCTTACCGGGTTGCACAGCCCACTCCTCTAGACGTTCCATGATTCGCTTGAGATTCCTGACACCTAATTCAGAAGCAATCATACTATCATCTCCTAGGTCTTCTGTCTGCGAAGTAGGATCTACAGTCCCCGATCTTTGTCGGCCATACCTGTATAAAGGACTTCCTCCTTTTTCCAAAATCCATTGATTAAGAAGATCTTTTTCATCATCTGGACTAGCGATATTTTCAATAGGTCTGTAACCATACCAGATTGCCCAATCATCGTATTCACCCAGCATTGGATAAAAGTTAGTCACCCCGTCTTCTGGCTGAGCTACATAATTAAAACGAGCGTAATCCATGATGGACGGTGCAGTACCGTGCGTTGATGTAAAAGAGGGAGATCGCAGCGAATCAACAGAATAGGCAACACTAGAGCCCATGTTATGAGGAAAGCCTAAAGTGTGTCCTACTTCATGTGCCGCAACAAACCGGATCAACTCGCCCATTAATTCATCTTCAAACTCAACATTCTGAGCCTCTGGATTAACAGCGGCCGTCTGAATGAAATACCAATTTCGCAGTAGGTTCATCACGTTGTGATACCACAAAATATCAGACTCTAGAATCTCACCTGTTCTGGGATCATGGACATGTGGTCCTTGAGCGTTCTGGATATCAGTAGAGATATACCTAATCACAGAATATCTAACATCTTCTGGACTCCAGTCCGGATCTTCTTCTTTTGTCGGGGGATCTTTTGCAATGATTGCGTTCTTTAAACCGGCCTTTTCAAAAGCTTTTTGCCAATCTTCTACACCTTGCTTAATATAGGGTTTCCATACATCGGGGGTTGCTGCATCAATATAATAAACGATAGGCTTTACCGGTTCTACCGCTTCTCCGCGATTGAAGGCTTCCCAATCTGAAGGCTCCAATCTCCACTTAGTAATGAATCTCTTCGTTTCAGCCTTTTGAGCATTAGAACCGTAGTCAATTTGACGAATCGAAAAGAACCCAACTCGATCATCATGGTACCTAGGCACCATAGGCTCTTCTGGTAGGAGGATCATTGATTGATTCATTTCTATAGACAGCGTTCCTGTCAATTGATTGTCAGGGAGTTCGGATCCCTTGTAAGTCAAGATATGTCTTACTTCAGTATTCTGGGGAAATGATTTTACATAGTTGATCATCGAACGTGACTTATCTACAGTTGTCACTTTGAAACGCTTACGCTCTCGGTCGCGAAGTGCTCCTATCATTGGCACATCGGTCGTGAAAAAATTCTTGATATCAACAACGTAAGAGCTAGAATCCTTACCCAATGCCTCAATCTTAAAGCTATGAATGATCGGTTCAAAATTATTATTTTTAACTGACTGATAGATAGGTAAGTCCTCATCTGCTATTGCATTGTAGGAGACTGATCGGACAAGAATGCTATTGTCTTTGCGCTGTAAGCGGATGACTTGCTGAGGTCTTGACTTCATCCCTGCTCCACCAAAGTTCAAACCTTTGACATGCCCGGAAATTCTCGAGACAATTAAGATCTCTTTTTCCAGCAGGTCTTCTTCGATTTCGAAATAATACATATCGTCGACCTTATGAAAGGTGATAAGACCCTCGTCTGTTTCCGCTTTACCTGTAATTACCTCATCGTATTTTTTGAAAGGTGATTTACTTTTTGATTTTTGCGAAGCTTCAGAATCTTCCTTCTTCTTTTTCTTTTTCTGCGCCATGGCCTGATCCGGGGTGGAGATCATAAATGCCATCAGCAGCAAGATGATTAATGACTTAATTTGCATTGCTATTTATTTTTTTTTGAAATTAACTCTTGAACGTAAGTTTATAGACTACTTCTGATACGAGTGGTTATTAAATGATGTGAATCCATACGAGTGCTCTCTTGTGACGCATCTTTCAGGCTAATTGGATCTCAAGTAGAAAAGTAAACACAACTTACCTACAGCATTTTGTGAGCACCTCTACTCCAAATAATGATATCAACTAGATAATTAGTTTAGTTACTTGCTCGCAATTAACTAAAAACTTAGTTTGACTAAAGACTTAGTTGACAGAGAGTATGAAAGAACTAACAAAAGCTGAGGAGGAGATCATGCAGGTACTTTGGAGAATTCAGAGTGGGTTTGTAAAGGACATCATCAATCAACTTTCCGCACCAAAACCCGCCTATAATACGGTTTCGACTATTGTTCGAATCTTAGTACAAAAAGGCTTTGTTAGTAACGAGTCTGTCGGAAAATCGCACCGATACACGCCTACTGTGACTAAAAGTGCGTACTGCAAACAGTTTATGCAGGGATTTGTAGGTCGATTTTTTAGTGGTTCCTATCAGCAGATGATCTCGTTTTTTGCTCGACATGAGGATATGTCTTTGACAGAGCTTGAAGAGGTCCTGAGTGCACTTAAGAAAGACAAAGCTGACCAGGCATTTGAAAAATAACAACAAGATTATCAGGCTGCCAAGAGTAAATAAATTGCCCGACCACTAAGATGATCGGGCTTATTTATTTCCATTATGATTTTAGTTTCACACTCAAGCCAAACCAAATAAGAAAAGAGATAAGGTAGATCAGCAGTCCGTACAAGGTTGTAATCATTGAAACCTTAAGTCCACCAACCAACAATGCTGGCATTACAGATCCCATCTGTTCAATTGCTTGGAACGCACCAAAAAGTCCAATCAGCTGACCGAAAATACCTATGATCAAGGCAAATAGACCAACAGACCTCACATAGGAAATTTTCCTTGAGGCAACTGAAGGGTCTTGCACTTCACCTTTCAAAACTGGCAAACCATTGATTAGCGCTACGGCAATCATTGCTACAAAAATAAGAGTCAACACACCCATAAATAGTGGCCCTCCCATACTGAATAGTTCAAACATAACTTTCGAGTTTTAGTGGAAATATGTAGGGCAAAGCTAGACCCAGTAACTGCTCTCTGGCAATGTTAAAACCTGACCAAAACCTGTATTTTATCGACAAAATAGCTTAAAAACGAAAATTATAGACATTTTAGCAATGTGAAAATTCTGCAGCATAGTTTTTTTTGGTTAGCCTCCGTCAGCCTACTAACGCTTCTCTTTGGACAAGACAGTAAGGACTATATACAGTCATTTTACTTTGCTAGCCTCTTGCTACCGATTGCCATGGGGACATCCTACTTTTTTAACTACTCCTTGTTGCCCAGTTATCTCTTCAAAAGAAGGTTTTTTTGGTTTGCAGTATATTTCATCTACTCTATTGTTATTTCACTCTATCTCGAAATGCTAGTCACTATTGGCGCTTTTATCCTGATGGCCAACTATCAATTCGAGGAGATGAACCCTTTGACAGTCAATACTGTCACAATGGGCATTGCGATTTACTTCATTGTCTTTCTAAGTGCCTTTGCAAAGTTGATCAAACATTACTTTATCCAAGAGAAAACAATTGGTAGCCTAGAAAAACAGCAAGAAGTAGCAAAGCAGGATCAGATCCAAATCAGGGTAGATCGAAAGAATCAGATTATCAAATTGGATAATCTACTATATATCGAAAGTCTGGCCGATTATGTCAAAGTACACACTGCTACAGATCAACACATTACAAAAGAAAGAATCAGTCGACTTGAGACTGAGCTACCACCCTACTTTATTCGTACACATAGGTCCTTTCTCATCAACAGCAAAAAGATCGATACGTTCAGCAAAGAGTCACTGACAGTAGCCGGTACACAATTACCAATAAGTCGATCCTACAAGAAAGCAGTTATCAATTTTTTGATGCAGGACTAGAAGAATAGCTTCAGACCAGCAAATAGTACCGACACTACGATAATAATTTTATAAGGTCGCTCAGGGATCAACTTTGTAATTCGAAAACCTATTAATGCACCTACTACAATCATCGGAGAAATCCATAGATTTAGTTTCAAGGTGTCCATGTCGATTGTATGCCAAACCCAGACATGAAAGGGAAGCTTAAATAGATTTACTAGCAGAAAAAACCATGCTGCGGTACCAATAAATTTATTTTTCTGGAAGCCCATTGCTAAAAAATAAATGGACATCACAGGCCCTGCTGCGTTACCAATCATAGTCGTAAACCCACCTAGTAATCCCGCGACCCAAGCAAAAGTTCTATTTGGTTTGATCAGATTTGGTCTTCTAATGTTGATGATCATAATGAATACTCCCACAATAATCGTTACCGCCAAAATCAGATGAAACTGCTGCTCATCTATCATGTCTCCTACCCAGATGGCCAGCAACACCCCTATAATGGTACTAGGGACTAATTTGATCAGTTGCCGTACGTCTGCATCTCGGTGATAATAGCTTACCCCAAAGAAGTCAGCAATAATCAACATCGGTAGTACTATGCCTGTAGATGCTTTGGCTCCAAAAACACTGGCCATCACTGGCACAACCAGCATACCCAGACCACCCAGACCTGTCTTCGCCATACCGACCAGCACAGCGCTCATCAGAATCCAAACCCATTCTAACATATCCAGACCGAAACTCACCTGGCGAATCTAATTTGTTTTTTGAGAGATTTATAAGCGAGTAACCGCCAAATACCTTTTTAGCATAACTTTTTGAAACCTGATTGAACTATTGCCTGGGACAAAACAGTTAACAAGTTCAATAAAAAAAATGACCGAAAAAATAGTTTCTTCCAATACGCATGACTCGATATCAGCACAAGCATATTTTGACCTCACACAGTCTTTTGCAGCTGAAGGCAAAACCAGCGGAGAGCAGCAAACAGACGCACTGATCCACTACTCAAAACTGAACGCACGGCGATCCAAAAGAATCAGCAAGACAGTGACGTTAGACGAAGAAACTATCAAAAGCATAGCTAATATTTCAACACCGCAACGCTGGATCATCATAACCGAGACCTGGTGTGGTGATGCAGCGAATTCTATACCGGTCTTTCACAAAATGGCAGCACTTAATGATGCCATCGAGATAAAAATTCTCTTTAGGGATGAAAATATTGCAATGATGGATCGATTCCTCACCAATGGAGGACGGTCTATTCCTAAGGTCATCGCTATTGATTCGAATGATGAGGTGATCGCTACTTGGGGTCCCCGCCCTGCTGCGGCTCAGGAAATATATACTGGTTGGAAAAATGCTGAGAATCCGGGGCCTTATGAGGCGGTTCATGTAACTCTTCAGAAATGGTACAATGAGGACAAAGGAACAAGCACACAGCAGGAATGGATCAAACTCCTTCAGGGTCAGAGATAAATTAGCTTCAGTCAGCTTTGTGAAGTGACTAAGTATTACCAGAAATCGGTTTCTACCGATTTCTGGTAATACTTAGTCGTATGATAAAATTGATAGCAATCAATTTTATCCATTAATGTTGCACCTGTAATCAACACCTCAAAGATGAAATTCGGAACGAAAGCCTTACATGCTGGCGTCAAGCCAGACCCTTCTACTGGAGCCATTATGACTCCGATTTTTCAAACTTCGACTTATGTACAAGAAAGCCCCGGGAACCATAAAGGTTTTGCGTATGCTAGAACTCAGAACCCCACTCGCTCAGTCCTTGAAGAAAATCTTGCCGCACTCGAAAATGGTAAATTTGGTCGATGCTTTAGTTCTGGAATGGGTGCAACTGATGCAGTCGCAAAACTTCTTAAACCTGGCGATGAAGTAATCTGTACAGACGATTTGTACGGAGGTACCTATAGAATTTTTACTAAGATTTTCGCTCCGTACGGCATCAATTTTCGATTTGTCGATATGAAAGATCTTAAAGCTGTAGCAGCTGCTATCACAGATAAAACTAAGATGGTTTGGGTCGAGACACCCACAAACCCAATGATGAACATTATCGACATCGTCGGGATCGCTGAAATCGTAAAATCGACTACTGCTATTTACGTAGTAGACAATACTTTTGCTACACCCTACTTACAAAATCCACTTGATCTAGGCGCTGATATCGTATTACATTCCCTCACAAAGTATATCTCTGGGCATTCAGATGTGATTATGGGTGCTGTAATCACGAAAGACCACACACTAGATGAACAAATCGCTTTCATTCAAAATGCTTGTGGGGCTATACCCAGCCCAAATGACTGTTTCTTAGTTCTTCGTGGTATCAAAACGCTCCATGTACGGATGGATCGACATTGCAAAAACGGAGAACGAATAGCTCATTTTCTTAAATCTCACCCCCTAGTAAAGAAAGTCTATTGGCCAGGATTTGATGAACATCCCAATCATGAGATTGCAAGGAAACAAATGCGAAATTTTGGTGGTATGCTTTCTTTTATCTTGGAAGAGGATAGCCAAGAGGCTGCTTTTGAAGTAATGAATAAATTAAAGCTTTTCAGTCTAGCAGAATCATTGGGCGGTGTAGAATCATTAATCGGTCATCCTGCCTCTATGACCCATGCAAGCATTCCAAGAGAACAGAGACTGGCTACTGGTTTGACTGAATCTCTCATACGATTAAGCATTGGCATAGAAGACTCAGAGGACCTAATCGAAGACCTGACTCAAGCATTAGGCTAAGCTTAGCTATTTCCTGTATTCGCTTTCTCTTTGAGGTAGTCAGAGGGTTTTTTACCAAAGCGCTTCTTGAAGACCGTAGCAAAGTAGCTGGGATGCTGAAAGCCTACTGCGTAGGATAGTTCTGCTGTCGTTTGAAAAGCATTAATTCTGGCTAATTCAAAAGCGCGTTGTAGTCTGACTTCGCGAATAAATGTTGCTGGAGTAATCTTACGATGTTGCTTGATGTATCTGTAAAGTTGTCGTTCGCTGAGCCCAACTTCCTCTGCGAGTCTTGTTACACTAAAATCAAAATCAGCAATGTGCTCTTTGACCCGTTGCTCGAGTCTTTCACTTAGATGCTTCTCGAACGAAACTACTTCAGAATCCTCTTTTGGTATCCCTACAGGTAGCTTACGCTTTGCACTACTTGCAAGGATATTTCCCACCTTTATGCGAAACTCTTCTGGATTGAAAGGTTTAGTCAAGTACTCATTTATGCCTGTCCTAAGTAGATCAAGTCGTTGTTTCTCATCAGTAACGGCAGAAATCACTATGATCGGAATATCCGCCCATAGAGGGTTCCTTTTGATTCGCTCTATGAAAAGGACACCATCCATTTTTGGCATCATCAAATCTGTAATAATCAAAGACGGTATATAATCTTCAAGAAACATCAAAGCATCGTGCGCGTTCATCATCTTTGACAGGTCAAAGTTTTCGCTCAGAATACTGTCGACAAACTCATGCATGTCAGGATTGTCTTCAACAACTAAAACAGATCGAGATCTGTAAACCGATTGACTTGACTCTTTTTTGAGAATGGCATCCTTGACGAGAAGTAAGCTTTCGGGCAACTCAATTTTAAAAACGGTGCCTTTACCAATTTTACTCTCGGCCAATATTCGCCCTCCATGTAACCCAACTATTTCCTTGCATAAAGACAGACCAATACCTGTACCTGTATCAAGATCATATTGTTTACTCGCGTTGTCTACCTGATAAAATCTATCAAAAATAAATGGCAATTCTGATGATGGGATACCAATACCAGTATCTGCTACAGTGATAAGTATCTTATTTTGTTCAAGACCAAATCCAACTAAAATATCACTCTCATCCTCGGAAAATTTGATCGCATTATGTAATAGGTTGCCTATCACTTTCGAGAACATATTCACATCCAACTGCACCCATATATCCCTTTTTGCGCTATCAATATTTATCAGGATACGCCTATCATCGGCAAAATCTCCGAACTTCTTGATTTGAATCTCCAGCCAATCCGTGAGGTGAACATTTACTTTCTGCAATTTTCTCATTCCAGCCTCCATCTTCGATAGATCCAAAACCTCTCCGATCAATCGCTCAAGTTGATCGACATTTCGATCAACGATCTTTAAAAGTTTCTCACTCACAACCGTCAATGACTCCTGTTCACTGATATGGTGAATCGGACCCTTTATAAGTGAAAGAGGGGTTCGCAGTTCATGCGCAACGTTAATAAACCATTTTGAACGCGATTCTTCAGCTTTCTTCAGCTGTTCACTTTCTTCGAGAATCTCGTCGTTTTTCTTTTGCAAGAGTTTGCTAACCCTTGTTTTGATCCTTACATTCCTATAAATCAGCAAGGCCGTTACTGCTATAGTCAATATAATGACTAGCATGATAATGCTTAAACTACGTGCTGTTCTGAGTTGGAACTTCATCTGACTAACTTTGACGGTCAATTCATTTAACTCCTTCTCTGTCTTTTCTGTATCGAAGCCAATCGCAGATGTGTTTATTTGTCTGGCAAGGTTTAGCGTAAAGAGACTATCTACTTCTTCGCGGATAACATCTAGTAATTTGTAAGCCCTTTGATAGTCACCAGTATGGGCATAGGCTTTATGAAGTATTTCACTTGCATTGATTCGGATTAGGTAATTGTCATTTGCACCATCGATCTCCAATGCCCTGTTAGCGTAAAAAACAGCAGAGTCGTAGATTTCCATTTCTAGATAGTAGCTACCTAAAAACTGATGGGAATCGGCCAATAAATAAGCATCCTCATATTCTTTTGAAAGCTCCAATGCCCTAACAAAATAATAATAAGCAGATGGAAATTCCTTTTGTTGAATTTTTAAAATTCCTAGCCCTTGATAGGTACTTATTATTAAATCAGTAAATCCAGTACCCAATAGGATAGCTATTGATTTTTGATAAACAGCGGCAGAAGAATCATACTGCTCCAACTCTATCAACACACTTGCATAATTATCGTAAATAATTGCCAATTGCTCAGTATCTATATGCGTCTCAAAATAAGAAATAGCTTTTTGATAGTAATTAATAGCAATATTGGGATCACCTGCATAGTAATAATTATTACCTAATGCATTGTACGTATCTGCCATATCTTCCTCTAAATTCAGCGCCTGATAATATCGGAGCGCTTTAATATAGGTTTCCACAGATAACTGGAATTTTTTATTGTCTTGATGTGATCCACCAAGTGCATATAACATATGAGCAGTCATTAGTGAATCTTGCAACGACCTGTAAAACCGGAAGCCCAGGTCAAAATAAGCAGCTGCTGAATCTCGCTCCATAAGCTCCTGATATACATACCCCAAACTCGCGGCAAGTTCTGCTTTACTTTGATCAATTGGCCCTTTGTTCAAGTACAATTGACACGAATACATAAGCAAACTATCCTCTTCCCATGTTTTGATGCTGAGATATCCGGAATCTAGCTTTTCAATGCATTGCTCAATCGAATAATACTGAGCATGCCCCTTTGCTGAGATCAATAGGGTTATGAAGAGAATGAAGAAGAACTTGAAATAGCTGCTGGCAAAAAATGAGTCAGTCACTGGCGACGTGATAGGTGATTGGAACTAATTATGTTTTAATAATTGAAAAACCGTGCGTTAAAGTGGTACTCTCGTTGATTGTTGCAGCGACAGAGCAATATTTCTCCACCGCTAAATCTATGATTCTCTCAGCTTCATCTTGTGTCAAATCTGGAGAGTAAATATCATAATGGATGTGAATATCTGTAAACTTCCGTGGTTGCTCTTCACGTCTGACACCTGAAGCTCGACCCTTAAGATCGCTCAAAGTCTTTCGTCGTTTACCAATCATACTGGCAATGTCCACTGCTGCACAGGCAATCACCCCAGATAGTAACAATTCTGTTGGAGACATAGCCTGCTTATCTTCCTTATACATATCAATTTCTGTGCGATTTCCAGATGCATTTATCGTATAATATGCCTCTGCTTCCTTGTAATGCAAATCAACAACTGTTTCCATAAGCGTAATTTCGGTTTTACCTCAAAGCTAGTAGATTACGCTTTGAGCACAGTATTACATGCTAATATCTACTAATAACAATATGATAAGATACACATTATATTCAAACAGCTTGATAGCATTGGGACTCATACTTTTGCTAAGTTGTAGCGTGCCTAAAGTAACTAATGAGCAAAAATCACTTGGTGAAATTGCTTTAATTCCTCAGCCATCTGCAATCGCATCGACTGTAGGTACGTATCCGATTGGGAACCATCTCTTCATTACAATAGACAGCAGTAATACATCTGATGTTATAAAGGAGCAATTGCAATTCACGCTCTCTTCTTCTGGAAGTAAGGCCTTCAAAGTGAATTTCGCCAAAGATCCTTCACTGCAAAAGGAACGCTATAAACTATCCATCAACCAAAATGGCGTCACCATTTTGGCTAAGGATAATACAGGTTGGTATTGGGGCACCCAGACGCTGAGGCAGCTCATTATGCTTGGATCATCAGCAAATTCTATACCCTTCCTGACCATAGACGATTACCCAGCTTTCGGCTACAGAGGTATGATGCTAGATATTGCAAGGCATTTTTTCTCTGTAACTGAAATAAAAAAACTGATAGACGATATCACGCTTTACAAAATCAATAAACTCCACCTTCATCTATCTGATGATCAGGGTTGGCGGATAGAGATCAAGTCTTGGCCTAACTTAACTGCTATAGGAAGTAAAATGGAGGTTGGTGGCAGCGAGGGGGGGTATTTATCACAAGCAGATTATATAGACCTCGTCTCTTATGCAGCTACACGCAAAATTATGATTATTCCGGAAATAGACATGCCAGGTCACACAAATGCTGCTCTAGCTTCATACGCTCAATTAAATTATGAAGGCATAGCCCCTGAATTATATACAGGTACTGAAGTGGGTTTTAGTACGCTTTCGACAGATAAACCAATTACCTACGAATTAGTAGATGATGTAGTCCGGGAAATATCAGCGCTCACTCCAGGAGACTATTTTCATATTGGCGGAGACGAGAGTCATGTAACGGAGAAAGATGATTATATCTACTTTGTCAATCGAGTTAAAACGATCGTAAATAGCTATGGCAAAAAAATGATAGGTTGGGATGAAATTGCGCAAGCCAAATTAGATTGTACAGCCGTCGTACAATTGTGGGCTCATGCAGAAAATGCAGAATTAGGTATCCAAAAAGGAGCCAAAGTACTGCTATCACCAGCTCATAAGACTTACTTGGATATGAAATATGATTCCAGTACTACTTTGGGTCTCAGCTGGGCAGGATACATAGACCTTGAAACTGCATACAATTGGACCATCAGCGAGGTAGCACCTGGTATAGACCGCACACACATCATTGGGTTAGAAGCTCCGCTATGGACAGAGACTGTCACCGATATAAAGGAAGCAGAGTACATGATTTTCCCCAGGTTACCAGCTTATGCAGAATGGGGATGGACTGATGTAGAACAAAGAAATTTTGAGCGTTTTTCCAAAAGGATAGATGTACACAAAACCATCTGGAACAAGCTTGGCATCAATTATGGCCCAACACAAAAAGAGGAATGACTTTACATTCCTCTTTTTATGCTGAAGGACCAGCTTCTTAGTTCCCTTCTACGCGTTCGAGCTTAGTATCTGAGGGTTTTTTAGGCTCAAGCAGTAGCTTCACAGCGGTTCTCAACTGCTCATCTTCTCCTTTTGAAAGTTTCTCATAGGAGTTTTTGACCTTAACATCTGGCTCTAGCTGCTTATTTTCAAGAAAATCACCGTCTACATCTAACATACCTACTTGCGGAATACCGAAAACGAGCGTAGGATCGATCTGACGCTCCCACCATACAGCGGTACCTGTACCAGGAACAGGCATTCCAACCATTTTACCAAGGTTCTG
>JBLHTU010000042.1:0-23278 GCA_047627515.1 Cyclobacteriaceae bacterium | reverse complement strand
TTTGACTTTACAGGCTTAGGGTCTAGTAAGGGAGATTTTGCAGACACTAACTTTTCTTCCAACCTGTCTGATTTGCTTTCAGCCTATGATTTTTTGGAGGAGCACTACTCAGCGCCGCAGGTGATCATAGGACATTCGCTGGGAGGAGCAGCAGTTTTGCACGCAGCAGGCCAAATGTCAAAAATCAAGGCGGTTGTTACCATAGGTGCTCCAAGTAACCCGGTTCATGTGAAACACTTGCTAAAAGGGGGCGAAGAATGTCTTTTAAGAGAAGGTGAGGCTACAGTAGACATCGGAGGGCGTCCTTTTCAGATCAAAAAACAACTAATTGATGACTTAGAAAAGAATGACCGAGTGGATATTATCAAAATGCTGGATAAGGCGTTGCTGATCATGCACTCCCCGCAGGACACCATCGTCAATATTGATAATGCAGCAGAGATCTATCAGCACGCGATGCACCCGAAGAGTTTCATCACCCTTGATGGCTCGGATCATCTCATGAGTAAGTCTTCTGATTCTGCTTATGCGGGAAATATGATAGCATCTTGGTGTACTAGATATATTATCTCGGAGCAGCAAAAAGAAGCGGCCCCCGAAGGGGAAGTATATACTAGGATTGGTGAGAAAGGGTTTCTGACGGAAGTCACGGCAGGCCATCATCAAATGATTGCTGATGAACCTTCCAGCGTAGGTGGGAGTGACCTCGGACCATCTCCGTACGGTTACTTATTGTCGGCATTGGGAGCCTGCACTGCAATGACCTTGAGAATGTATGCAGACTTCAAAAAAATAAAGTTGACAGAGGTCAAGGTGCACCTCACACATGACAAAGTCCACCTGGAAGATGGCCAGAACAGCGAACAGTCCTCGGGTAAGATTGATCAGATCAAAAGAATGATTTCTCTCGAAGGGGACTTATCAGCCGAGGAGCGAAAAAGGTTGATCGAAATAGCAGATCGATGCCCTGTGCACAAGACAATTGAAGGGAAGCCTCAAATTCTAACAGAAGAGGTTAAATAGGTATAGGTTTCTCTTTATTGTCAGTATTACGATCTTTGCATATGCGGATTTTTATTGCCTCGGTCTTGATTGGATTAATGTGCTTATCGCTTAACGCTCAGGTTATTCAGAACATCACATTACGAAGTCAAGGCGGAAGCTTTAATAGTGAAGAACATGCGCTTGATTGGCTGGGAGAAAGACATACCTACTTTGCGTTCAGTGAAGAAAATGAAGTATTCCAGATTGCGCTACAATTAAAATCATTGTATCCGAATGTTGAGGTAAACTTGGTACCAAGCATAGACTTTGACTTACAGGATACGCTGCTAGTAGTAGGCAATCAGGTAAGATTCAAGATAAAGTTTACTAATCTAAATGAAGCGGAATTGCTTCGACTAAGCTTTCAGGTATTGGCCGGCGACCTTGAGTTGCTTGAGGAATACCCACTGCTGCCGGTATCAGAGACATTTGCAACTATATACCCAAATGATAGCGAACTATTTATAGGGGAAGAAAAGTCATACGAGCTGGTTTCCAATCAGCTAGATAACTTACGGTTAGACTATAGATGGCAGGAAACTCCATCTTATAATTACCGGTACAGTCGCAATGGCGATCAGGCGTTTTTGCATTTGATCCCTACTCAATTGGGTCAATTAGAATTTAATCTCCGTGTGCCGCTTCGAATGCCTAGGTTTGACTTGAATGATTCTCTGACATTTATGGCCGAAGCTCTTCAAACTGAGTTTACTGTGCGAGAGGGGCGACTCGTATTTCTACAACTTGACAAGCAGGAAATTACGCCGCAAGATGACAAACGGGAGCCAATTCTAGTGCAGATTGACAACCATAGGACGTTGCAAACAGGGAAGACCTATCGAATCGAGAATCAGGAAGAAAAAGGAGGGCCTCTGATAGCAGAACTGTACACTAAAACCCGACTGAACAACGATAAAATTCTGGCAGAAATGCGAGTGTACGCTTTTCATCGAAAGTCTGATGGGTATCTATTTATCAAGGATGGAGATCTACCGAAGTTTGTGACCAATGTCGACATAACGCCGAAGCCGAAAATAAATACGGTGGAGATTCAGCGTGCTGGTAAAGCGTGGCAGCAGACAACAACAATCTTTCCCGGGGAAAGAATCAAAGTGCGTCTGCAAGGAGAGGGACTACACAAATCCAAGATAAGTTTTCAAGGTGTAAATGACTTAAGTTTTGACTCATTGGTAAGAAGTGAAGAGCTCTCCATCTTCGATTTAGAGATACCTATTGCTGTATCTAATCGAGCTGTCGAAATATATAACTATAATGAGCCGACGGGCAAGACACTTAATGTCAGCGAATACCAAAAGCCAAGGCCGCTAGATTTTGTAATACTGGATCTCGCCGGAGACGAGAAAATAGTGCAGGACATTGATAAACCAATCTATTTTGAAAGGAACCTAACAGACTTGGTGATTGGATTTGATTACAGCAAAATTGATCAAGATAATGATGACTTATTCGGTAAACAATACTTGACAATTGATGTGAAGCTTTCTAGTAAGGAGGGAAATTTGATCGAAATCTACCGATTCGATGAAGTAGTAGTTTGTCCAGGGGAAAGCTCACCAAGAAGTAGTTATTATGATCGGTCCGACTGCCAGACAACCGCCATTAACCTGAACAGTTATCTCGCACGAAAAACGCACTCATTGGACGAGTGGTCCAAAATTCAATTGGAGATTTCTCATGTCAAGTCAAAGTATCAAGGAAAAACCGCGAATAACAGAGTGCAGGTGTACTTGAAAAGAAACTACAATTTTGATGTTGATTTGTCATTTCCAGCGGGTTTATTGATCCTTGAAGCCAACAGTGATGAATTCATCAATTTCGGAGGGCCCTCATTTGCGATGATGGCACAGTTTAGTTTCTATCAGGAGGGGAAGATTGCCAAATATCGACCGTTCAAGTTCGGAGCGGGTTTTATAGCAATAGACGCATTTAACCTTGCCAACAATGATAATCAGGATATTGGTCTGGTGTTTATGGGCTCATTGCATCCTAGCAAGTCTGGAAAAAAGTTGACATTTCCACTCTTTGCTGGATTCGGATATTTTTTGCAAAAGCAAACACCTTTCTTTCTCCTAGGCCCGGGGATAAGGGTCAGGCTTTAGCAGCCTTTTTTTGCCGTAGTATTCGGCGACTAGTACGCCTGCAATCACTACTAAACTTCCGAGAATCTGAAAAAAACTCAATGTTTCATTCAAGAAGAGGTACGCTAGAGTAATAGTTGAAACAGGCCCCAAAGCACCAAAAATTGAAAACTGAGCCGCGCCCAATCTTTGAATAGCAGCGGAGATCATAAAAGACGGCACGACAGTAGCAAGTACGCCCATCATCAAAGCATACCTGTATACAGGCTTAGGTAAGTCAAACATTTGCATCGGCGTTTCAGAGACTGTTAGATAGTGAAGGGCAACCATAACACCAGACCATATCATAGCCATCGATGTAAAGCGTCTTACCCCAAATCGAGGGATCAGCCATTGACTGCCTACCAAGTAGGCCGCGTAGGTCAGTGCACTGAAGAAGACTAAGATTGCTCCTGTAAGTATTGAACTCGGATTTTCCTGCTCTAATAATTCGGGGGCAAAGACAATGCAGACACCTAAGTATGTGATAAGCACACCTATTTTTTGAACAAAGAGAATTCTCTTCTTTAGAAAAACGGCGGAGATGATAATGACTAAAGTAGGGTAGATAAATAGAATGAGCCTCTCAAGACTGGCCTTGATGTAAGTGAGTCCTTCAAAATCCAGAAAACTGGCCAAGTAATATCCCAGAAATCCGAACAGGAAAACATAAAGCAAATCCTTATTACGTTCAGATTTAGTTTTGGGGGTAGCAAGAAAAACCACCACGTAAACAGGGACAGCCACGGTCATTCGTAGCATCAATGCGGTGATGGCGTCGACATCATAGGTGTAGATCAGCTTAGCAAAAATAGCTTTAGAGCTAAAAAGAAGCACCCCTAGTACTGCAAGAAGCACGGCGATGCTTCGGTTAGTCACAAGCTGCTTTGGTTATTCAGATGAGGAAGAAGGAACAGTGGATTCTTTGGGTTCATTGTTTCCTTCTTCAAGAAAGAAATTCTTTTGCCAGATCAGAATGATTAGAATACCGACAAAGATGGAAGCGTCAGCTATGTTGAAGACAGGCCAAAGCGCCATATACTCACCACCCCACAAAGGGACCCAGTCTGCAATTCTACCTTCCCAGATATCTATATAGAACATATCGACTACCTGGCCATAAAACCATGGTGTCGGGGAATCAAAAGGCGCATTGTCAAGGAAGACACCGTAGAAGATACTGTCAATCAAGTTACCGATTGCTCCGCCAAGAATCATCCCTATACAGATAAGCAACCCATTGGCTGCTCCTTTTTTATACATGTAATAGAGGTAATAACCAATACCAAACATTGCGATAAGACGAAAGAGAGTCAGTATGATTTTGGCGTTTTCGAAAGGGAGTTCCATGCCAAATGCCATACCTGGATTAGTCAGATAATGCAACTTGAAAAACTCGCCGAGCACCTTGATCTGACCTCTTGTGCCCATGGTCATGTTGAAATGGACAGCAAGCTTCACGATCTGATCTAGCAGGATAATTCCTGCACTGATTATGAAATAGAGATATACGGGAGGTCTTTTTGCACTCATGGTTTTACAACATTTATGGCTATACTTACTTGGACACCATCAATATCAAGGGACGTTAGGTTCGCATTCTGATCTGTATAGGAGACAGATAGTGCCTGCGTTTCCCGCTGTATATAATCACCAAATTTATCCATGGCTTTAGTTAATAATTCAGAATCACTCTGAAAAGTTATCTTGATCTTATCCTGAACTTCTAGACCATTGTCTTTTCTTAGGTTCTGAATTCGGTTAACCAAATCTCTTGCAAACCCTTCATTTCGAAGCTCGTCTGTGATTGTAATGTCAAGCGCTACTGTGAGGGAATCCTCTGTAGCGACTAGCCAGCCTGGTATGTCCTGAGATGATATCTCTACATCTTCTAGCGTTAGAGCAGTTTTGACACCATCTAGTGATATTTCATGTGTTCCTGAGGCTTCAAAGGCTGCAATCGCATCTTGATCCATGCTATTGATCAGTGGTGTGATCAACTTCATCTTCGCACCAAAATGAGCGCCTAATTTCTTAAAGTTGGGTTTGATTTTTTTAACTAGTACGTCTGCTGTATCCGTGAGGTACTCGATAGCTTTGACATTGGTCTCAGTCTGGATCAATTCCTCTACTTGCATCAACCTCTCTTTATCCTCTTGTTTGAGAATAGGGATCATGATTTTAGCCAATGGCTGCCGCACCTTTATTTTCTCCTTTTTTCTCAAAGAGTGAACTAGCGAGGAGGCTAGTTGGGCCATGTGCATGCGTTGCTCCAAATCGAGGTCAATTAGCTGATTATTGGCCTCTGGCATCAACAGGAGATGCACAGAACTGATTGCGTCGTTTTGAGTTAAGTCTTGATACAGGTGCTCTGCATAGAAAGGTGCAATCGGAGCCATCAGCTGGCTCACTATGCTTAGACACTCATGCAAGGTTTGATAGGCAGCCTCCTTATCAGCATTGTACTCACCCACCCAGAAACGCTTACGGTTAAGGCGGACATACCAGTTGCTCATATCATCGGTGACAAATGACTGGATAGCTCTAGCAGCTCTTGTAGGCTCGTACTCTTCATAGCTTTGATCAACCACCTTGATCAGCGAGTGTAGTCGGCTTAGAACCCATCGATCGCTTTCTGTCCTGCTTTCATAGCTTGCTTGGGTATTGTTACGGTCAAAATTGTCCAAGTTCGCATAAAGGGCAAAGAAGGAATACGTGTTGGCTAGTGTGCCAAACAGCTTACGTTGCGTTTCCAGAACACCGTCAAGGTCAAACTTAAGATTGTCCCATGGGTTAGCGTTAGCAATCATGTACCAACGTGTGGCATCTGGCCCGTATTGATTGATCGTATCAAAAGGGTTGACTGCATTACCCAATCTCTTTGACATCTTGTTGCCGCTTTTGTCGAGCACCAAACCATTGGCAATCACATTCTTGAAAGCAACCCTATCAAATAGAAGTGTTGAGATGGCATGAAGTGTAAAAAACCAACCTCTTGTTTGGTCCACACCTTCAGCGATAAAATCAGCAGGAAAATTTTGGTTGAAAATCTCTTCGTTTTCAAATGGGTAGTGCCACTGCGCATAAGGCATAGCTCCGGAATCGAACCAGACATCAATCAAATCTGGTTCTCTTTTCATGCGTTGACCAGAGGGACTCACCAGGAATATATCATCTACAAAAGGGCGATGTAAATCAAAATCATCAGCGATGTTTTCAGTCATGAAACCAGCGCTCACAGACTTACTCACTTCGTCCTGAAGTTCGGCAAGACTCCCGATGCATTTGATTTCTGATTTATCCTCAGACATCCAGATAGGCAGAGGTGTTCCCCAATAGCGTGATCGGCTAAGGTTCCAGTCTACTAAGTTTTCTAACCAGTTACCAAATCGGCCACTGCCTGTCGAAGCAGGTTTCCAGTTGATGGTACCATTGAGTTCGACCAGTCGATCCTTTACAGCTGTTGTCTTAATAAACCAGGAATCAAGCGGATAGTAAAGAATAGGTTTGTCTGTTCTCCAGCAGTGTGGGTAGGAGTGCTCGTACTTTTCTACTTTGAAGGCTTTATTGTCTTCTTTTAGCTTGATTGCGATCAGCACGTCTGTGGGCTTAAAGTCCGGTAAAGCGCGCGTTTGATCATCGTAGTACTCTTCTTTGACGTACTTGCCGGCAAAATCCGTTACCTCGTCAACAAATTTCCCTTGTTTATTGACAAGTGGGACATCCGCTCCAGTTTCGTCTTGGATCATGACTGCAGGCACTCCGTTTTGCTGAGCAACACGAAAGTCATCCGCTCCAAACACTGACGCTGTGTGTACAATACCAGTTCCATCCTCTGTTGTCACAAAATCACCAGGAATTACACGGAAAGCATTTTTCTCCAGGTCGTCTGTTGTTACGTAAGGCATGAGTTGCTCATACCGCACCTCTAAGAGGTCTGAACCTCTGAAGGATTGTGTAATCTCAAAAGGGATCAACTTATCACCTGGTTTGTAGCTATCCATTGCTACTTCTTTGGCCTTGTCAGTAAAAAATTTACCAACCAATTCTTTTGCTAGTATGACGGAGACGGGTGCGTAAGTGTAAGGGTTGAAAGTCTTGACTTTGACATATTCAATTCTTTCACCAACAGCGAGTGCACAGTTTGAGGGGAGTGTCCAAGGTGTCGTCGTCCAAGCTATTATGCTGACATTCTCATTTACATCTTCATAAAGAAAATCAGATTTCTCGTTTCTCTTGACCTTAAATTGAGCGACAACCGAGGTGTCCTTTACGTCTTTGTAAGTACCCGGTTGGTTAAGCTCATGTGAGCTTAGTCCAGTACCAGCTGCTGGTGAATACGGCTGCACAGTGTATCCTTTGTATATCAGTCCCTTATCAAAAAGCTTTTTTAGGAGTGACCAAATCGACTCCATGTACTTCTGGTCAAAAGTAATGTATGGGTCATCTAAGTCTACCCAGTAACCCATTTGACGGGTTAAGTCGTCCCATTCATTTTTAAACTTCATCACGGCTTCCTTGCAATGAGCATTATATTCTGCTACCGTGATTTTTTTACCAATATCTTCTTTGCTGATGCCAAGTTCCTTCTCTACCTGTAATTCAACAGGCAAGCCATGCGTATCCCAGCCACCTTTCCGTTTCACTTGAAATCCTTTTTGGGTTTTGTATCGACAGAAGATGTCTTTGACGGTACGAGCCATTACATGGTGAATGCCGGGAGTGCCATTGGCCGATGGAGGTCCTTCATAAAAGGTGAACGAGGGCTGTCCTTCTCGCTCTTCAATAGAGCGAGTGAAAATATTTTCTTTTTCCCAAAAAGCCAGTATGTCCCTGCCAATTGCAGGGTAGTCTACCTTTTTATACTCTGGATATTTAGCCATTGTCAATCAGGAGTTATGCAGTTGGATTTGATTTGTTTGAGTTTTCTTCAGCAAACTCTGGATACTTTTCAATCAGAGGGTGCACAGCTTTGTTACGTTTACCGCTATCGAACTGTAGCAGCAGCGCCGGTAATACGATCACATTGGTCAGCATAGCAAAGAGCAATGTGATCGATGTCAATTTGCCTAAAGCAACTGTGCCGCCAAATTCAGACAGTCCAAAGATCACAAAGCCAAAGAATAGGATGATGGAAGTATATATCATACTGGCACCTGTTTCCCTTATACTTTTGCTAACAGCGAGCGGCACCAAAAATTTATTAGAGAAAAGCTCTTGCCTGTATTTAGCCAGGAAATGAATACTGTCATCTACAGAGATACCAAAGGCGATGCTAAAAATCAGAGCGGTACTGGGTTTCAAAGGAATTCCAAAGTAGCCCATGATGCCAGCCGTGATAAGTAGCGGAATCATATTTGTAATCAGTGAGATGATTATCATCTTGAAGTTTCTAAACAGGATTGCCATAATGATGCTGATGATCACAAAAGCAATAATCAATGACTGTATTAGGTTCGCAATTAAGAACTTATTGCCCTTGATAAACATCAAGGTTGTACCTGTGATATTTAATGACATTTTGCCTTCACCGAAGAGCTCTTCAGTTTTTGGCCGTATGACTTGATTGACCAGGGAGTCCATTCTATTAGAACCGATATCGGCGATTTTCAAAGAAATTCGCATGACTTGGCCTGTAGAATCCACAAAGGATTTGGTTAAATATTTTTGATCCTCATTCTGTCTTAGATAGCGCAAGATGAAACCCGCATCTCGCGAATTGGGAATATCATAATATGCGGGGTTATCATTATAGTAGGCTTGTCGGGCTGCTTTGACGAAGCTCACGAGAGAAACAGGTTGCGAAATAAATTCAATGGAATCTAGAAATGTCTCCAGCTGATCTATTGCTCTCAAGTTTTTGAGATTCTGAACGCCTTTCTTAGTACCGGTATCAATTACTATTTCTAAAGGCATGATGCCACTGAAATTCCTTTCAAAAAAAACTAAATCTTGCTTTAAAGGACTCTTTTCAGGTAGGTCATCTACCATAAAAGAGACTGCTTTGATCTGTGTAACACCATAACCTGCAATGACCGTGATGATAAAAGTCATGATGAATATGCCTATTCGGTGTTTATGTACAATATGATCAAGAAAGTCAAGCGCCCATCCGAGCGTTTTGAATTCCAAGTGCTTCAAATGTCTCACAGAAGGAGGAGCCAAATAGCTGTAAAATGCAGGAATCAGTATGATACTGACTACGAAAGTGGCCATGATATTGATACCAGCCACAATTCCGAATTCTTTAAGAATAGTAATATCTGTGACAACTAATACCAAGAACCCGATCGCTGTAGTAAAGTTGGTGATCAGTGTTACGATCCCAATTTTGCGAATGATCCTGCCAAGTGCACGTTTCTGATCTCCATGCTTGGCGTACTCCTGATGGTATTTATTGAGCATGTATACGCTATTGGGTATACCTATGACAATGATAATCGACGGGATCAAACCACTGAGAATAGTGATTTCATAACCTAGCAATGCTAGGGTTCCAATCACCCAAACAACGATGATCCCGATGATGACAAGAGGAAAAAATACTGCTTTGAAGGAGCGGAAAAAGAGGAATAGAATAATTCCTGTGATTATTATTGAATAGATGACAAATTTGATGAGCTCCGCACGAATCTTTACCATATTGACTGCTCGGACATACGGAAGTCCTGCAAAATGAACGTCGATGCCCGTTACCTCTTCGAATTGCTCCCCCGCCATCACGATGTCAGGAATGAGCTCGAATCGTGCCTCCGAATTCATGACCTCTTTGTTGATGGTGATTAAAATTAATGTTGCTCCGTTTTCTGAATTGCTTAGCTGCCCAGCGTAAAACTGCAACTGATTGAATTGGTGCAACAAACTATCAAGCTCTGCTTGCGTCTGCGGGATTTCTGCAAAAACAGGCTTGAGCTCAAACGATTTGTTCTGACTGTTTTTTGTAAGCTTTTTAATATTGGTGAGTCCCAGAACGCTGACGACTCCATCAAGTCTGTTTAGCTCAGTGGTCAGGTATTGAAATCTTTGGAAGTTTTCTAGGCTGTACAGTGCACTATCCTCGACCCCAAGAGCCATTACATTACCATCTTCTCCAAAGGTTTTCTTGAACTCTTGGAGGTATTGCATTTCAGGATCTGTATCAGGGACAATATTTGCAAGATCATAAGACCATTGCACATACTGTATTTGATTGGCCATGAATACAGTAATGCCAGCGATGAAGATGATTAAATAAAGCCTATACTTTAGGATGATATGAGAGAGACGTGTCCACATTTTGAAACCGATCGCAAATGTAATGATTATATCGACTTAGTCGCTCAATTTTAGCACAGTTGATTGCACCAAAATGAGCCTTATTAGCTACTTATTCAGAATTGATTTGTCCGGTGATGACCTTGTGCAATTTCAACGCGGATTTATCTGTCAGTCCCGAGAGGTAATCCATGACAATCTGCAGGGTTTGATATACCGAAACACAGCAGGCAGCAAGCTTCTGCTGATATGAGTCCGGAAACATATGATACATAGCTCTGTTCCTTTGTGAATGCAACGTTTTGTCGTGATGCTTAGTGTAGGCAGCAAGGCAAAAAACGGCGAGTAGATTTTCCATAATTTGGTAGCCTGCGGCTTCACGCATCAAGACGCCTCGGGATTGATAGATCTTGTCTATCGAAAGTTTTGAGATCTGTTTTAGGACAGATACGTGGTCAGTCTTGCTAAGCAGTGACTGATCAAAAGAGCCTGCTAGGAGATGAGTTTCGTGAGATAAAAAACAATCGGTAACAGAAGTAATCAGCTCATGTATTGCCAATGCGCGGAGTATTCCTAACTTTTCATTCACATCCTGGATCAGATCAAGTTTTGACTGTGAGAATCGTTCTCCGATGATCTGTGCAAGTAGTTGCACGGTCGTTTCTAACGGAATAAGACCAAGGCGTGTGCCGTCTTCTAGGTCGATAATGTGGTAGCAAATGTCGTCTGCTGCCTCCACGAGGAATGCCAGCGGGTGTCTAGTCCAGCTTGATTTTCCAAGTGGAGTCAATCCAATTTCTGAAGCAATTTCTGCAAAAACGGTCTTGTCACTGGAATTAAAACCGTACTTCTTTTGACTCTTTCGCTCATTATCTTTTTGACTAGAGCTATCAATTGGATACTTAGTGAAAGTAGCCAAGGTCGCATGTGTTAATCGCAGCCCACCGTAATTAGGATCATTTAAAATTCTGAACCCTTGGGCATTACCCTCGAAGTTCGACAAGTCATTCCATTCCTCACTTGTGACCTTATCGCGGAAGAACTGTCCTTCGGGATGATTATTGAAGAATCCCGAAATACTTGCTTCTCCAGCATGTCCGAAAGGGGGATTCCCAATATCATGCGCTAAGCATGCGGCGGCCACAATAGACCCGAAATCATGATAAGAAATACCTCGTTGGGCTAGCCCCTCATCACGTTCAAGGATTCTTTTCCCGACCTCTTTGGCCAATGACCTGCCCACGCTACTTACTTCTAGGCTGTGGGTAAGACGATTGTGCACAAAGTCATCCTCGGGCAATGGGATCACCTGTGTCTTGTCTTGAAGTTTGCGAAAAGGATGGGAGAAAATAATTCGATCATAGTCTTGCTCAAACCTAGTTCGAGTTTGAGAGGTCAAAGTGATCGTAGATTTATCGCTGCTTCGAGAAGGAGAGAGTAGTTGCGGCCAGTTCAATAATAATGAAGTTGGTTATGAAACAAAATTAGTTCCTTATCTGCTGAGGTCAAGAGGATCAAGCTGCAAATAGTTCTCGTGTGTCTTGATTCAGCATGAGGGATAGTGTATCATATAGACTGGGGTGATACTGGTGAAATGCATGAGGAGTTTCAAAAAATCGCTCGATCGCTACCGCAAAGAACTCGTACGTGTCAACAGATCCATACGCTCGGAAGAAAGAAGCCTCTCCTTGCTTGATCAGTGATATTTCCTGGTCAACGAGGCGATCCCAATTTGCTAAGGCCTCCTTATCTAAAAAGTCAAACTCTGCATTTCTGATTCCATTCTCCAGATGCAAGGCATGCGCCATCTCATGAAGTCCTAGGTTGATTCCTTCTGCCAACTGTTCCCCTTCCAGAAAAGCCCGCCAAGAAAGGACAATGGCTTTGAGCCGTGGGTTGACTTCTCCCTTGTGATATTTTTTCGTTAATGTACTGTAGTAATTATCAGGATAGACAAGGATGAATTGAAAGTGCATCAGGTTAATTGTAGGTAGCCCAAACGTCATCTGGACAGCAGAAGAAGAAATCAAGATCTTCATCTCTATACTTACCTGATCCATATTTCGTGCGATGAAGGTCTTATCCGCCATAAAATGAGCAACTCGACCCTCAAAAACGACGCGTTGCTCGTCAGACAGTGCAATGTAGTAGGGCACGTACTTCCTTAAAATAGCTACTTGCGCACTGCTTATCGGCTTGACCCACAGCCTAGGCATACGAATAAATTTTTTCCTCCTAGACCGAATGGACGTGACAGGTAAAAACACAATCAACGCAATCAGCACACCCAGTAATATATATAGCAGGGTGCTGGCGGTCACGTCAAACAGCTCTTAGTAAAGGGTTGATGCTTACTTTTTGACTTAGGATTTCAGGGAGTTGTTCGATAGCTACTCGCGTTTGTTCCATTGAATCGCGTTCTCTGATCGTGACAGAATTATCACTTAAAGTATCATGGTCTACAGTGATGCAATAGGGCGTTCCGATGGCATCTTGTCTTCGATACCTTCTACCAATTGCATCTTTGACGTCAAACTGCAAGTGATGATCAAACCTAAGCTGATCCAGAATTTCTTTTGCTTTTTCTGGTAAGCCGTCTTTATTGACCAAAGGCAGAATGGCTGCTTTGTAGGGGGCTACAGCAGGAGGAATTTTCAAAACCATACGCGTACTACCATCTTGTAGTGTTTCTTCTTGGTAGGCGGATGAGATGACCGCTAGAAACAAACGATCTAGCCCGATGGAGGTTTCTACAACATAGGGAGTGTAAGCCTCATTGGTCTGCTGATCGTAGTATTGCAGCTTTTTACCAGAATGCTTTTCATGTGCGGTCAGGTCAAAATCTGTACGAGAGTGAATTCCTTCTAGTTCCTTGAAACCCATCGGAAAATTGAACTCTATATCTGTTGCGGCATTGGCGTAGTGAGCTAAGTTCAGGTGATCATGGAACTTGTAGTTTTCTTCACCTAAGCCCAGTGCTTTGTGCCAGTTGATTCTTTTTTGTTTCCAGTACTCGTACCACTCTAGTTCCTCGCCTGGCTTGACAAAGAACTGCATTTCCATTTGTTCAAACTCTCTCATTCTGAAAATGAACTGGCGCGCGATGATTTCATTTCTGAAGGCTTTTCCAATTTGCGCTATTCCAAATGGGGGCTTCATTCGGCTGGTTTTTTGGACGTTCAAGAAGTTAACAAAAATACCCTGAGCCGTTTCAGGGCGGAGGTAGATTTTGTTAGTGCCATCGGCTACGCTACCCATTTCTGTTGAAAACATTAAGTTAAACTGACGCACATCGGTCCAGTTTTTAGACCCGGATACGGGATCTGCGATTTCCAGATCTACAATCAGTTGTTTAAGCGCATCCAAGTCCCCTTCTTCAATGGAACTTTTCATGCGCTGCTCGATGGAGCTTATTTGCTCTTGGTATCCGACGACCCTGGGGTTGGTCGTTAAGTATTGCTCTTTGTCAAAGGTCTCTCCAAAACGCTTGGCTGCTTTGGCTAATTCCTTGTCAATTTTATTTTGAATTTTGGCTATTTGCTCTTCAATTAGAACATCCGCTCGGTATCGTTTTTTCGAATCCTTATTGTCAACCATTGGATCGTTAAATGCGTCCACATGACCGGAGGCTTTCCAAGTAGTAGGGTGCATGAAAATTGAAGCATCGATTCCAACGATATTGTCGTTCATCTGAACCATTGATTTCCACCAGTAATCTTTCAGATTATTTTTAAGTAAGACTCCGTTGGGACCGTAGTCATACGCCGCACCAAGCCCTTCGTAGATATCACTTGAAGGATATATGAAACCGTATTCTTTGCAATGAGATGCAATGTTTTTGATGGTCGCTTTCTCGTCTATTTTTGCCATAGTGGCAAAGATAGATTTTTCACCTACTTGTCGTGAAAATAAGAGAACTATATAACTTAATTAGCGATCAAATTTCAATTGTACTTGCTCAAGGCTGCTATCTGACCCGACTATCGTTACGATATCCTTGATGCGTAATCTGGTGTAGCCATGAGAGATAATGGTCTGTCCACCTCGGATAATGGACAAGATAATGATGTCCGAGGGTAACCGAAGGTCCCGCAAAGGAATACCATGTATGTCAGCGTTTAACAACTCGACGTCACGTGAATCTTGCCCTGCTTCCATACCAAGTAATAAAGAAGTTGCTTGTGGTGATCGTACAAAGTGATCTAATAAGCTCACGATCGCCGTGGACGGATCGATGATTTTAGCATCAAGCGCCGCAAATTTTTGAAAGTTGAATCGGTTGTTGAGCCTTACAATAATATCTCGGGTTCCGTATTCATGATAAAACACCTCTGCAATTTGTAGATTTTCTTCGTCTGAAAGCATAAGAACAATCGCCTCTGCCTTATCAGCATGCATTTCAGTAAAGACTTGCGGTTCAAAGTTTGTGATATACCGCATGGGTATATCGTCAGGTTCTTCAAAAGTTCCTTTGGCTTTGCGCGTGGCTAACTGTACTTCCCAACCCTTTTGTTGTAACTGTCTTGCCAATGCTACGGATGTCGGCTCGAATCCAACGATAATAGCGTCTCGTATGCCGTCGTATTCATAGGCATTGCCCCTAGCTCGATCTTCTCCCAGTTGATAGATCGCCCACTTAAATAGAGGAGGCCCTAAAAACTGATTGATGACAATAAGTGCCACTATGACTGTTGCAAAGGCAGTGCCCCAGTCAGGAAACTGTTTTGCGACCATCGTAGCAAGACCAAGTGCCACACCTGCCTGAGTAACGTAGGGCATCCAGCCGAGATGAATATATTTTGGCGGGTCCTTGGCCAGATATCCGCCGGCATATGCCCCTATGATCATTGTGATCATCCGAATCATAAAAAGAATACCCGCAACACCTATGACTGATCCTAATACACTAATATCTAAAGAGGCGCCCGTTAGTGTGAAAAAAGCGACATACACTACGTTTCCAGTTTCGTTAATAATCTTTAAAAATTCCGGCCGGTATTTACTGTAGTTTGTGACATAAAAACTAGCTAGGATACACATTAACAAGGGCTCAAGAAAAAACGGGTGACTAAGATGAGATGTGATCTCTGCTACTACGCTAGAGAGATAGTAGGCACCGTAACCAATTACTACCACTATGATTGCCTTGAGCCAGGATCTTGTTTTGAGTGCCAAAGGGATCTTCAGCAAGTTCCCAAAAACAAAGAAGCCCACTAAAAAGGATGCAACGATCTCGGCTAGGACAATCAACAAGCTCAAGGCATTGAAGGCATCCCCTGAAATTAATGTTTGAGCAACAGAAATGCAGACGGAAAATAATATAATCACTAAAAAATCCTTCACTACCGTGACGCCCATGACTGTCTGGGTAAAAGGGCCTTTTGCCCTTAGTTCATTGATGACAGCAATAGCGGATGCAGGAGAGCGAGCCACAAAAATAGCGGCTGTGATAAACGAGATAGACCACAAAACAGGCGCCGGCCGGTCTGCCATATAGGGGATCGAATCAGCAAATAGATAGACGCCAATAGCTCCTAAGACGAAAGTGACGACCAGTTGGCCAAAGGTGTTCCACTTGATAGAGTTGAACCTGCTTCGGAGCTCCCTAAGGTATAGCTCTGCTCCAGCGGCAAATGCTATAAAGGCTAATGCAGCCTCATTTATATAGTTTAGGGTGTGAGCCGCTTGCTTGGGAATCAAGCCGATTACATAGGGTCCCGCGATGACTCCCGTGACGATTAGGCCAGTAATAAGCGGCAGCTTGATTTTTTGGAAAACCTTTGAAATCTGATTGGCGGAGACAGCAATAACCAAAAACCCTATGGTTAGTACGATGAATTCTTTGTACGTGGCTAAGTAGTCTATCAAAATTCTAAGCTTCATTATGAGCTGTGAATTGTTTAATTCATCACAGTTCAAGCTTCTAATATAATTTCATTTTGTTGACTTATCTGCCGGTATCGATATTATTGGCTAGGTAAATATTGGATTGATTACTTAATAAATTCATTTTCGTTACCTGTGTGCTGTTATTAGATAAAGTTTTTATATTTGCGCCCCGAATAAATAATTTATAATGATCATAGTAAACGTAAAAGAGAACGAGTCTATTGACAAAGCACTGAAACGCTTTAAGAAGAAGTTTGAGAAAACTGGGGTCTTGAGAGCTTTGAGATCAAGACAGCATTTCACTAAGCCTTCAATTGTAAGACGCGAGCAAGTGATCAAAGCGGCTTATAAGCAAAGAATGCAAGAAGCGGACAACAAATAGTCCGCTACCCCTTTTCTTATTAAGAATATTTTGTAAGTTAGTCTTTACCCTTTAGGTCATAGACTAACTTTTTATGGTTCAGAATTTTCTCTCCTATCTCACCCATGAGAAACGGTATAGCAGGCACACGATTACTGCATACCGGGACGACCTGAACAGTTTTCATAACTTTTTATCTGCAACTTTTGAGATAACCGATGATGCTGAAGTGCAGCATGCCCATCTGCGTGGATGGATCGTGGAGCTTATGGAATCTGGTATATCGCCTCGCTCTGTCAATCGAAAGATTGCGACTTTAAAGTCATATTTCAAGTTTTTGTATGCCCGAGCCTACGCCACGGCCAATCCCGCATCTCGCTTGCGACCGCTAAAAACAGAAAAGAAACTGCCCTCTTTTGTCAAGGAATCTGAAATGATTGACCTGCTAGATAAGGTTGCTTTTGAGGAGAGTTTTTTTGGTGTCCGTGATCGTTTGCTGATTGAGTTGTTTTATGCGACTGGTATTCGTTTGGCAGAGCTAATTGGACTTAAGGAGACAGACATCGACTCAGTAGATCAGACGATCAAAGTTTTAGGCAAAAGAAATAAAGAAAGAATCATCCCAATAGGCCCACAAATCGTTACGTTAATTAAAAGCTATCAAGCATTAAAGCGAGATATGTGGACTGACTTGACACACAGGTTTTTATTGGTAACAGATCGTGGGGATCAGATGTATCCTATGATGGTCTACCGGATCATCAAACAATATCTCGGAAAAGTCACTACCCTTTCCAAAAGAAGCCCGCACGTACTCAGACATACTTTTGCTACACACCTGCTAGATAAAGGAGCGGATTTGAATGCAGTGAAGGATTTGCTAGGGCATACAAGTCTTGCCGCCACACAAGTTTACACACACAACTCATTGGATAAGTTGAAGTCAGTTTTTGATCAGGCTCATCCAAAAGCATAAATGTTTAACACTTAAAAACAAATACATATGAAAGCTCAAATGCATTCAATTCGGTTCGACGCTGATCAGAAGTTGATTGATTTTATTCAAAGGAAGTTGGACAAGCTAGAAACATTTTATGACCGGATCATCGATGCAGAAGTGTTTATGAGGCTGGAAAACGATGATTCGGGGGAGAATAAATTACTTGAAATCAAGATGAACATTCCAGGAGAGCAGTTTTTCGCAAAATCTAAATCAAAATCATTTGAGGCGGCTGCCGATGAAGCTACCGAGGCACTCCGTAGGCAGATCAAGAAGCACAAAGAGAAAAACGTAATTGTAAAATAGTAAAAGGGCCTTAGGCCCTTTTTTATGCAATCAGCAAAAATCAAATGATGAATCAGAGAATAATGGATTCATTCACAAATAATAATAAAAACTAGTCCTCATAAGCCCAATCCACACGGTCTTTCATGTCTTTGATGATCAACCCTTGCTGTTTTAGCTTGGCACGCAGTTCATCCACTTTGTCATAATTCATCTTCTTTTTTGCTAGTTTGTATTCTTCCAGCAGCATGGTGAGTAGTTCCTTCCCGTCGATAGGGTTTTCTTCCTGAAGACCCAGTACTTCTTCTGAGAAACCCAGTACAGTTTTTTTCACTCTCTCAAATGTGTCTAACCCAATGGATGCAAAGGTCAGTTGTCCGGTGTCCAGAGAGTTGACTTTTTTCAGCAAGTTGAAGATATGCCCGATTGTCAATGCCGTATTGAAGTCGTCGTTCATTGCATGGTAGCAGTTATCACACATCTTGTTCATCAATGCTACCTCTTCATCATTCAACTCTCCTTCAGTCTGCTGAAACTCCATATTCTTTAGAATTCTGAGCCCGTTGACCATACGAATATAGCCTTTAAGAGAAGCATTGAGCGCTTCATTAGAAAAGTCTAGCGTGCTGGCATAATGTGATTGCATCATAAAGAAACGAATCGTCATTGGGCTGTAACCTCGATCAAGCATTTCATGCTCACCAGAAATAAGCTCTCTGGGTAAGAATGAATTTCCAAGTGACTTGCTCATTTTGGTCCCATTGACGGTGAGCATATTCGTGTGCAACCAATATTTTGCAGGTGACTTACCATTTGTTCCTACGCTTTGTGCGATTTCGCATTCGTGGTGAGGAAATTTAAGATCCATACCACCGCCATGAATATCAAATTGCTCACCTAGGTACTTGGTGCTCATCGCAGAACACTCTAGATGCCATCCCGGAAATCCTTCGCTCCACTGTGTATCCCATCTCATGATATGTTCAGGTGTAGCTTTTTTCCAAAGGGCAAAATCCAAAGGGTTTCGTTTATCCGTTTGCCCATCGAGTTCCCGAGTTTGATTGAGTAGATCTTCTACCTTTCTGCCTGACAACGTTCCGTAGTCGTTCTCCTCATTATATTTATTGATATCAAAATAGATTGACCCATTCGATTCATAGGCAAAGCCGTTTTTCAATAATTTTTCGATCATCGTCATCTGCTCCATGAGGTGACCCGTAGCTGTGGGCTCTATGTCTGGCGGGAGCGTATTAAAAGCCGCCATGACATTATGAAAATCATTCGAGTATTTTTGAACGATTTCCATTGGCTCTAAATTATCCAGTTTGGCTTTTTTCGATATTTTATCCTCGCCGGAATCCAGCAGGTGCCCGACATCGGTGATGTTTCGAACGTACCTGACCTTGTATCCAATGAACCTCAGATACCTATTGATGATGTCAAAACTGGTAAACGTCCGAACATTGCCTAGGTGAACATCGCTATACACTGTTGGGCCACAGACATACATGCCCACAAACGGAGGGTTGAGGGGTTCAAAGACTTCTTTTTTTCGTGATAGGGAGTTGGTGACCTTTAGCTTTCCAATCATATCTATTGAATTTGATGCTTTTGCAGACGCAAAACTGACCAATGCGCTTTTAAAAACTCATTATTTGAATTGAAAATTATTTCTTTTAGCTTTGCCTCTTCAATTTCGAACTAATAGGCGAGGGGACAACAGTCCCCTCTTTTATTATATCGGTTTGTTTTCATTATTAGTTCACAAAGATCTATCCACATTATGGAAGATAAGGTACTTCAGTTTTTAGAACCCTTGTTGGCAGAATATCCCGACTTGTTTCTAGTAGAGCTCAGGATCACAGGAGATCAAAGAAGCCAAAGAGTGCAGATATTTGTGGATGGAGACGAAGGGGTAGATATTGATGCATGCGCAAGCATAAGTCGAAGATTGGGGGCTCAATTAGAAGAGCATGAGATTTTTGAGGAGAAGTACATTTTGGAAGTGTCATCGCCCGGTCTGGACATGCCTTTGGTTCTAATGAGACAATATGAAAAGAATGTCGGTCGGAATCTAAAGATTAAATTGGCAGATGGTTCGGTTCTGAAGGGAGAGCTTGTAGAAGTAAGCGGAGAGCAGATAAAAATTATTGACAATAAAGAAGAGGCCATTGATTTGGCAGTAACTGAAATTAAAGAAGCTAAAGTGATCGTATCGTTTAAATAATATGGACGCAAGTATATTAATTGATTCGTTTGCAGATTTTGCAAGAGGTAAGAACATAGATAGACCTACTATGATCAGGATACTGGAAGATGTATTCCGTACCATGATCAGGAAAAAATATCAGGTTGATGATAATTTTGATATTATTATCAATGCTGATAAGGGAGATTTAGAGATTTGGAGGTTCAGGGAAATCGTAGACGATGACTCGGAAGATATCTGGGATCATGATAAAATATCTTTGACGGACGCAAGAAAAATTGAGCCTGATTTCGAGATACAAGAAGAAGTAGCGGAGGAGATCAAGTTGGAGGACTTTGGCCGAAGAGCTGTGATGACTGCACGTCAGACATTGATTCAGAAAGTCAAAGATCTTGAGAAAGATATCTTGTTCATGAAGTATAAAGATCTCGTTGGGGAAATCATTACGGGTGAAGTGTACCAGATCCTAAGCCGTGAGGTGCTGCTTATAGATGGCGACGGCAATGAGTTGAACTTGCCGAAGTTTGAGCAGATCAATAAGGATCGATATAGAAAGGGAGATGCAGTACGCGCAATTGTACATCGTGTAGAAATGCACAATGGTAACCCTAGAATTATTTTATCCAGGACTTCTCCAGTGTTTTTGGAAAGACTATTTGAAAGTGAAGTGCCAGAAGTATATGACGGGCTCATTACAATCAAAAAAGTAGTCAGGGAGCCGGGTGAAAGAGCTAAGGTTGCAGTTGAGTCATATGATGACAGGATTGACCCTGTAGGAGCATGCGTCGGTATGAAAGGATCACGAATCCATTCGATCGTACGTGAGCTTCAGAATGAGAATATAGATGTGATTAATTTCACAGATAATCTTGAACTTTATATAGCTAGAGCGCTTAGCCCTGCGAAACTCCTAAGCATGAAAATTGATGAGGATAAAAAACGCGTTTCAGTGTTCTTAAAGCCTGATCAAGTATCTTTGGCCATTGGTAGAGGGGGACAAAACATCAAGCTAGGAAGTAGATTGGTCGAATATGAGATCGATGTATTTAGAGAACTTGATGGGATAGAAGACGAGGATGTTGATTTGAATGAGTTCACCGATGAAATCGAAAACTGGGTGATCGTTGAGCTAAAAAGAGTAGGTCTTGATACGGCCAAAAGTGTGCTTAAATTAGGTCGAGAAGATTTAATTAGACGGACTGATCTGGAAGAAGAAACTGTGGATAACGTATTGGCAGTACTGAACCAGGAATTTGAATAATAAGAAGAGTATTATAATAACGCATGTATAGACTTAGTCAAGTTGCGAGAAAACTGAATGTAGGACGGAATACCATCGTCGATTTCCTTGTGGATAAGGGTTTTGATGTGGATACAAGTCCTAACTCAAAAGTTACGGAGGAGCAATTCGCATTGCTTTCCAAAGAGTTTGCTGATTCTGCTCACGACAAAGAAGAAGCGTCTAGCTTGACAATTGGCACGAAGCTTAACGAAGACCTCGTCATCAAAGCCGCTAATGTTGAGAATAGAAACTCAAATGAAGAGGAAATTCTGATCAAGGACAACGAAGTAGCGGCTCCAATAGAGCCTCCTGCGCCAGTCCCTGCTCCTGCAGCAGAAAAGAAAGAGCCAGAAGAGGAAAAGGCCAAAGAGCCGGAAAGCAAGGAGGAAGACTTGATCGCCAAGCCAAAATTGACTGGACCTAAAGTTTTGGGGAAAATTGATTTGTCCACAGTCGGTAAAAGATTAAAGCAGGAAAAGGAGCCAATTAAGGAGGAGAAGCCTGTGGTGAAGGAGCCAGAGGTTCCAAAGCCAGAAGAGAAAGCACCCCAGCCGGTAGCTAAGCCAGCTGCAGCAGCACCAGTTGCGGAGGCGGCAGAAGAGGCAGTGAAGGCAGTGAAGGAAGAGACAGCGCCAAAAGAGAAGAACCCAGTGGCAGAGCCGCCTAAGGTGGCAGAGAAAGCGCCCGGACCCGCAGCAGCCCCAGCAGAGGAGAAATCCATTAAGGCTAAGGCGGACTCATTGAAAGGACTGACAGTACTTGGTAAAATCGAACTACCAGCCGATAAACGAAAGGCGAAGCCAGTTGCTTCTTCTGATGAGAGTAAGGATCGTAAGAAACGGCCAAGGAAAAGAATTGCGACACCTACTCAATCGTCGCCTGGACAAGGTGCTCGACGCGACCCTAGAGGAGCAGGAGCGGGTGCTGGTCGTGGTAGACCAGACAATAGAAAAACGGAAGAACTTTCAGATAAAGAGATTCAAGACAAGATCAAGCAGACCCTTGCAAAGTTGAGCGGAGGCTCTAGCAAGGCGAGTACCCAAAACCGTGCGAAATATCGTAAGGACAAGAGATCACAGAAAGCAGAACAGGAAGAGGAGAGAATACTCCAGGAAGAGGAGGATTCTAAAATCCTTAAAGTAACTGAGTTTATTGCAGCAAGTGATCTCGCTTCATTGATGGATGTAACTGTCAATGAGGTCATCTCTACCTGTATGAGTCTTGGTATGTTTGTGTCAATCAACCAGCGACTAGATGCTGAATCTATTACTGTTATTGCTGATGAATTTGGGTATGATGTTCAATTCACAAGTGATGATGATGAGGTCGAAATCGAAGAGGCAGTTGATACGGAAGAAGAATTAAAGGACAGGGCTCCGATCGTTACAATCATGGGTCACGTTGATCATGGTAAAACATCACTTTTGGATTACGTCCGTGATGCTAAAGTAACCGCTGGAGAAGCTGGAGGGATCACGCAGCATATTGGTGCATATGACGTGATGACTGCAAATAATAAGCGAATTGCATTCTTGGATACACCAGGTCATGAAGCCTTTACGGCAATGCGTGCTCGTGGCGCTAAGCTTACTGATATAGTAATCGTCGTGGTAGCTGCAGATGATGGAGTGATGCCTCAGACAAAAGAAGCAATCAACCATGCGCAGGTTGCGGGAGTGCCGATTGTCATTGCAATCAATAAGATGGATCGTCCGAACGCTAATCCGGAAAAAATTAAGGAAGAGCTAGCAAACATTAACATTCTGGTAGAGGACTGGGGAGGAAAGTACCAGTGTCAGCATATTTCTGCCAAGAC
>JBLHTU010000041.1:0-23526 GCA_047627515.1 Cyclobacteriaceae bacterium | reverse complement strand
CCCTGAATCTTGCGAATGCTATCTTTGAGTGCGACGCAAACAATAGCTGCTTTGTTATTTTCAGCACTAGCAAATGCCTCGTGAATAATCTGTGGATGAATAGCAGGACGGACGGCGTCATGAACGGCGACTAAACCAATATCTTCAGATACAGTTTGTAATCCGTTCTTAACGGATTGAAATCGCGTAGCACCTCCTGCTACTAACTGTACTTTACCTATGTAAGGGTGATGTGAAGCAATGGTATGCCAAGTATCGAAATACGCTTCTGGTAGCACTACTGTGATCATTATCTCTGCATCAAAGGCCAAAAATGCTTTGATCGTATGCACAATCACAGGCGTGCCTCCTATCTCAATGAATTGCTTTGGGAGCGTACTCGACATGCGAGTACCCGTTCCACCTGCCACAAGAATGAGATGCTTTTTCAATATTTTCTGTTAGATAATCAGCATCGCGTCGCCATACGTAAAGAATCTGTACTTTTCTTTGATTGCAATCTGATATGCCTCTTGGATCAGCTCGTATCCCCCAAAAGCAGACGCCATCATCAAAAGTGTTGATTCTGGGAGATGAAAGTTTGTAACTAATGCATCACATATCTTAAAGTCGAATGGAGGGAAGATGAATTTATCCGTCCAACCAGAATTCGCTTTCAAACGTCCATTCGCAGAAACAGAAGACTCAAGCGCTCGCATCACAGTGGTGCCTACAGCGATTACTCTCTTTTTTTCATCTAGAGATCGATTGACTCGATCGGTAGTTTCTTCACCAACAAAATAGTTCTCGCTATCCATTTTGTGTTTGGTAAGATCTTCTACATCCACTGGCCTAAAAGTACCTAAACCAATGTGAAGTGTAATGGGATGAATATCAACACCAATAATCTCCATGCGTTTCATGATCTGCTTCGTAAAGTGCAGTCCTGCAGTAGGTGCAGCAACTGCTCCGACATTTTTCGCATAGATGGTTTGAAATCTTTCCTTGTCAGATGCCTCAGCAGGTCTGTCCAACTCTTTAGGAATTGGCGTCTCACCTAAGCTGTCAATCAAGTCATAAAAATCATGCTGCTCATTATCAAATAAGAACCTGATCGTCCGACCGCGAGAGGTAGTGTTATCAATGACCTCTGCTACTAGCTCTCCTTCACCGAAGTATAGTTTGTTACCTACTCTTATTTTTCTAGCCGGATCAACCAATACATCCCAAAGATGCATTTCGCGATTTAGTTCACGGAGCAAAAAAACTTCGATTTTCGCACCTGTCTTTTCTTTGTTCCCGTATAAACGTGCAGGGAAAACTTTAGTGTCGTTAATGATCATCGAATCTCCGTCATCAAAGTACCCGACAATGTCACTAAAGGATTTATGTTCGATTTCGCCAGAATCTCTGTGAATAACCATTAATCTGGATTCATCACGATTTTCCGTTGGATATTTCGCAATACGACTTTCCGGAAGGTCGAACTTGAATGCTGATAATTTCATTGAAGGTATATATTAATTGAACTGCTAGACAAATAGTGCGCAAAATTAGCAAATACTTTCATTTATCTTTGCAAATAAGTCACTAAACACAAAAGCATTAGCGCATGATCATCAAACTGGTATTAGAAAGCTTCCGTTTTGCTTGGGACGCTCTACGCACTAACATACTCAGAACAACACTTTCTTTGCTAGGAGTAACGATCGGTATTTTTGCGATAATTGCCGTGTTTACACTTGTAGACTCTTTGGAAAAATCAATCAAAGACAGCCTCGATTTTCTAGGGTCTGATAATATTAATGTAGACAAATGGCCTTACGGTCTCGGAGGACCTTATCCTTGGTGGAAATATCTTTCTAGACCTTATCCGACTTATGATGAATATGAATTTCTTGCAGATAATGTGAAAAATGCTGCTGGAATCACAATCATTGGTTCACGAGGTCGCATTACAGCCAAATATGAGAATAGCAGTGCTACAGATCTTTCTCTGGTAGGAGTAGTATACGGACACAAGGATGTATACGAAATGCCAATCGAAGCTGGTAGATATTTTACTGAGCAAGAGGCTGCCGCCGGCCGAAATGTGGCATTGATCGGACATAGAACTGCCAAAGAGCTATTCCCCAATTCGACACCTATTGGCAAAGAAGTGAAAATACAAGGACTGAAATACTACGTCATAGGCAAGTTGGAGGAAGAGGGAGATAGCTTTTTAGGGGCACCTAGTAACGATGAAAATATTTATTTACCCTTTAAGTCATTTACCAAACTGTTTTATACTGGAAATGGTCGAACAGGCGTGGAACCATCCATAAGCATCAAAGGCAATTCCTCTGACATTGGCTTAGTCGAGCTTGAAGCTGAAGTACGTGGATTGATGCGTCGTAAACGTGGATTGCGGCCAAAAGAAACTGACAATTTTGCGCTGAATAGGCCAGAAGCCATTGCGAATTTCATCGGAGCGACGTTTGATGTAATTGGACTTGCGGGATGGGTTATCGGATCATTTTCTATACTTGTGGGCGGCTTTGGTATCGCTAATATCATGTTTGTATCAGTACGCGAGCGCACCAATATCATTGGCATTCAAAAATCACTTGGCGCGAAAAATTATTTTATTCTTTTTCAGTTCCTTTTTGAGTCTGTATTCCTCGCTGTAATCGGTGGTGGAATAGGAATTTTTCTGGTGTATCTGCTAAGTCTGGTCAGCCTAGGCTCTCTCGAACTTACCTTGTCCATGAGCAACGTGGTCCTAGGACTAGGCGTATCTGCTATCATTGGTATGGCGAGTGGTATTATCCCTGCTGCAATAGCTGCCCGCATGGATCCAGTTATTGCCATCCGTTCTCAATAGCTTGATAAACTACGGTTGATCCACTATCTTGGCAATGTTGATCATTTCTAAAATAGTTAGTCAATTTACCTGTGTCATTAATCATCAAATTAATCTTTGAAAGTTTTCGCTTTTCAGCCAATGCGCTAAAAACGAATCTTCTAAGAACAATCCTATCGCTACTTGGCGTTACAATCGGCATCTTCGCAATCATATCGGTTTTCACGCTGGTGGACTCCTTAGAAAAAAGCATTCGAGATAGTCTTAGTTTTCTAGGTCCACTCAATGTCAATGTGCAGAGATTTCCCTTGGAATTTGGGCCCAACGTCCCCTGGTGGGAGTATATTAAAAGACCACAGAATTCATACAAGGAGTATGAATACTTACGTGATAACCTTTCCGCTTTTGACGGGATCTCTATTTTTGGTGTCTCATCAGCTACTCCAAAATTTGCTTCTAATTCTTCCACAGATGTGACCGTTTTAGGCATATCTGAAGGACACAGAGATGTCTATGAAGGTGATTTCGAAACGCTACAAGGTAGATATTTCACACCTCTAGAATTTAAGGCTGGTCGAAAAGTAGCTATCCTAGGTCACCGACCAGTCAAAGAACTTTTTAACGGACGAAGCCCCATTGGAAAAAAAATCAAAATAAAGGGCATCAAGTTTACAGTAATCGGAACACTTGAAGAACAGGGAGCAGGTTTGTTCGGAGGCAACAGCCTTGACGAAAACGTATATATCCCGTACCAAGGGTTTACTCAGATCTACTACGTAGGGCAAAGAGGACTAGAACCAAATATTACCGTTAGAGGACTCAAGGATGACCTAGGGCTGGTAAAGTTAGAGTATGAAATAGAAGGTTTAATGCGCAAATCCAGGAGTCTTAAGCCAAAGGAAAAAAGTGATTTTGCAGTAGTAAGGCAACAGGCAGTTCTCAATCAAATAGGAAGTGTTTTTGATACGCTATCTGTAGCCGGCTGGGTCATCGGAGGCTTCTCGATCTTGGTCGGGGGCTTTGGTATCGCGAACATCATGTTTGTATCGGTGCGAGAAAGGACCAATATCATCGGGATCCAAAAGTCGCTTGGCGCTAAAAATTATTTCATCCTTTTCCAATTCCTTTTTGAGTCCGTCTTCTTATCCATCATCGGTGGAGGTCTGGGCATATTCCTGGTCTTTCTGCTTTCCTTTATTAGTATTGGCAGCCTTGACCTATCGCTATCCATCAACAACATTGTGCTTGGTTTGGGCGTATCTGCTTTGATCGGTAGTGTCTCAGGCATAGTGCCTGCTGCACTTGCTGCACGGATGGATCCAGTTATTGCTATTCGAAGTCAGTAACAATAAGACTTAATAATCAGACATAAAAAAGGCCGATTTTTCTCAGAATCGGCCTTTTTTATGTCATTCCAAATCAGTAGCCTTATTCTTTGTCTACTTCTGCTACTCCCTCTCCATTGATTTTGGCTTTGATTTTTACTTCTAGCTCGTCCATCAACTCCGGATTATCTTCTATTAGCTTTTTCACTGCATCTCTACCTTGTCCCAATTTATTTCCCTCGTACGAAAACCATGAACCAGACTTCTTTACAATATCAAGTTCCACACCAAGATCAATGATTTCACCCGCTTTGCTGATGCCTTTACCGTACATGATATCAAACTCTACAACCTTGAAAGGAGGTGCTACTTTGTTTTTAACTACTTTAACCCTTGTCCTATTACCAAGAATATTGTCTGCGCTTTCCTTGATTTGGCCAATTCTTCTTATATCCAAGCGAACAGATGCATAAAATTTCAGTGCATTACCTCCAGTTGTTGTTTCAGGATTACCAAACATTACGCCTATTTTCTCCCTCAACTGATTAATAAAGATACAGCAGCATCCAGTCTTGTTAATGGCTCCAGTAAGCTTTCTTAAAGCTTGAGACATAAGCCTAGCTTGAAGTCCCATCTTACTATCTCCCATCTCTCCTTCGAGTTCTGCGCGTGGTACTAGAGCTGCAACAGAATCAATAACAATTATATCGACAGCTCCTGATCGGATCAAATGCTCCGTGATTTCGAGTGCCTGCTCTCCATTGTCCGGCTGCGAGATCAGTAGGTTCTCAATATCAATTCCCAATTTCTCTGCATAGCCCTTATCAAATGCATGTTCCGCATCGATAAATGCAGCCAACCCACCTGCCTTCTGTGCCTCGGCAATTGCATGCATAGCCAAGGTTGTTTTACCGGATGATTCAGGTCCATATACTTCGATGACCCGCCCTTTAGGTAAGCCACCCACACCCAATGCAATATCCAATCCAAGCGAACCTGTGGAAATGGTCGGTACTTCCATGACTTTTTCGTCACTCAACTTCATGATTGTACCTTTGCCGTATGTTTTTTCCAGCTTGTCTATGGTTAGCTGGAGCGCTTTCATTTTTTCAGATTGTTCTGCCATTTGATCAGGTGTAAGTTTATTTTTTGGTGCTATTTCTTAAGACTCTTAAGCATATAAAGGAACAAAAATAGGCCTTAATATTGATTATAAAACAACAAATATGCTAAATTTATTAGTATTTACAACTAAAAAAAGAATAGTAAGCTCATTAATACTACTATTATTAGTCTTTTTTGCCTTTATCTACCTTGATCTTTTGAGGTACGGCTGGATGCAAGCAAAAGGGCAGCTAACGCTTTTGTGGAAAGCTCAACCAATCGAAGAACTACTTGAAAACAAGACACTTCCAGACTCAATTGTTCTCAAACTAAAATTGAGCAAGGCGATCAAGGAACATGCTACAACTTTGGGGCTTACAGTAGGGGACGCATATACTACCTATTACGACCAAGCGGGTAAAACCTTACTTTGGAATTTATCAGCGTCACCTCCCTTCGAGTTAAAAGCCTACCAATGGCATTTTCCACTACTAGGGAACTTTGGCTACAAAGGATTTTTTGATCTAGACAAAGCACAATCAGAAAGAGAACGACTCTCAGAAGACGGTTATGATACGAACATACGGTCAGTAAGCGCATGGTCAACACTTGGGTGGTTCAATGACCCTATACTGAGTAATTTGCTAGATCGACCCATAGGGAAATTCGCAGAAACCCTTTTTCATGAACTGACACACAGTACGGTTTTCATCAAAGACAGCCTTACCTTCAATGAAAACTTAGCTTCATTTATCGGTCAAGAAGCAACTATTTCTTTCCTCATGCTTCATTATGGCGATCAGTCATCGGAGTTAGAAGCCTATCAAGCCAGCTTATCAGACAGCAATGTATTTAGAGAGCATATGCTGAAAGGAAAAGATCAGCTAGCTCAGCTTTATGCTGCCTTTGGTCCCACCATGAGTAATGAAGAAAAGGTAGAGCAGAAGCAGCTTCTTATCTCCCAAATTTTAGAAACACTTGATACGTTGCAATTTGAAAAAATTCAGTATGCGCCACTCTTAAAAAGACGGACCTTACCTAATAACGCCTACTTTATGGGTTTCAAAAGGTACCATTCTTACAGAGCCCTGTTGGAAAAAGAGTTAGCAAGGCACGACGGTGATCTCAGGTCTTTGATTCGCCAGTATAAGGATTTGTAGAATTAACAAATTGTTAAGTCAAACGCTGAAACTTTACGTGATGTTAATCTTGCTGTAGTTGCTTCTTAGTAGACTTGTAAGGATTTTCAATACAGTTATTATTTGACTATTTTGAAGGTGAATAAACCAAACGTTCCCCAAGCATAGATCACGACCCATGGCTAAGACAAATCAAAAAATACTTGTAGTAGACGACGAAGGCGACATTCTGGAGTTGCTTAAGTACAATCTTGTGAAAGAGGGCTATGATGTCAAAACAGCAATTGATGGCATTAAGGGCGTTGACATAGCAAATAGCTTTCTACCAGATTTGATCATCCTGGATATCATGATGCCTAAACAGGACGGCGTAGAGACTTGTAGGCAATTACGCGAAAACCCTGAACTTGCCAATTCATTTATTATTTTCTTGACGGCAAGATCTGAAGAGTATTCTGAAGTCGCTGCTTTTGATATGGGCGCTGACGATTACATTACCAAGCCTATTAAACCTCGGGCGCTGGTGAGTAGAATCAACGCGCTTTTTAGACGTGAGTCCAAAAAGAAGAAAAATTCTACTAAGATTTCAATTGAGGGTCTGGAGATCGACAGGGGAAGCTACACCGTGTTATTGAACGAAAAAAACATCAATCTTCCTAAAAAAGAGTTTGAATTACTTCACTTCCTTGCACAAAATGCTGGGAAAGTATTTAGCCGAGATGAGCTCCTTCAAAATATCTGGGGTACAGATGTCTATGTACTAGCGCGAACAGTCGATGTCCACATCCGAAAAGTCCGCGAGAAGATTGGTGACAATTTCATAGTGACGGTCAAGGGAGTTGGTTATAAGTTTGAAGTGAATTAATACACTTCAAAATGCTACTCAATTCCCGAGCAGTTGCAATTGTTTTTGGCGTAACCATAGCTGGGATTACGACAGCCTTTTTGGGCCTATTACCTGAAATTACGGGTACGGCACTTGTTGTGGCCTTTGCCTTATCCTTTTCATCTAGCTATATTCTACTTCGGATTCTGGCAGAATTTCTTTTCTTCAGAGAGATCAACAATATCTATGATGCCCTCAATGGTATTGAGAAAAATGACATCACCTTTCTTACTAACCGTAGCAGCTCATTCTTAAACCCCTTGCGGAAAGTAAAGAATGAGATCAACGACTATGCACGTATTAAACAAAGAGAAATCGACGATCTGAAGCGTATGGAGACATTTCGTCGCGAATTCATTGCAGATGTTAGCCATGAGCTAAAAACGCCCATATTTTCTGCTCAAGGCTTTGTACACACATTGCTTGACGGTGCGGTAGAAGACAAAAAAGTCCGTGGAAAATTCCTCAAAAAGGCAGCTAAAAGCCTAGATGGACTAGACCTCTTAGTCCAAGACCTTCTGACAATTTCTCAGATGGAGATTGGTCAGATCAAAATGCACTACGAAAACTTTGATTTGGTAGATCTGTGCAAAGAGGTGATTGAGCAGCTAGACGGTAAAGCTGAAAAAAAGGAGATCACCGTTGAACAGTCGTTTGAGAAAGAAGAAATATACGTGAATGCGGATTTTCAGCGGATTTATCAGGTGATGATCAACCTCGTTAACAATGCCATTAAATACAACCGAAAAAATGGAAAAGTAAATATCCATATTGCCACACTTGATGCAGAAGAAAAAGCGGAAATAAAGGTATCTGATTCCGGACGAGGTATACCTGAAGAAGATATTGGACGTATCTTTGAGCGCTTTTATAGAGTAGAAAAAAGCAGATCAAAAGACCGCGGGGGTACCGGCTTGGGCCTGTCCATTGTTAAGCACATTATGGATGGACACCACTCGAGAGTAGAAGTAGTGAGCGAAGTAGATAAAGGCTCGACCTTCACTTTTTGGCTAAAATTGGGCTCCCCTACGCAAAAAATCTCTTGGGAAGACGACGATGAATACGACAAAGACACTTAGGAAAATACGATTTGAAGATCTGATCGTAGACGAAAATGATCAGTACATTATCGTCAACAAACCACCTCACTTATCCACGCTATCAGATCGCAATGACCCTACAGATCTACTCGCATTGGCCAAAGCTTATAATCCGAGTTGCAAAGTTTGCCACCGATTGGACAAAGAAACCTCTGGTATTCTAATTGTCGCCAAAACCGATGGTGCTTATAGAAATGTTGCGATTCAGCTAGAACATCGCGAAGTCACTAAAATGTACCATGCACTGGTAGAGGGAAGATATGAGATGACAGAAGTAGAGCTCGACAAGCCACTCTACTCAAGCTCTAGTAAATCTCGCATTGACTTTCAACAGGGCAAGCCTTCCTTGACCATGGTCTCGACTGTAGAGATTTACAAGCAGCATACCCTTCTCGCTTGTATGCCATTCACTGGCAGGCTTCACCAGATTCGAGTACACCTTGCAGATGCAGGCTTCCCTATCTGCGGAGATGAAGCTTATGGAGGCAAACATATTTACCTCTCCTCCTTCAAGAGAAAATACCATATTGGCAAGAATGAGGAGGAACAACCACTGATGCAACGGGTCAGTTTGCACGCGGCTGGCATCTCTTTCAAAAATTTAGAAGGTGAAATGATCACCCATAAAGCGCCATATCCTAAAGATATGCACGCAACTATCAGACAATTAGCGAAAAACAAGATTTAAACCTGACCGTCTGTTTGTTTTAAGAATATTAAATTCTATTTTTGCTGTCCTTTTCTCGGAGAGGTCAAAATATAGCAAAAAAAACATCATAAATTGGATACTTTAAGTTACAAGACACAATACCCGAATGACGCCACCGTCGAAAAGAGCTGGTTGGTAGTCGATGCAACCGATCAGATTCTGGGTAGAGTTGCTAGTGAAGTCGCTAAAATCGTCAGAGGTAAGCATAAACCTTCATTTGCGCCACACGTAGATTGTGGAGATCATGTTATCGTGATCAACACAGACAAAGTACGTCTTACAGGTAAGAAGTGGACAGATAAGAAATACGTCCGACACACAGGCTATCCTGGCGGTCAGCGCATTGCTTCTCCACTAGAGGTAAAAGAAAAATCATCAACCTTACTGATAGAAAATGCCGTAAGAGGTATGCTACCTAGAAATAGAATAGGAAGACAAATCTTTAAGAATTTGCATGTATATGCTGGTGCAGAGCACCCGCACGAAGCACAGAAACCACAAGAAGCAAAACTATAATCATCAGATGGATATAATTAACACCCTTGGTCGGAGAAAGACATCAGTTGCACGTATATACGTGACAAGTGGTAGCGGTAAAATAACGATCAACAATCGAGACATAACTAATTACTTCCCATCTGCAGTATTACAGATTATTGTGAAGCAACCCCTTGTGAAGGTTGAAGAAGATGGCAATTTTGATATTCGTGTCAATGTTTTTGGAGGCGGGCTAACAGGCCAAGCTGAAGCAATCAGACTAGCGATTTCAAAAGCATTGGTTGAATCAAACGAAGAATACAGACCTCCTATAAAAGCTGAAGGATTTCTAACAAGGGATTCTAGAATGGTCGAGCGTAAAAAATACGGTCGAAGAAAAGCAAGGAAAAAATTCCAGTTCAGTAAACGATAATATTCTATCATATAAATGGCAAAAATTACAACTAAAGAACTGTTGGATGCTGGTGTTCATTTTGGACACCTTACTAGAAAATGGAACCCACAAATGGCTCCCTTCATTTTCATGGAGAAAAATGGCATTCACATAATCGATCTTAATAAATCCCTGAAGCATCTTGATGAAGCTGCTGCTGCACTACGAGGAGTAGTGAGGTCTGGGCGTAAGGTCATGTTTGTAGCAACAAAGAAACAAGCAAAAGAAATAGTAGAGACAGAAGCGAAGAAACTCAAAATGCCTTTCGTCACAGAAAGATGGCTGGGTGGAATGCTTACCAACTTCGCTACCATTCGAAAGTCGCTAAAGAAAATGCAAACCATCGACAAAATGACGAAGGAAGAAGCATACTTGAATATGGCTAAGAGAGAGCGATTGATGGTGAGCCGTGAACGAGAGAAGCTCGAAAGAGTTCTTGGTGGGATCGCTGACCTCAACAGACTTCCTGCTGCGTTGTTTATCGTTGATATCAAAAGAGAGCACATTGCTGTAGCTGAGGCACAGAAATTAAACATTCCAGTATTTGGGATGGTAGATACCAACTCTGATCCAAATCAGGTAGACTATCCAATTCCTGCAAACGATGATGCTTTTAAATCGATTCAACTGATTGTTCAATACCTATCCAAAGAAATGGAAGAGGGTCTAGGCGAACGAAAGAAAGAAAAAGACGATACGAAGCTTGCTGAAGAGGCTGAAGCTAAAAAAGCTGCAGACGAGAAGGCAGAAGCTTAGTAATACCATATCAAATGATACAATAGATTGAACATTGCACCGGTCACTATCGGCCCGCAATGTTCAATTTTTATTTAATAGAATTTCAAAAAGCATAAACTGAGGTAAAAAGATGGCTATTAGCGCTAAAGAAGTAAACCAATTAAGACAAATGACTGGAGCAGGCATGATGGACTGCAAGAAAGCATTGGTCGAGGCAGATGGTGATTTCGAAAAAGCAATTGAGCTTTTGAGGAAAAAAGGTCAGAAAGTGTCTGCATCCCGTGCTGACAGAGAGACTACAGAAGGTGTTGTTTTTGCCAAAACAAGTGATGATCTGACGCGAGGTGTGATGATTGCTTTTACTTGTGAAACTGACTTCGTTGCGAAAAACGACGACTTCATCGCTTTGGGAAGTCAAATTGCAGACAAGGTTTTCACTGAGAATCCAGCAGATATTGCAGCCCTGAATAGTATCAAACTAGGCGATCTTACGATCGGTGAGAAAATCATAGAAGCAACTGGCAAGATTGGTGAAAAACTAGCCATAACTGCATACGAGTCTATGGAGGGCGAGGCAATCGTACCTTACATCCACTCTAACAAGAAACTAGGTGTGCTTGTCTCACTGAAGAACATCGGCGGTAACGCAGAAGATGCTGGTAAAGATGTAGCTATGCAGATAGCCGCTATGAACCCCATCGCTGTGGACAAAGACGGTGTAGATGCTTCCCTCATCGAGAAAGAAGTGGAAATCGGAAAAGAGCAGGCTCGTCAAGAAGGCAAACCTGAACAAATCATTGAAAAGATTGCAATGGGTAAGCTGCAGAAATTCTTTAAGGAGAATACTCTGTTGAGTCAGACGTTTGTGAAGGACAACTCCATGACGATTGCTGTGTACCTTGACAGTGTCTCAAAAGGTATGACTGTAGACGCATTCAAGCGCGTAAACATTGGTTAATAATCACTCAATATCAACGAAAACCCATCCTCTCAGATGGGTTTTTTTTTGTCCTGTCCATTGTTAGTTTCCACCGACCGGCTCTCCTGACTCATGATTAATCACCGATTCTTCTGAATTAGTTTCACGATCTACTGAGCGTCTCTCATCAATACCGTCCAGCTGTGAAAGTGACGGTTGCCCAGCATTCACCCACGCTGTATACCAGAAATCACCTGTCATTTTAATGGCTGCGCGCATTCTTCGTTCCACCATTCCCCCGAGTTTTCGATGATAGGCCGCAGAAAATTCATACGAGTAGACGCGGACTGTTCGTCCTTTCCTGTCTTCGTAGCTATATTTCTTCTCCTCCTTAAAACGTCCTGATAACTGCTTTTCAAAAAGAAGTACAGAATCTAGCGCTGTGTGGCTTTGCTTGATGGCCTCCCATACCTCTTCCTGTGGACGATCAATATACTTGGCGGATCCAGTCAACAAGTCATATGATTCAAAGAATAATTCTGGCAACCTAGACTCCCAAAAGCCATGAATACCATGTTGCCCAGTCATCTGACCATTATAATTCTCCGTGGTATGCAATGGCACATTAGCGTCAGCTATATAATGACCTAGATCCGCAGAGAGCCTCAGCACCTGTTCACTATCCCCAGCTAAGAAGGCGGCAGTGAGGTAGTTATGTATCTTGGTAATTTGCCAAGGAACTATGCCGTAGGCTAGTAAGGTATCCTCCGTGAAGGCTTCTACTGCCTGCCCCCAGTATCTTGGTAATTTTGATAGTGAACTATCTCCATAAACATCTAAATCAATGTAATGTCGCGGTGCCTCTAATGTGTCGACATATCTCCGCTTGTCCGGGTTAACCGCATTTGCTTTGATAAAGGCAATATGCTTTTTGTAAAAGGGTAAAATCTCCTTAGGTAGTGTAAATACAGCTAAATAATTAATTTGTTCGTGACCGAAAAAACCCCATTTTAGAGGGTATGTTAATACATTTTGATGGGATAAAGTTGCCTTGGTAGTCACAGAGGCACATAAAAGCAATAAAACAAGTAGCAGACGGATCATTGTATCAATAAATTTAAGTCTTTGTCAATCCTAGCATTATCGCGTCAATATTTTTGTTTTCTGTAAAAACGGCTATCTTTGCCGTCCGAAAAAATTACAACGTAGGAGAACAATAACATGGCAAATCATAAGTCAGCTTTAAAAAGAATCAGATCCAACGAAGCGAAAAGAGTAAGGAATCGCTACCAAAATAAGACCACTAGGACTTTTGTCAAAAGACTTAAGAACGAGACTGATAAAGCCAAAGCTGAAGAGTTGTTGAAAGAAATACATTCTATGCTAGACAAGCTAGCGAAGAATAACATCATTCATAAAAACAAAGCAGCTAACATCAAGTCAAGCTTGACGAAAAGCGTAGGCGCGCTTTAAGTTTAAAAAACTTTAAGTACACTAAACCCACTTTATGTGGGTTTTTTTGTTTCCTTTGATTTGATAATGTTTCAGACAATGGAAAGACCTCAGGACAGGCTCTCAATAAAAAAGTGGGCGGAAGAAGATCGACCCCGAGAAAAGCTTCTGTTAAAAGGCAAGTCCTCCCTAACGGAAGTGGAGTTAATCGCTATCATCATAGGCTCAGGGACCTCTAGGCTTTCTGCTGTAGAAGTTGCCCGTAGCATATTATCCGCTCACGAAAACGATCTACATCAGATAGCTCGCTTATCCGTCAATGATCTAAAAAAGTTTAAAGGTATTGGTACCGCCAAAGCAATTGCTATTATAGCTGCGCTAGAACTTGGTCGCCGAAGAAAGGAAGGAGCGTTTACGCAAAAACCTAAGATCTCAGATGCACAAGGTGTCTATCAGCTGATGAAGCCAGAGCTACTAGACCTGAATCATGAGCAATTTTGGCTTCTATTGCTGAAACGAAATAATGAAGTCATTCAAAAAATACAATTATCAAAAGGTGGGGTGTCCGGTACCGTCGTTGATGCTAAGTTGATTTTTAAGCATGCAGTAGAATTACTAGCATCATCGATTATCCTTGTACACAATCACCCAAGTGGCAACCACCAGCCAAGCACAGCTGACATCAACATTACCAACCAGCTAAAGGAAGCAGGTCGAGTTATGGATATTCCAATTTTGGATCATGTGATATTCACCAACGAACGATACTTTAGCTTTGCCGATGAATCCATCCTTTAGTCCGTCATGAGAAAAATTGTTTGGCCACTCTTAATCCTACTATTGATCGCTTCGATAGTCATGTTTAGCAGCAAAGAAGATGGCTCCTATCGACGAATTATTGAAGAAGAGATTGCTAACCGTCTAAACTATCTCGAATTCAGTGATGAGTCCCCTTTCAATGTGTTTGGGATGGACTTTAAGGCCCCTGAATACTTCCAAATTGATCCTAGTTATCGCGTAAATGCTCGCGTAGAGCGAATCGAAGAGCGAGCATACATGACGATCGGCACCAGCGATGGAGAAGAGCAACGTTACTTAAAATTTGCTTGGTTGACTTTCAACCTAAATGGCACTTCTTCTAAGTTGCTGGTATTGAAACCTGTTGGCTTGGGTTCTGCCAATGTCTTCTATCTCGCCTTTGCAGATGTGACCAGTGGTAGCTCTACATATGGTGGGGGACGATACATCGATGTAACGATCGGAAAGTCAGATAAAGTAGTTCTTGATTTCAATCTAGCATACAACCCCTATTGCGCATATGCGCCTGACTTCTCATGCCCTCTCCCACCTCGGGAGAATATCTTATCCTTATCCATCATGGCAGGAGAAAAAGATTTTATCAAGTAACTCTACACCCTTCCAATACCAATTATATTTGCAGATTGACAAAAAACAGAAGGTAATCTACCTATGAAAATATCATACAACTGGCTCAGGGAATTCATCGAACTCACCGAAACACCTGATCAGATCAGCGCTGTACTAACAGAAACAGGACTTGAGGTCGAAGGACTTGAGAAAGTAGAAAAAATACAAGGAGGATTTGCTGGGCTTGTCGTAGGCGAAATCCTTACATGCACCAAGCACCCAAATGCCGATAAACTATCTGTTACTACAGTAGATATAGGCACAGACCATCCCTCTCCTATCGTCTGCGGTGCACCCAATGTCGCTATAGGTCAAAAAGTCATCGTTGCCACTGTCAGCGCTAAACTTTACCCGATATCAGGAGATCCCTTTGTCATCAAAAAAGCCAAAATACGTGGTGAACTCTCAGAGGGAATGATCTGCGCTGAAGATGAAATAGGCTTAGGTACAGGACACGATGGAATCATGGTTTTAGCTACCGAAGCGCCAAACGGAACACCCGTTAGTGACCTTTTTGACAATGGCGAAGACTTTATCTTTGAGATCGGATTGACTCCCAACAGAGGGGATGCGACCTCACACCTTGGTACAGCAAGAGATTTAGCTGCCTATTATCAGAGGCCAATCAATATGCCTTCATTTAAAGAGGTGGAGCAGAAAACTGCGGGCACAAAAATTTTCGTTGAAAACTCAGAAGCCTGCCCCCGATATTCAGGTGTTAATATTTCGGGGATCAAGGTAGAACCTTCGCCCGAATGGCTGCAATTTAGATTAAGAGCCATTGGACAAGAGCCTATCAATAACATAGTCGACATCACGAACTACGTCATGCATCATTTGGGTCAGCCTCTTCATGCTTTTGACGCAAGTAAGATTAAAGAGAACACCATCATCGTAAAAACCCTCTCAGAAGGCACCAAGTTTACAACGCTGGATGAAAAGGAAAGAAAATTACACCCAAATGACCTAATGATCTGTGATGCTGAAAAGGGCATGTGTATGGCAGGCGTTTTTGGAGGTCTTCATTCAGGTGTATCTGATAGCACACAAACCATTTTCCTGGAAAGTGCTTATTTTCATGCTGATTGGGTAAGAGGCACCACTACACGCCATAGTCTCAGTACAGATGCGGCTTTTCGTTTTGAAAGGGGCACAGATCCTGAGATGACGCTGATTGCCCTACAATTCGCTGCCAATATGATCCTCGATATTGCAGGCGGACAAATTGCCAGTAACTATCAAGACATCTACCCGCACCCAATTCGTCCTGTTCAAATTATCAGTAAATTTGATACGTACCATCGATTAATAGGTGAAACGTTGCCCAACGAACGGATCATTACCATTCTTAATGACTTAGATATACGCACAAAAGAGGTGACCCATGAAACTTTCACAGCTGTGGTACCACCGTTCCGAAGCGAAGTGACTAGGGAAGCTGATTTGGTAGAAGAAGTACTTCGAATCTACGGAATCAATAATATTTCTATTGATGACCATTTTTCAACAGGTTATCTGGCAGAATTTAAGGAGATCGAACCCTACAAATTGCAAGAAAGTATCAGCATCGGACTTGCAGGAAAAGGTTTTCATGAAATGATCACCAATAGTATCACCAACATGGCCTATGAGACAAAAATGGGATTCGGTGGGGAACATACTGTGTCGTTGCTAAACCCATCAAGCGTAGACCTAAATATCATGCGCCCTAGTATGCTTTATACAGGATTAGAATCACTGAGGTATAATATCAACAGAAAACAGAACGAGCTTAAGTATTTTGAATTTGGCAAGACTTATCACAAGCCAATGCAGTATCAGGAGAAGCAGCACCTGATGCTTTATCAAACTGGCAAGAAGCAGGCTGGAAGTTGGCTGGAAGGCACCATAGATACCTCTATCTACCATCTGCTGGAATCTGTCTATCAAGCATTGGAGCTAGCTGGAATCAATAGCACCATAACAGAACCCTTGACTGAGGATCCAAACTATGAGTACGGACTATCCATTTCATTCAATCGGAAGTTACTTGGTACCATTGGAAAATTAAAAAATGAGATATGCTCACACTATCAAATAGATCAAGATATTTTTTCTGCAGACCTAAACTGGGATGCTATTGTAGCTTCAGCCTCTAGAGAACAGTACTACAAACCTATTTCTAAATTTCCCGAGGTAAAAAGAGATCTTTCGTTGGTACTCGACAAAAGAGTCACTTATAAGGAGGTGCAGGATATTGCGTTCAAGCAAGAAAGAAAGCTTCTTAATCGCATGAACGTTTTCAATGTGTATGAAGGAGATAAAATTGAAAAAGGTAAGAAAGCGTATGCAATTACTTTTTACTTGCAAGACAATACTAAAACACTCAATGACAAGCAAATTGACAAAACAATGAGTAGATTGATGAGTCTATTTGAAAATGAACTTAACGCAATAATCCGTCGATAAGCATGAGTGACGATCGCCTGAGAAAAGAAATAAGCACGTTGGAAAGAAAAGTAAAACTTCTCCTATCTGAACACGGTAAGATGAGGCAAGATGTGTCCAATTATAGAGCTGAAAACCAGGAACTAAAGTCGATCATTGCTCATAAAGAGTCGGAATTTGACAGCTTTCAGAATAAGTTTAAAATTAGTAAACTTGTAGACAGCATGGTGGCAGGAGGGGAAGATCCAAACGAGTTGAAATCTGTGTTAGATCAGTATATAAGTGAGATAGATAAATGCATTACTCATTTGAGTGAAGCCTAATTGATCCGAATGACGGAACTATCAATAAAAATAAGAATTGGGAACCGAGAATATCCTATGCGAGTAAAAGCAGAGGATGAGGAGCGCATACGTAGAGCCGGTAAAATTCTAAATGAGAAAATGAAAACCTACAAAGAGAAATTTGGTATAGAAGACCAACAAGATCTCCTTGCCATGGTTGCCTTCGATTGTCAAGTTGACAAAATGAAAAACGAAGAGTCACTCATCACAACTGATGAGCACTCATTGAATCAGGTAATACAGCTTAATCAACTAATTTCCCAAGCGATCTAATACAAGAACAGCAGTTAGATTTTTTCGTGTCGGCCATGGTAACCAAAAAAATAATTCGACATGGAAACAACATATATGATCTTAGCACTGATGGCCGGTATAGGTCTCGGCTTAGCTATTGATCGGCTACTACTGAAAAGATCCCTTAAAAAACGCATCGATGCCGCTTCAGACAAGCAAGCAATGATTATCAAAGAAGCAGAGCTCTCCGCTGATAGCATTAAGAAGGAACGCATATTAGAAGCAAAGGAAAAATACCTGAAGCTAAAATCAGAGTTTGAAGAAGAGTCTAATCGTAAGAAAAATCAAATCATCACCAACGAGAATAAATTAAAACAAAGGGAATCCAACCTATCAAAACATATCGAGCAAAACAAGAGGACTGAAGCGGAACTAGAATCCATGAAAGAGAATCTCTCTACGCAACTTGATATCGTCAAAACAAGAAAAGAAGAATTTGATAAACTAAAAGGTCAACAAATTCTAATCCTTGAAAAAGCCTCTAACCTCAGCGAAGAAGATGCCCGCCAACAGCTAATGGAGGCGCTGAAAGATGAAGCGCGAACAGATGCATCAGCTCATATCAAGCAGATAATCGAAGAGGCCAACCTGACTGCAACAAAAGAGGCCAAAAAGATTGTCTTGCAGACAATCCAACGTACCGCGACAGAACATGCCATCGAGAACTGTGTCTCCGTTTTCAACCTAGAAAGTGATGATATCAAAGGTAAGATCATCGGTAGAGAGGGACGAAATATTAGGACACTTGAGGCCGCTACGGGTGTCGAGATTATTGTAGACGACACACCAGAGGCAATCATTATTTCGGGCTTTGATCCTGTCCGTCGGGAGATTGCCAGACTCTCGTTGCATAGGTTAGTGAAAGATGGACGAATACATCCCGCAAGAATCGAAGAGATTGTTGCAAAAACTACGAAAAACATTGATGAGGAAATCGTGGAGATCGGTGAAAGAACAGTCATAGACCTAGGCATCCATGGACTGCATCCTGAACTGATCAAGATGATTGGTCGTATGCGCTTTAGATCTTCTTATGGTCAAAACTTATTACAGCATTCTAGAGAAGTGGCACAACTTTGTGCCACTCTAGCAGCAGAACTTGGTCTAAATGCCAAATTGGCGAAACGTGCTGGATTACTTCATGACATTGGTAAAGTATGGCCTGATGAACCAGAGACTCCGCACGCGTTGATTGGCATGGAGCTGGCTAAAAAGTACAAAGAAAACCCAGAAGTCTGTAATGCTATCGGCGCTCACCATGATGAAATTGAAATGACTTCACTGATATCCCCAATCGTCCAGTCATGTGATGCCATCTCTGGCAGCCGGCCTGGCGCTCGTCGTGAGGTGATGGAATCGTATATCAAGCGTTTAAAAGAACTTGAAAGCCTTGCAGTCTCATTCGAAGGAGTCAATAAATGCTATGCGATTCAAGCAGGACGAGAACTGCGTGTATTAGTAGATGCCGAAAATGTTTCTGATAAAGAGGCTAGTGACTTATCCTTTGGTATCTCTCAAAAAATCGAAAAGGACATGCAGTATCCTGGCCAGATCAAGGTGACGGTTATTAGAGAAACTAGGGCAATCGCTTTCGCTAAATAAATAATTACTGTGCCAGAAGTGGAGGGATTTAACTAAAATCCTTAGCTAGATGAATAAACAAAAAAAGAGGGAACCCATGGGTTCCCTCTTTTTTTGCTGTCCGCTGCGGCGTCTATCTCATTGACCAAGTCTTACCATTTCCAGCTTCTGATAAAGGAATACAGCCATCGTACCTAGTCGGAATCATAACATGCTGCAGTAATTGTGTAGCACCTACTTCGGTCAGGCAATAACCTGTAATAACCAGCTCTTTAACCTGCCAAATAAACGGCTGCTCCTTTTTACTCATGCGCTGATTCGCAATCTTGGTATGTTCTGACTGAACATACTCTTCCTGCTCTTCTGGTAAGAGTTTATTAAAAGCCTTGCTCATCGATTCTGTCGCTCCCGTTTCAAAAATAGCCAGGTTATTCATAAAGCGCTCTTGATCTTCTGCTGAATAAATAGTGCTCACTAGTTGCTCTATAAAGCCAGGCACACCCAACTCACTTGCTGCAGGTGTATCTGTTTTAGGCATGATAATATCTGATACGGTATTGATCAGCCTTGCTTGATCCTCTGAGAAAAAAGTAGGCGTCCATGGCAAGTTAGGCTGTGGCGAACATCCTTGTAGTACGCCTACTACTGTAGGTGCCATGAGTGCAGTACCCAATACATAGGCTGATTTTTTCAGCGCTTCTCTTCTATTGATTGCTTTCACTTCTTTCATTAGATTACAGATTTCCTTTCTTCAACTCATTTGCTGCATATTCTACGGCTCTAGCAGTCAAAGCCATATAAGTCAATGACGGGTTCTGGCAACCAGCTGAAGTCATCGCTGCACCATCTGTCACGAACACATTTTTAACTTCATGCACTTGGTTCCATTTATTTAGCACGGAGGTTTTAGGATCTCTGCCCATACGAGCAGTACCCATCTCATGTATGCCAAGCCCTGGACCGTATGAATCTTCAAATTTATAGATGTTAGTAAAACCGGCAGCTTCAAGCATAACCGCTGCCTGCTCTTTCATATCCTTCCGCATCGCTAACTCGTTTTCCTTGATTTCACAATCAAATGTAAGCGTCGGCTGTCCATGTTTGTCTAAGAGGTCTTTGTTAATCTCAACTTTGTTCTCGTGATAAGGTAACATCTCTCCAAATCCATTTATTCCCATGCGCCACTTACCCGGCGTTGCTAGCTCATCCTTCAATTCCTTACCGATTGACAACTCCGCTATATTTCTTTGCCACCCTTCTCTGCTCGCTGCTCCTTGATAACCGTAGCCACGTAAAAAATCAGGGTGTTTAGTTTTTACATTTCTAAATCTAGGAATATAGATACCATTAGCACGACGTCCATAGTAATACTTGTCCTCATATTCAGGCATATCTCCTGCAGCTCCTACACGGAAATGATGATCCATCAAATTGTGACCAAGCTCACCAGAGGCGTTACCCATTCCATCCGAGAAAAACTCAGTAGAGTTCATCAGAATTTGAGTACTTCCAATAGTAGAAGCACACAAGAAAACAATCTTTGAATAGAACTCTTGCACATCGCCTGTCTCCGCGTCTAGCACACGTACGCCAGTAGCCTTTTGCGTCTCTTTGTCATACAAAACTTCCGTGACTATGCTGTTGGGTCTTAGTGTCATGTTCCCTGTAGCTACAGCCGCAGGCATGGTCGACGACTGAGTGCTGAAGTAGGCACCAAAAGGACAACCTCTAATACACAGGTTTCTGTAGTTACATTTAGACCTGCCATTGTGATTGACAGTTAAGTTAGCTGTTCGGCCGATCGTCATAATTCGATCATCAAAATTTTCTGCTATGCCATTTTTGAAATGTGTCTCTACACAATTCATTTCCATAGGTGGAAGAAATTTCCCATCAGGCAACTGCATCAAACCCTCGTTCTGGCCACTCACGCCGATATACTGCTCGACGTAATCATACCATGGTTGCATCTCTTTGTAACGAATAGGCCAATCCACTGCTACACCATCTTTTAGATTAGCTTCAAAGTCAAGATCACCCATACGGTAAGACTGCCTTCCCCACATAAGTGATCGACCTCCGACATGGTAGCCTCTGATCCAGTCAAAACGTTTTGTTTCAGTGTATGGGTGTTCTGTATCCTTGACCCACCAGTGTTTAGTTGATTCCTTGATCGTGTATCCAGTGCGACTTTGTTTTTCGTAATGCTTCATCTCCTCAGCAGAAACCTTGTCACCATTGGGTAACTCCCAAGGTTGCTTGTTCATTGTCGGATAGTCTTTGATGTGCTCTACATTTCTACCTCTTTCGAGCACAAGTGTTTTCAGTCCTTTTTCAGTTAGTTCTTTGGCTGCCCAACCTCCACTGATTCCCGTTCCAACTACAATTGCATCATACGTTTGCTGTTGGTTTGCCTTTAGATTTAGATTCATGTATTACTGCCTGTTTTAATACTACTTTTTTACAATCTAATAATTTCGGAGCTTAATATGCCTATTAAAAGAGCTATTGATACATACAAACGATTGCAATTTTGAAAAACGGTAATAAGTCTACGGTATCAAACCTCTGAGGATTGATGATCTATGGTCTTCTCTGTAAAACTTAATGACAGGTCTAGATAAGACCACTTCCCGAAGTACAGCTCCCCCTCTGTAAATATTACGTCAAAATGCCGCGGTTCCGGATTGAAATTGAAGCGAGCAATACTAGAATTTAATAATTCAAACCATAAAAAAGGGGAAGACACGTTCCGTACCTACCCCTTAGTTACTATTTGTATTCTCTTTTTTTTAGAATCTTGCCAAGACTTCCGTCAAGGTGCTACTTGGCCGCATGGCAGCTTCGGCTTTTGCTAAATCCGGATAAAAATATCCTCCGATATCCACTGGCGAGCCTTGTGCATCTATCAATTCTTGATTGATCTTAGATTCATTCGCTTTCATAGAAGCTGCAAGTGACGAAAAGGCTGCTTTCAAGTCACCATCTTCATCTTGATCGGCCATAGCCTCTGCCCAGTACATAGCTAGGTAGAAATGACTACCTCGATTATCAATTTCATTTACCTTCCGTGAAGGTGATTTACCATTGTCAAGAAATTTTCCGGTCGCTTCGTCTAGTGCTTTCGCCAGAACAGCCGCTTTAGAATTATTGGCAGTGAGATTAAAATGATCCAATGATGCAGCAAGGGCAAGAAACTCCCCTAATGAGTCCCATCGCAAATGACCTTCCTCCACAAATTGCTGCACATGCTTAGGAGCTGATCCACCAGCACCTGTCTCAAATAACCCTCCCCCGTTCATCAAGGGCACAATCGAAAGCATCTTAGCGCTAGTCCCTAACTCAAGAATTGGAAAAAGATCCGTCAAGTAATCTCTTAAGACATTCCCTGTAACAGAAATCGTATCCAATCCATCTTTTGCGCGCTGCAAAGAAAATCGAGTAGCTGCCACTGGAGACATGATTTGAATGTCTAAACCAGAAGTATCATGATCTGCCAAATAGGTTTTGATCTTAGTAATCAATTGAGCATCATGTGCCCGATTTTCATCCAGCCAAAAAATAGTTGGCACTTTTTGAGCATTTGCTCTGGTAACTGCCAGCTTTACCCAATCTCTGATGGGATCATCTTTTGCTTGGCACATCCTCCAGATATCACCTGGCTGCACGTTATGCTGAATGAGTACATCTCCTGACGCAGTAGTGATAGCTACGACACCTACCTCGGCCATCTCGAACGTTTTGTCATGCGAACCGTATTCCTCCGCTTTTTGAGCCATAAGGCCTACATTAGGCACACTCCCCATCGTCACAGGATCAAAAGCCCCATTCTCTCGGCAAAAATCAATCACCTCTTGGTAGACACCACTATAGCTTCTATCCGGGATCACCGCGATCATATCTCTTGAATTGCCATCTGGGCCCCACATTTGACCTGATGTTCGAATTGCTGCAGGCATCGAAGCATCAATAATCACATCAGAGGGTACATGCAGATTGGTAATTCCCTTGTCAGAATTCACCATAGCCAAGTCTGGACCATTCCTATAAGCCTCGGATATATCAGCCTCGATGGATGCTTTTTGATCGCCAGGCAATGCTTGTATTTTAGTTAATAGATCTCCGACGCCATTATTTGGATTGACACCTACCGAAGCCAACGCCACTGCGTGCTTTTCAAAGACCTCATGGAAATAAACAGAAACAGCATGACCAAAGATGATCGGATCTGATACCTTCATCATGGTCGCTTTAAGATGCACAGAAAACAGTATTCCTTTTGCTTTGGCATCCTGCATGGCTTTTGCCAAAAATATTTTGAGAGCAGC
>JBLHTU010000040.1:0-24194 GCA_047627515.1 Cyclobacteriaceae bacterium | reverse complement strand
GACTAGGTGTGACCGACTAGGTGTGACCGACTAGGTGTGACCGACTAGGTGTGACCGACTAGGTGTGACCGACTAGGTGTGACCGACTAGGTGTGACCGACTAGGTGTGATTTTAGTGCCATATGGCGCTATACTATCCACTTTTTATACCTAAGAATAGAGTAGCTATGAAGCCATAATTGTGGTGATGATCATGCTTTAGTCGTGCTGTTAAGTTGGTTGTACTTATTAAGTATTACGGTTTAATAGCGAATAGCGTTAGATTATGTACTTTAACGGCTTAAGGTATATTTTTATGAAGATTCGTCTAGGACCAGGCACAATAGTAGCCGCTGCATTTGTGGGCCCAGGGACATTGGTAACTTGTGCGATAGCTGGTGTGAAGACGGGCAATAGTTTGCTATGGGTACTTGTTATAAGTGTGGGTATAACCATCTTTTTTCAAGAGATGGCAGCAAGGCTGGTGTTAGCGAGAGGACAGGATCTATCAAATGCTTTAACCAGTCATTCTAAGTCCAAAGTCTGGAAGTTCCTATTAAGTGCATTAATCATCAGTTCTGTATTTGTAGGAAACTCCGCCTATCAAGCTGGTAACCTAGCGGGAAGTGTCGCTGGCTTGCGAGAAGTATTGAAAATTGATGGGCCAAGTATGTGGTTGCCAAGTATGATAGTGTTTCCTATCGGCTTTTTGCTTGCGTATGGTAAGTACAAGCTAATTGAACGAGTGCTGGTGTTTCTCGTTTTTCTATTAGGGCTATCATTTGTTGTTACGTTATTCTATCTACCGGTAGACTATGGTCAAGTGCTTATGGGGTTAATCATGCCGCGCTTATCTCAGGAGGATCTTGTACTAATGGTTTCCTTGGTTGGCACAACTGTGGTACCCTATAATTTATTTTTGCACGCATCAGGGATTCTGGAAAAATGGGGTCCTTTTGCAAAGCTGGCAGATGTAAGAACTGATTTGATCATTTCTGTGGTAATAGGGGGGATCATTTCGATGTCAATTATTGTAGCTTTTGCAGCAGTATCCGAAGGGAAGGAACTATCCATTACCAGTGTTGGTGATTTAAGTGGCGCTTTCGTATCAACTTTAGGTGAGAAGGCAAGATTTACTTTCTCATTAGGAGTCTTCCTTGCCGGATTGACTTCCTCTTTAACCGCTCCGCTAGCTGCTGCGTATGCAATAAGCAGCCTATTTAGAACAACAGAAGAAAGAGGTAACGCTGTTTTCCGGATCATCTGGATAGTTGTGCTTTTAACTGGGCTTGTGGTTGTCTTGACAGGCATAAACCCAGTTGTGATTATACAATCAGCCCAGTTTGCAAATGGATTGATACTTCCAATAATTGCTATTCTTATCACGATAGCTTTGAACAAAGAGAAGGCATTAGAATATCGTAATTCCACAGTATCGAAAGTGCTCGCGATTGGAATTATACTTTGTATGCTAGTTTTAGGAACGAAATCAATTGGAGGACTTTTACAATTATGGTAGACTTTCATCTTAATTGTGATTTTGGTGAGTTTGATTCTTTGGAGTTTGACTTAAACAATGAAACACTGATTGACTATGTGCACGCAATAAATTTAACTTGCGGAGCGCATGCAGGAAACCCTTCAGTAATAGCAGCATGCATCAAAGAGGCTTTGTATAAAGGCATAGAAATTGGAGCTCACCCGTCATTCCCTGACAGACCCAATTTTGGTAGAAATGTGATGTACTTGAGTTTGGAAGATCTATCAGCTCATATGCGTTACCAAATAGGAGCTCTGTTTTCGATGGCAATGACTGAAGGGACGAAATTGTCACATGTAAAACCACATGGCGCTCTTTACAATCTATCAGCAACGGACATAGATATTTGTCGTGTCGTGTATGAATCGGTACAAAAGATTGATGACCGATTACCAGTCTACGGCTTAGCAGGATCAGTGCATCAAGTGGTAGCGAAAGAGTTGAATATGCTTTTCATCTCAGAAGGGTTTGCAGATCGCCGATATGTGACGGCTCATGAGCTCGTCAGTAGAAGTGATCCAGGGGGGATACTGCAGTTGGCTAGTGATTCAGTTCAACAAGTTAAAGAGATGCTTTTAGGGAGAGTGATGACGGAAAAGGAAGGTTACCAGCCGATAGAGGTCAAGACGATTTGTATTCACAGTGATCATGCAAATGCCATGCTACTAGCTAAAGAGCTAAACAGAACCTTTAATTGAAACGATGGCTGATTTTAAGTTTTTTAGATTGTCTGAGTCCTTACTGGAAATAAGAAGCGAGAGTAGCCAGCCTATTGAGTTCTATACGACACTTTTATTACACCTTAACAGTCATTTTGCTGGTTATATAGAGATCAGTAATACAGAGGATTCCTTGATTATTGAAGTTCAGGAAGTATCAAAGAGTCTCTTGGATGAAATTGGAAGGCTGGTGACATCATATAGCTATCAAGCTCAGCTATCAAGTGCGACAGATTCAATCTACCTACCATGTCGTTATCACACCGATACCGCTGATGTACTAGCGCTTTGTTCACATTTAGCTATTAATCAGTCTCAAATCCAAGCGATACATTCTAATTGTCGATTTAAACTAAGTATGTATGGTTTTATACCCGGCTTTTTTTATCTAAAAGGACTGGACAATAGGCTGGTTCTTCCAAGAAAGGACAATCCTTCAACTAATGTAAAAGCGGGCTCCATCGCTATTGCAGGGGGGTATTGTGCTGTGTATCCCCACGACACTCCAGGCGGATGGTATGTGATAGGTGAAGTAGTAGAGCCCATTTCAGCGTTAATTTCTGATACACATTTAGAGAATGGCTTTTTGAAAATTGGTACTCAGATTATGTTTAAGGATATAGTCAGTTCAAATGATTGATATCAGGAAATCGGTTGGTTTGGTGACATTGCAGGATATGGGTCGACCGGGCTTCCGTCAGTTTGGAATACCTAAATCTGGCTATATGGATGATAGGAGTGCCCAGTTGGCTAATCAACTAGTGGGTCAGGACCGCAACGCTACTGTGATCGAGTTGTTTAATGCAAGTCTTTGGTTTGACGTCCATTTGAGATTAAAAATGGCAGTGACAGGCGGAGAAACGGAGATCAAAATCAATGAGGAGATTATCCTCTCTCACGAATCAATAAAGTTTATTCAGTTAGAAAATGGGGATAAGGTTCAGTTAAGACCACTGGGTAAGGGGCTTATTAGATACGTAAGCTTTTCGAGAAGGATAGAAACGACGAAATCTTTTAACTCAACGTCCACATATATAAATGCTAGATTTGGAGGTAATAAAGGATTAGCACTCGTCAAGGGAGATAAGTTATTGTTTAATAGTGATACTGAGAGCTCATCTCAAATAGATACCAAGTACGTAGGTATGATTATCACTAACCATATAAAAGTTAGATTTATGGAGGGTCCTGAGTACGGTTTCCTTGATCAGGAAAGCAGGAAGCACTTTGAAACTAGTTCCTTTCGTGTGTCAAGCAATCTAAGCAGAGTTGGGTATAGACTTATAGGCAAAGACTTAGGCATTGACCGAAAAAACATCACATCAAGAGCAACGTCACGTGGGTCTGTGCAGGTTCCTCCAAGTGGGCATCCTATCATTTTGATGGCTGATGGCCCTGTAACCGGAGGTTACCCGAGAGTAGCTCAGATACTAAGTGATGATGTTAATTATCTTTCACAAATGAAGCCAGGTTGCTCTGTTAGGTTTTTGAAAGTTGATTCATTCGATTACTAGGACGAAGAATGACTATCTCATTTGCTTAATAGGCTCTTTTGGGCGGATAAGATTTTTTCGTCTTCCAGTAGTTGCTTGCTGACGTTCGAGTCTTCTATTTGTGCATCTTCTGATTTCATTTATTCGAATTGACTTTGGCGAAGACCTTCATACTATTTCCTTAGGACATCATGTGATTTTTTCAAAAATAGGTTGGACCGCTTTAAATTGTCTCGATGTTTTTCAAGGGTTTCATCTGCGTCTTTGCATCTCTGGATATAGTAGACAACGAGTCCAAAAACGATCGTTGATAATAGCGTTAGGTTGACAACAATAAATACAATAGAGTCACCTGGGAGCACCTCAGGCTTATATTGCTTCAGAGTATCATCAATTAGGGCGCTCAAAAGTGTCAGAAATAAATACATAGCTAACCATCCGGTGGCAGTTTTGCGTACTTTAAAAAGTTAATGACGCTATTAGCGCCAGTATGGCCCACAGCATAATGGTCCCAGAAGCATTGAGTCCTCCAAAAGACCATTGAAATAGAAATGGTAGTGCTAAGCTTATGAATACTTGAATGAAACGTAAAGGCCTTATGCGCTTACTAAACGAGATTTAAGGCACTAATTAGCACATAAGAATACGGAAACAAAGATTGAAGGATAAGATCGTTTCACAAACAAATTGAGCCCCATACGATTCCTCCGACGCTCATAAATAGCGTATGATAGGCCAATAAATTTTACTGAATTTGAAGTTCATCCGTATCGCCGACTTGGTGGTCAAGGTTGGCAATGTTCTTCAAAGGTGCTAAGAGTTATGTTATTGCAATTAAAAAAAGCCGCTTCTATTAAAAAAGCGGCTTGAATTCAGTGGAAATAATTATTGTTAATTAGTCCTTTTTCTTGCCAGATGATTTTTTGTCTCCTGCTGCTATTGATTCTCTCATGTTTGTATCTGCCTGAATATTTTGGAATTTATAGTAATCCATCACACCTAGGTTACCCGTTCTGAAAGCTTCGGCCAATGCTTTAGGTACTTCAGCTTCCGCTAATATTACCTGGGCTCTAGCTTCTTGAGCTTTAGCAATCATTTCTTGTTCTTCAGCCACTGCCATTGCTCTACGTTCTTCGGCTTTTGCTTCAGCTACTTTAAGATCCGCTGACGCCTGATCTGTCTGTAGTTTTGCCCCAATGTTGGCTCCAACATCAACATCCGCTATATCTATTGATAGAATTTCAAATGCTGTACCAGCATCTAAACCTCTTTGAAGTACCAATTTCGAAATCTTATCAGGATTTTCCAGTACCTCTTTATGTGTTGCAGCAGAGCCAATAGAAGTAACAATGCCTTCTCCAACTCTGGCTAATATGGTATCTTCTCCAGCACCCCCGACAAGTTGTTGGATATTTGCTCGCACCGTAACTCTAGCTTTAGCAATCAGCTGAATACCATCAGCCGCCACAGCCGCTACTGAGGGGGTATTTATCACTTTCGGGTTCACTGAAATTTGTACCGCTTCGAAAACGTCGCGTCCAGCCAAATCAATAGCGGTTGCCTGTTTGAAAGTCAATTGGATATTGGCCTTATCCGCTGATATCAACGCCTTAATAACCTGAGGGACATTTCCTCCAGCTAGATAATGTGTTTCCAAGTCTCGGCTACTCAAGGGTCGTTTGGTATTATTGAGCTCTTCAAGAACAGTCAAGCCTGCTTTCGTCGCCGTAATCATAGAGTTCACAACGATTGATGGGGGAACCTTACGTATTCTCATGAAAACTAGCTCAAGTAACCCAACGCGAACACCGGAAAAGACAGCCGTAATCCATAAGTTGACAGGAACAAAGTAAAGAAAAACAAAGAAGCCTATGATGGCGGCCAGTAGGATGAATACAGTTGATAATCCCATTTTTACTTATTATTTATTGGTTCGATAACTATTTTATTTGGCTCTACTCTGAGCACTTTTACATTTTGATTTTCAGCAATGTATTCGCCATTTGATCTCACCTCGATGATGACATCATTGAATAAGGCTTTTCCAATAGGTTTTATAGATGATATTGTTTTCCCAATATCACCCACATTCAGTTCAACCTTAAAATCATCGTTAACCCGACCTGTGTTGGACTCACTCAAGGAAAATCTCTCCCATGATTTTGATTTAAGAGCTAGGATCAGACTCACAGCCGAAGTAAGTATAGTGATGCCTAAAACGACATGCCCCGTTGTAGTACCAAAGGAAGAGTAAGCCTCATATACTCCGTAAGTACCAATAATGAGTCCTGCAATTCCGACTACGGTCGTGCCGGGGACAAAAATGACTTCCACAATGATAAGCCCTAGTCCAAATACTATTAGCGATATGACTATTATCCAGTCCAATTAGTAAGCTTTAGCGAATACAACTCGTCTTGTTGACATTTTTCCTGAGTAAATACATTTTCCTTCTTCCTCTTCTTCACCTTCTAATAATATGCACCTAATAGTAGCTTTCGTTTCTTGCTTAATTTTCTCTTCAGTCTCGTCAGTTCCATCCCAGTGAGCAAGTACAAACCCGCCCTTTTCTAGATAGTTTTTAAATTCATCATAGGTATCCGCTCGAAACGTGTTTTCTTCTCTGAAATTTAGGGCTTTTTGATAGACATTTTGCTGTATGTCATTCAACAAGTTGAAAATAAAATCTGAAGCCTCACTTTGAGTAACAGTCATTTTTTCTTTCGTGTCTCTTCTGGCTATTTCTAGTGTGCCATTTTCCATGTCTTTAGGGCCGATTGCTACTCTGACTGGGACACCTTTTAGCTCATATTCAGCAAATTTCCACCCAGGTTTGTGGGTATCTCGTTTATCGAATTTCACAGAAACGCCTCGATCACTCAATGTGTTTTTCAGCTCTTCTACCTTTTCAGATATTTGGTCAAGTTGCTCTGCTGTCTTGTAAATAGGTATGATCACCACTTGAATAGGAGCTAGTTTTGGAGGTAAAACCAGACCTTCATCATCTGAGTGAGCCATAATTAACGCGCCCATTAGACGAGTACTGACACCCCAAGAGGTACCCCAAACAAACTCATCTCGCCCCTCTTTCGTGGCAAACTTCACATCAAATGCCTTTGCAAAATTTTGACCAAGAAAGTGAGAGGTACCTGCCTGTAAAGCTTTACCATCTTGCATCAATGCTTCTATACAGTACGTTTCTACGGCACCCGCAAAACGTTCTGAAGCAGTTTTAATGCCCTTTAGTACTGGTACAGCCATGTATTGCTCAGCAAAATCAGCGTAGACATTCATCATTTGTTCTGCTTCCTGTACAGCTTCCTCTTTGGTGGCGTGAGCCGTATGGCCTTCTTGCCATAAAAATTCAGCAGTGCGCAGAAAAAGCCGTGTACGCATTTCCCAGCGGACGACGTTCGCCCATTGATTAATCAAGAGAGGTAGGTCTCTATAGGATTGTATCCAGTTTTTGTAGGCATCCCAGATCACGGTCTCAGAAGTAGGTCTTACAATGAGTTCTTCTTCTAGCTTAGCGTCGGGGTCAACAATTACACCGCTACCATTTGGATCCTTTTTGAGCCGGTAATGGGTCACTACAGCACATTCTTTAGCAAACCCCTCTACGTGATTTGCCTCTCGGCTCAAGTGCGATTTTGGAATGAATAATGGGAAGTACGCATTTTCGTGACCAGTCTCTTTGAACATCTTATCCAGTTGCTGTTGCATTTTTTCCCAGATAGCATATCCATAAGGTTTTATGACCATGCAACCTCTTACTGGTGAGTTTTCTGCTAGACCAGCTTTTTTAACAAGCTCATTGTACCAGAGAGAATAATCTTCTGATCGACTTGGTATCGATTTTGCCATATTAATTTTAAGTAATTGGTATAGTAATTGCTTATTAACTAATTGAGTAATTATTAAAGCTGTTCAAAGATAGCTGTGATATAGAACTCGAGTATAGCGTTGTTTAATTTAACTTCCGATTCCATGAAAAATTTATCCATACGTAAGCCCGTCACCATGTTTGGCCTGTTGATGTTTTTGTGTACCGCGATTTCTGCGCAAGAGTATGATGATATGTACTTCACAAAGAAGGATCGAAAAAAAGTTTCTTACGAACTTGAAGTGCAAAATCAAGCGGCTCAAGAAGCGGCCCAGGCGTTTGAAAATAATCAGTACCAATCTCAATACTCTTCAAAAGAGCTCAATCCAGAGTTTTTAGCCCGCTATTCAGCTGCGCAAGAAGATGGAGAAACCATCAACTATGGCATGGCAGATCAGTACTATCCAGAAGAGGAACAAATTCTCTCAGAACAACCTGTCGTAATCAATAATTATTATGGTTCTAACTATAATCAGCCTTGGAGTAATAATGCTTGGGGCTCTAACCCGTATTTTGGATGGAATAGTTGGAATGGCTTTAATGTAGGCTTCGGTGCTGTTGATCCTTTTTGGGGATCTCCTTGGAATCGAGGCTTTAATCAAGGCCCTTTTATGAATGACCCATGGATGGCTGGGGCAGGTTTTTATGATCCATGGTATGGTGGAGGGTTTGGTTGGAATCGATGGGACAGGTACAATCAGTTTGGTTGGGCTAGCAACAGATTCAATAGAGGATATAACGTTGGTTTTGCAAATGGTTACTACGCCGGCTATTACAATGGTGTTGTCGGTAGTGCTTACCGGGAGGTAATTGCCAGCAGGCGAGTCGTTAGAGGTGCTCGATACACAAGAGGAGGCGTTGCTACAGGAAATTCCAGATCTGTGGCAAGCAATTCCAGATCAGCTGTTTACGATCGAGGCGCAAGGTCTTCTTCTGGAGATAGAGCTAGTCAAAATGAGTATTACAGCCGATCTAGTAGAGAAAGTCAAAGCGCAAATAGAGCTTACAGCCGACCTAATGTTACCAGCAGGACTGCGTCTGCTTCAGAAAGAGCTTATACTAGTAGTGCACCAAGTCGCAGGAATACATCTGAAAGCAGTCGGAGTTATTCCGCAAATAGTTCTGCACGTAGTAGTCAGAATCAAACTGGATCTAGTCGCAGTAATTACACAAGTGGGAGTACAAGATCTAGTTCAGCTATGGGGAATAGAAGGTACAGTGTGAATTCGGCTGCTTCTAATGGAAGTCGATCAAGCTACTCGGGATCATCATCAAGCTCTCGTTCTTCCGGTACATATTCATCGGGGAGTAGCCGTTCTTCTAGCAGTCGTTCTTCTTCTGGCGGTAGCCGTTCCTCTTACTCGAATGGTAGCAGCAGTAGCAGTAGATCGTCAACTGGCAGCAGCAGTCGTTCTTCCTCTTCTGGAAGCAGTCGTTCTTCTTCGTCCAGCAGTAGTCGTAGAGGTGGAGGACAATAACGGATACAAATAATGAATACTTCTTTCAAAAAGTTTATAGGTATCATGGTGATGGTTGGCATCACCACGATGCTAAATGCTCAAGTTGGGTACTTCAATGAAGCATTACTATTCAGCAATATTAATCAAACGGGTACTGCAAGAATCAGTTCGTTGGGAGGTGCTCAAGTAGCCTTAGGAGGTGATGTGAGCTTAGCCGGCACGAACCCAGCTGGACTTGGTTTTTTTAACCGGAGTACACTGACCTTCTCTTCGGGCATCAATATATCAGAAGCTACCAGTGGTTTTAATGGCGACGATACTAGATCCTATCGCACTCGTTTCATCATACCACAAGCGGGAATCGTCTTCAACAATAACAAAGGAGATGTTTTGCCTGATAATTTCAAAGGAGGGTCCTTTGCGATCGGATTTCAGCGAGTCAATGATTTCAATAGTGATATAGAGTACGTTGGTCGTAACAGTAATAGCTCAGTGGTTGATGCATTTATTCTCAATGCTGGCCTTGCCTTTCCTGATGAATTGGCTGGTCTAGAAGGGACAGCATATGATCATTTTTTGATCGATGAGGCAGATTATGATACAAATGACCGGTTTTTGTTTTCTAGTGCAAATGGGAACGATTACGTCAGTCCAAATATTGAGGACGGGACGATAGAAGGATATGAGTCTGTTCTAGGTTCTTTTTATGGATCCCTTCCTGAGCAAACGGAAAGAATAACTACCTCAGGAGGACAGCATGTGATGAATGTTGCTTGGGGTGGAAATTATAAAGATGTATTTTATTTTGGAGCGGGAGCAGGTTTGCATTTTTTGAATTACGAGCGAGTAAGAAGGTATGAAGAAAGGGATTTTCAGTTGAGCGACGGCACATCTGACCCTTTGATAAACTCGATTAGGATTAGAGATAGATTGAGTATCGAAGGATCTGGCTTTAGTGCAAATATAGGTCTGATTGCAAGGCCATTACCCTTTATGACGATAGGTGCTTCGTATCAGACGCCTACCTTTTATTTGATCAATGAAGAAACTGATTTTGTGTTCACAACAGACTGGTCTGATAATGCTTTTTATATCTCAGACCTTGACGCGAATGGTACTGCAGATACCACCCAACTAGGATTTATTTCTACAGAAAGTGATATTGCTATTTCTGATTACTCATTGAGAACACCAGGTAGGTTACAATTAGGTACCGCTTTCTTTTTTGGGAAAAGAGGTTTTATCACGGGTCAAGTGGAATTTGTAGATTACACAAGTGCGTTACTTCGATCTTCCGATGTAGAGGTATTTGATGATAATGTTGCGATTGTTACGAACTACCGAAACGTAATTAATTATCGTTTTGGAGCTGAAATTCGATTCGATGAATTTAGGGTTCGCGGCGGTTACAACTTACAGCAGGATCCTTTTACTGATCGATTGGTTGATCGGAGCATCAATACATTTAGCGGAGGGGTAGGCTATAGAAATAAAGACTTCTTTGTCGATCTTTCTACCTCAGTTTCTAAAACGAATCAGTTATATAGTCCATATTTCATCCCTCAAGATAATGGGGAAGTTAGCTCACCAGAGGTGAGGACCGCTATGCAAGGAATCTCATCCATGCTCACAATAGGTACTACATTCTAAACATCCTTGTGAGCTAGAATAAGGTCAGTCAAAGAGGTATCATTATAAGTAAGTAGCTCGCTTTGCCAGGTAATATGTGATTGCTTATAAATCGACTTCCGTTTTTCGTACAATTTGTTAAGCTGCAAAGCGTGATTGTCATTCAGCAGCGGCCTATCAGTATTGCCTTGTAATCTTTTGATAATAAGTTCAATGGGTGGGTTGAGGTATACTGTCACCCCTTGCTTTTTCATAAAGCTCATCGAGTCATAGTAACAAGGTGTTCCACCTCCTGTAGCCAATAGATAAGACGAGTTCAATTGATCTATCTCTAGTAATTGTGACCGCTCAATAGATCGGAAATGTGCTTCTCCAAAGTTTCCGAAAAGGTCCGTAATCGCCCTGCCAGTATGCTGTTCAATTACTTGATCAAGATCAATAAACGGAAGAGATAGTTTGACTGCTAGTTGTACCCCAAAAGTGGATTTTCCTGACCCGGGAAGCCCGATAAGGAAAACCTTACTCATAGTAATCTATGAATTTCAGAGGCCGACGGAGTATCGTTATGATGCCATTTGCCGATCACTATTCCATCACTAATAAGGAATATACCAGGAGAGGATCTAATCATAGTCTTAAGTACAGTTGCATCTGCATAAAAGAAGGGAACATCCCAACCAGCGTCATCAGCAAACTCACGGTATTCCGTTCCATTTGATGAGGTAAATGCCCATGCTTGCACACCTTTCACAGTGCTGAGCAATTGCGTGATCTCCTCGTTGTGCTTGCTGCTGGTTTTAGAAATATTATGCGTGATGATAATCAGCTTATTCCCAGTCATCATAGCTTCCGTATATTCACCTTCGTCATTCCAGACAGACAAATCTGTAATCTTGGGCTGTACTTCAGGGTTTAGTACGTTCATTGCTACGAATTCGTACGAAGGATCATTCAGGTACGCAGTGTATGATTCATTCGACCCATCTTTTCTCATGATATATTCATATTCTAGTTCTCCTGATGGCAACATCAAGGTGGGTAAATGATTACCAATCGCATAGGACCTGAAATCGATAGTAGGCAGGTGCCTTATAGCCCAAATTGACATCAATAAAAAGACAACTGTCGAACCCAAAATAATGTAGTGTCCTAGTTTTTGACTTAGCAATGACTTGAAGTCTGCTCGTTTCCAAACGATAATTAAGGTGGTTAAAAGCAAGATGATATCTTTCGTGAATGATTCCCAAGGCGTAAGTTTAATTGCATCCCCAAAGCATCCGCAGTCAGTTACTTTATTAAAGTAGGCGGAATAGAATGTTAAAAAAGTAAAAAAGACGATTAAACCTAGTAGAGCCCAAACGCTTTTTTTCATTTCATAACCAATGATTAGAGCAATGCCCAAAACAACTTCTGAAACCACAAAGAGTACAGCGATGGGCAGCGAAAAGGGGATAAACCACTCAAAAAAGGGAGCGAAATCATAAGCAAAGACTTCAAAATATTCTTCCATTTTGATCGCAGTGCCAACAGGGTCATTGACTTTGATGAGACCAGAGAATATGAATAATGCACCTGTGAAATATCTTGCTACTTGAATAATTAGGTTCATCTTTAGTTATTTTTTTTCTGCCTTTTCAGACATTTTTATGAGACAAAATACTGCGTAATTGATCATATCCTGATAATTAGCATCTACACCTTCGGAAACGATTGTATTCCCGCTATTGTCTTCTATTTGTTTAACTCGAAATAATTTCATTAAAATAATATCTGTGATGCTGCTGATACGCATGTCTCTCCATGCTTCTCCATAGTCATGGTTTTTAGCGGAAAGTAATGCTTTGGTATCACTTGTAGTAAGATCATAATCACCTTCAAGCTCGTTCCACGGAATTTCTAATTCGTTACTATCATTCATTTTTAACTGAATCACCGCAATAATGCAATAATTAACAATGCCTATGAACTCTGACCGGATATCATCCGCAATCTTTTGCTCGCCTTTTTCTTGAATACTTCTAATTCTTTGTGCCTTGATCAAGATTTGATCAGTAATAGAAGGGAGTCGTAAAATACGCCAAGCTGTCCCGTAATCCTTTGTCTTTTTTGCGAAGAGTGTCTTGCATTCACTGATGATTTCGCTGTATTGCGTTTCTGTATCTTTGTTAAAAGCCACTTTGTTAATCCTCTAAATCATTGATAATTGACTAACAAATCTACAACATTGGAGCCAGTCAAATCTATAAATATAGCAGGTCAGTTGACGGTATTTGATATTCCTAAAGTAATGGGGGTACTGAATGTGACTCCTGACTCATTTTTTGAAGGGAGTAGGGTGCAAGAGATTGATTCGATCATCCAAACCGCTGTTAAGATGATAGACGAAGGGGTGTGGTGCATCGATGTTGGCGGTTACTCTTCACGGCCTGGGGCAGAGGACATTTCTCTTGACGAGGAAAAGTCACGAGTCATGGAGCCTATCCGTCAATTGCGCTCAAGTTTTCCTGATCTATATATCTCTGTTGATACTTTCCGTCAAGAAGTTGCCGAGGCGGCTCTTGAAGCTGGCGCTAATATTGTCAATGATATTTCAGGAGGATCGCTAGACGCCAGAATGATTGATTTTATCTGTGAAGCGAAAGTACCCTACGTGGCGATGCATATGAAAGGTAGCCCCCAGACCATGAGTAGATATGCTACCTATCAGGATTTATTAGGAGATTTGCTCATCTATTTTTCTGACATTGCAGAGCGATGTTATGCAAAGGGAATGTCAGACTTAATCATGGATCCGGGCGTAGGATTTGCGAAAACAGTTGACCAAAGCTATCACCTAATGTCCCATCTTATGGACCTCAAACAGCTAGGTCTTCCATTGCTGGTGGGGGTATCTAGAAAATCATTTATTTACAAGACGTTAGGGGTTACTGCGTCTGAAGCATTAATAGGCACAATAGTGCTAAATTCAGTAGCTTTGTTATACGGTGCTGACATTGTGAGAGTCCATGATGTATTGCCAGCAGTTCAAGCTATTAAATTGATTCAAAAAACAAAACAAAATAATTGATACTAGCTCTTTCAATCGGATTTGTTGAGGTAAATTTTGTCGATATTCTCGATGTTCTTTTCGTGACTATTCTGCTATACCAAGTGTACAAGCTGATGAAAGGGAGTGTTGCTATTCGTGTTTTTATTGGGTTTCTGGCCCTTTACCTTACTTTCTTAGTCGTTAAAGCGGCGAATATGGAGCTACTAAGTAGTATCCTTGGTCAGTTTATGGGCGTAGGGGTGCTTGCTGTTATTATACTGTTTCAGCAAGAGATTCGTAAGTTCCTTTTGCTCTTAGGGCGGACCTCGGTCTTTAAAGATGGAACTTCAATTTTCAACTTAAAATTCTGGAACGGCCACGGGACGATAACCCGATCTGACATTACACCAATTGTAGAAGCTTCTAAGACACTCGGAGGAACTAATACAGGCGCATTAATGGTGCTGTCTAAAGATTCTGAACTTAAATTTTATGCAGAATCCGGTGACCGGTTAGAGGCTTTGCTTTCTAAAAGGTTACTGTTATCAATTTTTAATAAATACAGCCCACTGCATGATGGAGCAGTCATTATCTATAGTGGACGTATTGTAGCCGCACGGTGTATTCTACCTGTTACGGAAAGGGATGTGCCAGCTAATTACGGTTTGAGACATAGAGCCGCGATCGGGATGTCTGAAGCGACAGATGTTTTCATTATAGTAGTTTCAGAAGAGACCGGTCAGATATCCTCAGTACGCAACGGCGTAATTACTCCGAACCTTACTGCCAAAGAACTACGCAGTGTAATCAACGATTACTTGTTTGAAGAAAAACATGTAGAGGCCCCTTCTGTTCTCGATCAACTGAAAAAAGAAGAGACCCAAAAAGAAGTAGCTAAGTAATTAACTAATTACTCCCAGTTCTTTTCCGACCTCTATGAAAGCTTTGATCGCATTATCTAGATGCTGATCATCGTGTACAGCGGAGATTTGCACTCTTATTCTTGCTTGACCTTTCGGAACAACGGGGAAGTAAAACCCGATGACATAAACTCCTTTTTCAATTAAAGCGGAAGCCATTTTTTGTGAAAGCATTGCATCATATAGCATGATAGGAACGATAGGGTGATCACCGGGCTTGATATCAAAACCCGCTGCTGTCATTTTCTTTCTGAAATATTGTGTGTTTCGCTCCAGCTTATCCCTGAGTTCGGTTGTTTCGCTAAGCATGTTCAAAACAGCAATTGAAGCACCCGCAATTGATGGAGCAAGTGTGTTAGAGAATAGATAGGGTCTAGATCTCTGTCTGAGTATATCTATGATTTCCTTTTTACCTGCAGTGAACCCGCCAGATGCACCACCGAGTGCTTTTCCTAACGTACCTGTGATAATGTCTACCCGATCCATCACATTTCTGTACTCGTGAACTCCTCTTCCGGTAGCACCTACAAAGCCAGTAGAATGGCATTCATCTGTGACGACTACCGCATCATATTTGTCAGCTAAATCGCATATTTTATCCAGCTGAGCAATTGTTCCGTCCATCGAAAATACTCCATCAGTGACAATCATTTTCACTTTTGCTTCGCTGGCTTCTTGAAGTTTTCTTTCCAAATCGGCCATGTCATTGTGATCATACCTGAAACGCTTTGCTTTACAAAGTCGGACGCCGTCAATGATTGAGGCATGATTTAAGGCATCTGATATAATTGCATCTTCAGGGCCCAACAAAGGCTCAAATAGCCCACCATTTGCATCAAAAGCGGCTGCATACAAGATGGTGTCCTCGGTCCCTAAGAATTCAGATATTTTAGCTTCTAGTTCTTTATGTAAGTCTTGCGTACCGCAAATAAATCGCACTGAAGACATTCCGAAACCGTGTGTATCGATCGCCTCCTTCGCGGCAGAAACGACCTTAGGATGAGATGACAGGCCTAAGTAGTTGTTCGCGCAAAAATTAATTACTTCTTTACCACCGACTAATGTGATGGCCGCGTCTTGCGGAGAGGTGATTACCCTTTCATTTTTATAGAGGCCTGCTTCCTTTATTTCAGCAAGTTCTTTGATAAGTTTTTCTTGAAGACTGTTGTACATATTTATTTGATTTTTGGGGTAATTTTAGGTCTGGTCATCGCGGGCTTCTTTTTTAGTGGCTCATCACTTGAATCTTTCAGTGTGTGTTTTCTTCTGATTTTATTGATCAGATATAGCTTTTGAGCTACTAAGCTTGATGGATGCATTTGTTGAAATAACAAAAAGAACTCCTCATATGATGCTCGTTCCGATTTCTCAAATTTGACAGGGTCGATTTTCTTAGATTTCAGAAATACATCAAATTCTTCTTTCACTGTTCAAAGTTAATTCCATTGAGAGTGATTCCGGTAACGATTGGATAGTTTTGCGGCCTATTCAATATAAACGACTCATACCCCATGGAGAATGTTTTAGTGATCGGTTCGGCAGGTCAGCTAGGGACAGAATTAATTACAGCACTGCGGGCAGCACATGGAGATGACCATGTTGTTGCTTCTGATATCAGAAGTGCTTCAGAAGTTCCTCTCAGTCAACCTTATGTTCAACTCAATGCAATGGACAAAGGCAGTCTGGAAGCGGTCGTAGACGAATATGAGATTACGCAGATTTACCATTTGGCAGCTATTCTTTCTGCAAAAGGAGAGGAAAACCCACAACTTGCTTGGGATCTCAATATGACAAGCTTATTGAATGTACTTGAGTTAGGCAGGACAAAGATTAAAAAGATTTTTTGGCCAAGTTCGATTGCTGTTTTTGGTCCTGATACGCCAAGGGATCGTACGCCGCAGTCGACATTAATGAATCCATCGACTGTATATGGCATCAGCAAGCTAGCAGGGGAAAGATGGTGTGAGTACTATCATAAAAACTTTGGAGTAGATGTTAGAAGTCTTAGATATCCGGGATTAATAGGCTATAAATCGCTTCCGGGAGGAGGCACCACTGATTATGCTGTAGACATTTATCATAAAGCATTGCAAGATCAGTCCTTTGAATGTTTTTTAGGTGAGGATACGCTATTGCCAATGATGTATATGGATGATGCAGTTTCTGGAACTCTTCAGTTAATGAATGCACGTCCGGAAGACGTTCATATTAGGTCAAGTTATAACCTCGCAGGAATGAGCTTTACGCCCAAAGAGATTTATAAATCGATTCAAAAGCATTTCCCCGATTTTGCAATAACCTATGCACCGGATCGTAGACAAGCAATTGCTGATAGCTGGCCTAACAGTATCGATGATTCATTGGCCAAAAAGGATTGGGGTTGGCAGCCTAAGTTTGACCTCCAGCGGATGACAGATGAGATTGTAAAAAAACTGGCGCAAAGAATTGCTAAAAAGTAGTCAGTTGTTTAGTGACTAGTATTCAACGGGCAACAGATAGATGCTCGATAAAATCATTCATTCACGAGGTTTTATCATTAAAGTCATGGTTATTACTGATCTATAGAAAGGGGCTTCAATCTGCTTTTATAGATACAATATAATAGGCTTTATAATAATGGTGACGTATAACTGAAGATCAATTACTGTCTTTATCCAACCACAGGTTTTGGTACTTCAGTTTGATATTCGTAGAATTTGGTCTTACTTTAATTTTTAAACTACAATTAAATGGCGGATTTACAAACATTGGCATTGACAATGGATGAGGGTATCCTCACCATAACGATCAATAGAGAAAGTAAACTCAACGCGCTCAATCAGCAGACACTTACTGAGCTGAAGGAGACAATCCAATCGGTGTATGATGACCGAGACATCAAAGGAGTTATCCTGACAGGTGCCGGTGAAAAAGCATTTGTTGCCGGAGCTGATATTTCAGAGTTTACTACGCTAAATGAAATGAACGCACGGAAGTTTTCCGAGGAGGGGCAAGAAATATTTGACCTCATTGAGAACTGTCATACGCCTATCGTTGCTGTTGTAAATGGCTACGCGTTGGGAGGAGGGTGTGAGCTAGCGATGGCATGTCACATGCGTATTGCTTCTTCAAATGCCCAATTTGGACAACCTGAAGTTAATTTGGGAATAATTCCGGGATATGGAGGAACACAGCGACTCACTCAGTTGATTGGTAAAGGCCGAGCAATTGAATATATGATGTCAGCTGACATGATCAAAGCACAAACAGCCCTGGAATGGGGGTTAGTTAATCATGTGGCGGATGATCGTCAAGGCGCAATAGATCTAGCTACCAAGCTATTGATTAAGATAGGTGGAAAAGCTCCCGTAGCAATTGGACTGGTGGTTGATTGTGTAAACGCTGTATTTAACCATTCTGAAAATGGGTATCAGACAGAAGCAAATGCTTTTGCAAGATGCTGTGGGACGGAGGACTTCAAAGAAGGAGCCGCTGCCTTCCTGGACAAAAGAAAGCCAGACTTTAAAGGAGAGTAGTAATGTCTTGATTCTTGGATAATTTTGGCGAACGAATCATTAAACTAAACTTTGTCTTCTTAAAACTAAGCTAGCGCGGCGCTCGTTAGACTTTCCAAAACGCATATTTCTTAGATGATTGTACGTCTTCTCATTCTTGTTATCTCTATCACTTTCATTTTTCCTGCCACTGCACAGCGGCGTAAGAAAGATAAGAAAGTAGCCGTTCAGGAACTACCCCTTACTGGTGACCGTGCTATTCAGGCGGAAACCACCTTTATCGAGGCTGAAAAGCAGCTTATTTTGGAGAATTATCCAAAGGCGTATGAGTTGTTTCTTAAAACGGAAGAACTGAATCCAACGAATGCAGCAGTCAAATTTAAGCTAGCAGAGGTGCTGCTTAAGAATGGGCAGAACGAAGAGGCATTGCGAAACATTAACAGCGCAGTACTATTTGACCCGAACAACAAGTACTACTATCTTTTTCAAGCAGAGATCCACAAAGCCCAGAATAATTATGCTGCTGCCGCCAAGTCGTATGAAAATCTAATAGAGAATGTGTCTAGCACGGATGAATACTGGTTGGAATTGGCCTTGATCTACAAGTACATCGAAAAGTATGATAACGCGTTAAACGCTTTTAGTAAAGCAGAGCAAAGTCTAGGTATATCAGAGCAACTACTACGCGAAAAGCAGCAAATCTACCTGCGTCAAAATGACATGGAATCCCTAAAGTCAGATTGGGAAAAACTAATTGAGTCAACGCCAGATCAACCAGACCTAATTCTAAAATATTGTACTATTCTGATGGCTAATGATCTCGAAGAAGAGGCAAAACCATTGCTGAAGCAGTTTCAGTTAGCGTATCCAGAAAACGACAATATTTATCTTTTGCTCTCTGAAATAGAGCGGCAAGGAGGAGATTATAGGAAAGCGCTAGCTTTATTGAAAGTGCCAGCTGGCTCCAGTACTGTTCAGTTGAGCTCTAAAATTAAAATAATCAATAGTTACCTACCCTTTGTGCAAACGCAGGAGATGCGTTCAGACTTGGTGGATATTGTTGGCAATATGGTCATGGCTCACCCCTCGGCCTTTGAGGCAATGGGCTTTGCTGGGGATGTTTTCCTAGGGTTGGATAGCTCAATGGTAGCCTTATCGCATTACAGAAAAGCTATATCGCTCTCTGCTAGTAGCTATGCTGTGTGGCAAAATATAGTCAACCTTGAGTACCAATTGGAACAGTTTGATAGCTTGGCTTTTCATGCTGATCGTGCTATTGAGTACTTCCCCAATCAAGCGATCTTCTACTTTTATAGTGGTATCGGAAATTACTTGACGCAAGATCTCCGGAAGTCAAAAAGAGCACTAGAGCAGGGAGTAGATTTTGCAAAAGAGCCTTCACTGAAAAGTCTTTTTTACGCACAATTGGGTGATGTAAACAACAGCCTAAAGGATCATGCAGCTTCGGATAATGCATATAATCAATCCCTTGCCATCCAACCTGATAATGACCACGTCCTTAATAACTACGCATACTTCTTATCTCTGCGAAAAGAAAACTTGGATAAGGCGCTGGAAATGTCTTCGAGATTGGTACTTAATAACCCTGATGATGCGACTTTTCTTGATACGCATGGTTGGGTGCTTTTTGTCAAAGGGGACTATGTTGCAGCTCAAGTATTTCTCAAAAAAGCAGCAGAGTTAAAGTTGGACGGTACGATCATCGAACACTATGGAGATGTCTTATTTAAACTAGGCCAAGTGGAAGATGCCATCGAGCAATGGAAAAAAGCTAAAGAACTAGGCGAGCACACAGATCAGATCGATCAAAAAATATCAGATAAGCAGTTTTATGAGTAGAATATCAATACTCGTAGTAGTCGTTTTATTATTGTTGGTAGGCTGTAAAAGGACAACAACTTTTTCCAGTAAGAGAAATTTGATTGTTGATGAATTTGGCTTTGATTACATGACGGCCAGAGCGAGGATTTCTTTTGATGACGGCAAGAAAGACATTTCAGGTATCGCCAATATTAGGATGGCCCACGATAGTATTATCTGGATTTCTCTGACACCAGGCTTGGGCCTAGAAGTTGCTAGAGTATTAATAGCCACAGATTCAGTTTTCTTCATGGATCGTATCAATAGAAATTATCTAAAATTGAGCTATACGGATATCAGTAATACCTATGGTTTTGATATATCATTTAGTTTGATTCAATCGGTGGTGCTAGGAAATCTTACTTATCCGTACGCTAGGCAGCCGCTGACCAAGGGAGAGAATTCTCTTGAATATCAGCATCGGCAAGATGATATCGTAATTACCAATCAAATAGAGCTGCCGACAAGAAAACTGCAGTCCTTTGAGGCAAGAGATATTAAGTCTAATAATTCAATCTCTGTAACTTACAGTGATTTCAAGCCTGTATTTGAAGAGCTACTACCCTTTGATGTAAAAGCGGTCTTAGATTATCAGGCAAATACGATCTCAAAAACCACAATAGAAATAGGTTATAACAAAGCAAATATTGAAGACAAGCCACTTAGGTTTCCTTTTACCATCCCATCGAAATATTCTTCGTTGTAGTTTACTATTGTGTCTGGCCTTCTTAGCCTTTACGGCGCTAGGGCAAAAAACAAAAGCACAATTAGAGCAGGAAAAGAGAGAAAATCTACGAAAAATCGCTGAAGCAGAAAAGATTCTATCAGAAACTGAATCTGAGCGGAAGGTAAATATTGGGCAACTTAATGCGATCAATCAGCAAATTTCTGCCAGAGAAGGATTGATTAATTCATTGGAGGAAGAACTGGTGTTAATTGAATCAGAAATCACCGATCTCAATATCGTCGTGTTTTCATTACAACGGGATCTCACAAACCTCAAAGACGAATACGCCGAAATGGTGTATGTGACCTACAAAGTCAATCAGGGGTTTACTTTACTCACATTCTTCTTTTCTTCCCAAACTTTTTATCAACTGTACATGCGTATCAAGTATATGGAACAGTACAGTGAGGCAAGGCAAGTACAAGCAGAACAAATTGAGCAAGTATCACTAGCGCTTAACCAGCAGTTAGAAGATGTAGAACGCAAGAAAGCGGAACAAACGGTCTTGTTGGCACAACAAGTGATAGAAAATCAAAAATTAGTAGCTCTAAAGAAAAGAAAAAGTGCAGTGATCGCATCCTTGAACTCTAAAAAGCAAGAGATCAGAAAGCGGATGGCCGCAAGCAAGTTGGCCGTGGAGAAATTGGACCGACTGATCGCAGATTTAATCAGAGCTGAATTAGACAGAAGTAGATCCATGTCTACAGCAGACGTCGCAGATGTAGAAGCAACGACAGTGCTTTTTGAGCAGAACAAAGATAAGCTGCCTTGGCCTGTAGCCTCTGGTTTTATTACTTTAAAATTTGGTAGACAACCGCACCCAGTGTTGAAAAACATCCCAATTGAAAGTACGGGTATCGAAATACAAACGAATATAGACGAGCCGGTCAAAGCAGTGTTTGCTGGTGAAGTGAGAACGAAAGCTTTTCTTCCTGGTTATAGCAACGTAGTGATTATCAAGCACGGGACTTACTATACAGTCTATTCCAAAATGAAGGAAGTCAACGTTAAGAAAGGTCAAATTGTAAATGCTTCAGATATAATAGGGACCGTGCAGACCAATGGTGATGGGGTCTCAGAGGTACACTTTGAAATCTGGAAAAATACCGACAAGTTGGATCCCGAAAAATGGCTAGTGAATTAATTGATTGGATGATTTAATCAGTACCTTTGGATCTTAGTTATTTAAATACGAAACTCATGAATACTGTACTAGCGCTTGGAATGCCCGGAGGATGGGAATGGATTGTTATCGTATTGTTTGTGGTTATTTTTTTCGGAGCTAAGAAGATTCCTGAAATTGCAAGAGGTCTTGGAAAGGGAATTCGAGAATTCAAGGATGCCACCAAGGACATCAAAAAGGAAATAGACGATACCACAAACTCAACTACTGAAGACAATACATCTAAGAGTTGAAAAACTATCATAGTTACAGTGAAATTAGATCCGACCTAGATCTAGGCATCGTTTCCTGTGAAGATATTGTTAATCATCATCTGGCAGTTATTCAAGCAAAAAATCCTTTAATTAATGCTTTTCTGGAGGTTTTCTCAGTCGAAGCACTGCTTCAAGCAAAGGCTATTGATAAGAAAATAAAGAATGGGTCAGCAGGAAGATTAGCGGGTCTTGTTGTTGGTATCAAGGACCTGTTTTGCTTCTCAGGCCATCAGCTAACCTGTGCAAGTAAAATATTAGAAGGCTTTGAAAGCCAGATAACAGCAACCTGTATTGAGCGTCTTTTGACAGAAGATGCTATCGTAATAGGTAGACAGAACTGTGACGAGTTTGCGATGGGGTCTTCTAACGAAAATTCGGCATATGGAATTACACGTAATCCTATAGACGAATCTACCGTACCTGGAGGCTCATCCGGTGCCAGTGCGGCAGCAGTTGCAGCAGATATGTGTCAGGTAAGTATCGGCTCCGATACAGGCGGTTCCGTCAGACAACCTGCATCTTTTTGTGGAATCGTTGGCCTAAAACCTACATATTCAAGGATATCAAGGTATGGTTTGACCGCTTATGCAAGCTCGTTTGATTGCGTCGGGGTTCTGTCCAAGTCTGTCGAAGATGCACAATTAGTGCTGGATGTCATGGCAGGACACGACCCACGGGATAGTACTTCCTCAAAAAAACCAGCCCTTCCATCTCACGAAGAACAAAGAGCGAACAAAAAAATTGTTTTCTTCAAAGAGCTTTCCAGTGCAAGCGGTTGTACGCAGGAAATAAAGGAATCTTTTTCAAATTTTAGGCAGCAGCTCACCGAGCAAGGACATGAAGTGGTGGAGATGAGTTTTCCATACTTGGACTATCTGCTACCTATCTATTACATCCTAACATCAGCTGAAGCTAGTGCAAATCTGTCTAGATACGATGGCGTCCGGTACGGAAAAAGGGTAGGTGGTGCAGAAGTTTTGGAGCAGATGTACAAAAGGACACGAACTGAGGGTTTTGGCGAGGAGGTACTACGCCGGATCATATTGGGCACCTTTGTGCTGTCGTCTAGTTACCAAGATGCCTTTTATACCAAAGCACAAAAAGCGCGTCGTCTAGTGAAGGACTTCACTGCCAATATTTTAGAGAATCATGATTTCATTGTCATGCCCACGACTCCTACCACCGCATTCAAAATTGGAGAAAAGTCAGAGGACCCATTAGAAATGTATTTATCTGATATTTTTACCGTGCAGGCATCTGTATCTGGTTTGCCAGCTATTTCTATTCCCTATGGAGCAGATAAGAGCGGGTTACCCATCGGTATGCAAATTATTTCTGGTGCTTTTGAAGAGCATAAGCTATTGCATTTTGCTGATCGTCTGATGATAACACAGACTGTATAACCAATGAAGCTAAAGTACACTTACAGCCTCTCTTTTCTAGTAGTGCTCCTTAGTGGACTAGGGGTGACAGCACAAAAGCAGCCTACTCCTTTCGACTATATCCCTGATGCGACTTACGGTGAAATAGCAGACCGAATTGCTTGTATTGAAGGTGACATCCCATTGGTTTTTAATGAGCGAGTCAAGTCTTTTGTGGATTATTTTACTGTTAGAAATAGGGATTACAGTAGAGGTGTGATGAATCGTGCTGACTATTACTTTGACTTATTTGAGCCCTTTTTAGAAAAATATGATATCCCCAAAGAGCTAAAATATTTGGCTATTGTGGAGTCCGGTCTAAAGCCGAATGCGATAAGTACAGCAAGTGCCGTAGGGCTATGGCAGTTTATTCCTTCTACGGGGAAAATGTATGGTTTGAGATATGACTGGTATACCGACGACCGAATGGATCCACTGCTAGCAACTGATGCAGCATGCCGACATTTACGAGATCTTTACAATACGTTTGATGACTGGGAGCTAGCAATTGCAGCATATAATTGTGGCCCAGGCAATGTGCGCAAAGCCATACGTAGATCTGGTTATAAAAAAAGATTTTGGG
>JBLHTU010000039.1:0-24483 GCA_047627515.1 Cyclobacteriaceae bacterium | reverse complement strand
ATCTTGAGAACATACTGTAATCTTTTCTCACCGAGAAATTACCAATATTCCAATCTACAAAGACCGGAATTGACGGAAGATTATTGAGATTTAGGGCAGCGCAATTCTCTTCAAATAAATCACATTGTTTGCGAATTTCGTCGATTTGACCGCGGTATTCAAATGCGCCAACGTCTGTCTTTATAATCTGTCGGAGATGCTCAATATCATGGTTGATCTGCTTATAGGTAGGAGGCAAGGTGTTTTTTACCGTGTGGCAAGCTTTGTGAAATCCAGCAAGTTCGGCTCCTAATTTTTTAATGCGCTCCTCGGTCTGCTTTTTTGCAGGTTTTTTTCCTACTTTGATTGGGTTGTAAAATACGACCCATGCATCTAATGCTGTATCCTGATGTCGATACACATATAAGTCTCCGTGCTTCGTGAGTGACTTAGCTAAGAAGTTTTCAAACGGCTCATGAAGGTTGGTCGCTAGCGCGTTGATGATCGTGTGGTCATCCACAAAATTCTCAAACTTCCCAAAATAGGACAACTTAGCGATGATGATCCCTTCGTCTTCAAATCGTATCCTATATACGTAATTGGTGGATACCTTGGCACTGATGTCTTCAATTGATTTTATACTTCTGGACTCGTCATATTTTACCCAGGCCTCACGTACAATCTCACTAAAATCTATTATTCTCTGCATTGGCTTTGGCTAGATGCCTTCTAAATATCTATTAATTTCCCAGTCTGCGACTGCTTCTTCATACTGTTTTATTTCCCATTTTCGAGTCATTGCGGCATGGACTTGACCCGAAATTAGTTGATCATTTGATCAAATAAAAAGCACAGATTGCTAGATCTAATATTTTAATTACTCGCAAGGTATTAGGGGGTATTATATTATCTTTCATTGTACATAAGTGTATTTATTCCAGCAAGAGAAAGACTGTAATTCAACCAATACCATGTTATCAGATTTTCAGAGAAACAAACTCGCCTATTTTTTTAGCCTGTACGATCTTAATAACAATGATTTTTTGCAGCTAGATGATTTTACAGATATCGCAGATCGTCTGTGTGAGAAACTGCAGTATCAATCTGCAAGTAAGCACCATGAGTTCTTGGTGAGAAAAACAGTAGCACTTTTCCATCGGTTGCTAACAGATATACCTCACAAAGACGAACAACGTATTTACCTAGATCAATGGTTGAAGTTCTTTGAAGAGAAAGTCCTCAAGTCTGGGAAAGAAGATTTCTTAGACGACTATGTAGAGCTAATTATCGGCTACATATTTGATTTATTTGATGAAAATAATGACGGCTACATCTCCTTGGATGAGTACAAGCAAGTGTTTGATATCTATGGGATCGACGTTACCTATGTTGACAAAGCATTCGATAATCTTGACCTGAATCGTGATATGCGACTTTCGAGATATGAGTTGATCAGATCTGTAGAGACCTTTCTCTTGTCAGATGATCCTTTAGACAAAGGAAACTGGATTTTTGGCAATTGGAACGGTCTGAAATCGTAAGAGCCTAGCCTTTGCTAGAATGATAGCGGTTTTTTTGTGGAAAAATGTGTGCTACCTAATTCACCAAACAGGTAGTTGCCAGAATCGTTTGGGTCGTTGCTTTTGAAGAATTGATTCGCTGCGATATATAATTCATCCAAATCAATAAATCCATCTTTGTCAAGGTCAATGGTTTTGAAGCATTTGTGTGCAAACCTGACCTCTACACGACAAGAGACGAATAGACACATAAATTCCAAACCTGATATCCTCAGGTCGTGGTCTTTGTCAAAAGCATTGCGGATATGGTTCACGAGCCGCTTTATATTGGCATTGATGACGTCCTCTTCAGGACTATAAAAATGATTTTCCATGAAACCGAGCCATTGGTGCAGGTCGATAGAAGTAATCTCTTGATCGTTGAAAAAGTCTTTGATGCTTTGCCAGACAAGTTCTCCCTGTTCATTCAGCCCAAGTAATCGGTCTGTTTCCTGTACAATTCCAGTAAAAATTTCAATATTCTCTGTGATACCCTCGAAGTCAGTTTTTTCGATCAGGTTATTATGATCAAAGTCAAGAATGTGAAAAAGGTGAGTCAGCTTTTTTATTTGAAAGTCAGCGAGCATATTTAGTTGGTTGTTTGGAAGAGAAAGTTAATAGAAAATCGAGCTAAATCCATCGTTCAAAGCTCTAAGAACTTGTCAAGACAATCAATTCAAGAGATCTCAGTCATTTTGAACACTTAAGTTGACCCGAAAAGAGACACTATTTAAAGAATAAGTTAAATTGCGGCCTTATAGAAACTCTCGTTACTATAAAAGCAATTCGCATCTAGACAGCCCTTGTTGTCATCTTATTTAATCCATGAAAAAGCACTTCAATCTTTTTGACCTATCCTTAAAAGTCAATTACAAAAATGAAATTCTGTCTGGGGTGACAGTTGCGTTGGCTTTAGTGCCGGAGGCAGTGGCCTTTGCTTTAATCGCTGGCCTTTCTCCATTGACGGGGCTTTATGCGGCATTTGTGATGGGACTCGTTACGTCTATTTTAGGGGGGCGTCCTGGCATGATTTCAGGTGCTACAGGTGCTGTAGCTGTTATTTTGGTGGCTTTGGCCAAATCACATGGCGTTGAGTACATATTTGCTGCTGTTATTTTAGCGGGTGTTATTCAGATTGTAGCTGGATTCCTTCGCTTGGGTAAGTTGATGCGACTGGTTCCACATCCTGTGATCTTTGGCTTCGTTAATGGCCTTGCGATCATCATTTTTATGTCGCAAATGGTTCAATTTCAGGATAATAATGGCAATTGGCTGACAGGAACGTCTTTGTATACAATGGGCGGATTAGTACTACTTACTATGGGCATCATTTGGGGTCTACCTAAGTTGAGTAAAGCTATTCCTGCTTCATTAGTAGCTATCTTGGCTATTTTTGGGATCGTTGTTGGTTTTGGAATTGATACGAAGACAGTTGGTGATATAGCATCTATCAGTGGAGGATTTCCTCCTTTTCATATACCAGTCGTACCAGCTACTTTAGAAACATTGATGCTGATTTTACCTTATGCAGCTATCATGGCGGGTGTTGGTCTTATTGAGAGTCTCTTGACGTTGAATATCGTGGATGAAATCACCGAGACAAGAGGCCGTGGTAACAAGGAAGCGATTGCGCAAGGAACTGCAAATATACTATCAGGACTATTCTCTGGTATGGGAGGATGCGCTATGATTGGACAAAGTTTGATCAATATCTCTTCTGGAGCTAGGGCTAGACTATCAGGTATCGTTGCTTCTCTAATGCTGCTAGTTTTTATCATGTTTGGTGCCAATTTGGTAGAGAAACTTCCGATTGCTGCCTTGACCGGATTAATGGTGATGGTAGCGATAGGGACCTTCGAGTGGGCTAGTTTTCGTACAATCAAGCGAATGCCAAAGTCAGATATTCTAGTGATGGTGCTAGTGACATTGGTGACAGCTATTCTGCATAATTTGGCCTTAGCTGTGCTAACAGGAGTGATCATTGCCGCTTTAGTTTTTGCCTGGGACAATGCCAAAAGAATACGAGCACGAAAACATATAGATGAGGGTGGTGCGAAGCATTATGAGATCTACGGCCCATTATTTTTTGGTTCCGTTACAGCCTTCAATGAGAAATTTGATATTCTCAATGACCCAGAAGAAATCGTAATTGACTTCCAGGAGAGTCGTATCGTAGATATGTCTGCGATCGAAGCAGTCAATAAGATTACTGAGCGTTATATGAAAGTAGGAAAGAAAGTCCACTTGAAGCATTTAAGCGCAGATTGTAGGCAGCTACTTAAGAATGCTGAGGAGATCATAGACGTCAATGTTATGGAAGATCCAACCTACAAAGTCGCGGTTGACCGACTGTAAAGAAGTCGGTCCATTTGGAGACGATTAAAATAGATAGAAAAGGAAGCTTTTTTATCTTAGCCGGCCAATTCACATAAACGAAATGTCATTACCTGCATTTACGGCAATTGATTTTGAAACAGCTACTTGGCAGCCAGAGAGTATCTGTCAGGTCGGATTGGTGCGTTTCGAAAATGGTGAACAGGTTGATGCTATCAACCTACTAATTCAGCCTCCCAACAACTACTATTTTGAACGTAATATAGAAGTTCATGGCATCAGACCAGTGGACACGGAGCATGCACATTCTTTTGACTACGCATGGCACCAAATTAAGCATCACATTATAGACCAAGTTGTAGTTGCACACAATTCTTCATTTGATTTTCGATGCTTGAAGCATTCTCTGACATACTATAACGAAATACAACCTGAGTTTGTCGGGCAATGTACCCGTAAGATTTTCAGAAGAGGACTAGCTTATTTAAGTAAGAAATACCATATTCCGCTCAATCACCACGATGCACTCAGCGATGCTAATGCCTGCGGCCAGCTCTATATTATTCATCAGAAGAGGGAAGCTCTGCCCAAAACGGGCAGCTTATTTGAGTAGCATCATTACAGGTCTTTTCAGATGGAATATCATAGCATATTGAGAGTAGAATCTCTTTTATCGAGTGAGATAGGTTAGATGTGTTAGAGAGGCTTGCGAGAGTCCGAATCCCTCTATCGCCCTTTGTCTACTAGCTTGAAGCGGACAGAATAGCTTCAAAGGATGTTCAATAATGAACATTAAATGCTATAGTATTTTTATAAAAGGCTCTAAATCAAATACATAGTCCCTGTGGCACACTGATTGACTCTTAGAGTCAAGTTCCTTTTCTGAACCTTATCCATATCAACGATGCTCAAAAACTTCTTAATCGTCACCTTCAGACAACTCTTTAAGAACAAGATTTATGTTGGTATAAATATCGTAGGACTTGGATTAGCGCTGGCTTGTTGTATTGTAGCCTATCAGAATGCTAAGTATGATTGGGATTTTGATGCTAATCATGCTCAGATCGATAAAATCTATAAGTTCCACGGCATTAGAGAAAATAAGGGGGTCTACGAAGAATATGGAAGAGTACCGATGCCTTTGGCCACAACGATTCTAGCCGAAATTCCTTCTGCTGATCGTGTTTTCCGTTTTGAGGCCCACGTCTTTACCGTGAGAGATGCCAAACTTGGATACGATAAGGTTTTTAACACAAGTGTCTGCTATGCAGACGAAGGCTTTTTAGAATCGTTCACTTTTCCCGTAGTACAAGGGTCTGCAGAGGCCTATCACACAATAGATCAAGCCGTAGTTTCACAGAGATATGCTCAAAAATTCTATGGTGATGAAAATCCCATCGGTCGTGTTTTGACTGTTTTCGATGATTCAGGTATGAGTTTCAATTTTATCATTGGCGCTGTGGTCGCAGATGTTGCTAGCAATTCTTCTGTTCGGTTTGATATGCTGTTAAACTTTGAGAATCGATTTCGAATGTATGATGATGGGGTGAGAGGCAATTGGGAAGCATTTGCGCAAAGTACTTTTGCCTTCTTTGAAGATCCTTCTAAAGTGGCAGAATTTGAGGCTTTGTTGTTGCCTTATGTGCAAAAACAGCAAGAGGCTAAGCCAGATTTCAAGGTTGAAAAATTTCAGTTAGTGCCCATGTCAAATCATGCCCATGCTGCCAGAGAAGTACGTTGGGAAGCCTTATCCACAGTCGGGCCGCCTGCGGCTGTGATTACGCCTCAAGTCATGGCTATATTGATACTACTGATCGCCTGCTTCAATTTTACGAACACTGCTATTGCCAATTCTAATCGCAGGTTAAAAGAAATAGGTATTCGAAAAGTACTGGGAGGAAGCAGGAAACAGCTGATTAGACAGTTTATGCTTGAGAATTTAACAGTGTGTACCATAGCGCTGTTGCTTTCAATTGCGCTTGCTATTTACATGGTACCTGCTTACGGAGCTATGTGGGATGGTATGAATCTGGAAATTGATTTTAAGCAAGATTACTTGCTGTATGTGTATCTCGTATTGCTCTTACTTTTTACTACGGTAGTAGCTGGATTATATCCGTCCTTGTATATCAGTAAATATGCGCCAGTAAGTATTTTGAGAGGTGGTGTCAGCATCAAAGGAGCAGGGAAGCTAACCAAAGTCCTGTTGGCTACTCAATACACCTTTACCGTCATTGCCATATTTGCAAGCGTTGCTTTCATTCAAAACGCTCGATACCAGGAAACCCTTGATTTGGGGTATGACCATGAACAAGTGATTGGTATCAATTTACTAAATGCCAATGAGTACGCACAAATAAAGACATCTATGCTTGCCAACGCTGATATTGTCTCTTTTGCAACAGCTAAAAACCATATTGGCAGAAGTAATTTTGAATTGTCGTTTAAAGATCAACAAGGGGTCGAGGTCGAATCCAGCGTGATGGAAGTAGGCATGGGGTATGTCGAAACGATGGGGTTAGAAGTAGTAGATGGCCGTTCATTTATTCCGGAATTTGAAGGTTCTGATAATAAAAAAGGAATCCTAGTCAATGAGAAATTGGTGGAGGCCTTCGGTTGGGCAGATCCGATTGGCCAATATGTCGCAGTAAATGATACGACACAATACAAGGTTGTAGGGGTGTTAAAAGACTTCTATATGTTTGGGTTTTGGGCACCTATGCAACCAGCTGTCTTAAGCTTGAGAAGCCTTCGATTCAATGACGACGGTACTTATAGTTTCATTGTAGCTAAGACCAATTCCGAAAATACCAATAGTGTATTTGACTACTTGGAGGCTGAATGGAATAAGAATATACCCAATAAGACCTTTGCAGGTTTTTATCAGGATGATTTGCTCAGTCAAGCAAGAAAGGTCAATCGGAATATTTTGACGATTTTCAGCTTTTTGGGAGTGATTGCTTTTGTGTTATCCAGTCTAGGTTTGTTCACACTGGTGTCTATCAACCTAGTCAAGCGTACAAAGGAAATAGGTGTGCGTAAAGTGCTAGGAGGGAGTGTCAAACATATTGTACTCCTAGTGGGCAGTAACTACCTTATTTTGCTCACCATTTCATCAGCGATCGGAGTCGTGGCAGGGTATTACTTAATCGACGCTCTGATTTCCTCTATTTTCACCAATTATAAAGAAATGGATTGGATCACGGTGACCGTGCCGTTTTTGTCCATCACACTGATCTCTTTAGCGATTACCGCTTTTAGAACGATTCAGTCAGCTATAATGAATCCAGTGAATTCTCTGAGAAACGAGTAACGATGGCTGGATTATGACATAAAGGGAACCATATTGTCATTTGCTAGACGGAAAATATATTTCGCTATCTCAAACTAGAAGCACTTCTAAACAGCTAATGCGTGCGTTTCGCATTAGTCCTTTTCGATTTCTATAAATTTTGATTCAAGGTCAATTGTTAAAGAAAATTTGAAGGTATTTTTACGTATGGCCCGTTTAGTTCTGATAGTTTCCTTTTTACATTTCTTCGTTACAGTTTCCGCTGCTCAGGATCATTCGGTGGCTAGAGCCTGGAACGATGTATTACTTGAAGCGATACGAAATGATTTGGCACGTCCTACCGTGCATGCACGAAACTTATTTCATCATAGTATGGCCATGTATGATGTATGGGCTGTTTATGATGAAAACGCTAGGACCTATTTTTTAGGAAATTCGTTCGGCGATTTCCAAGTTGATTTTCGGCGTTTTGGGTATGCTGGTGATATCGAAGCAGCACGAGAAGAAGCCATAAGTTATGCTTCGAATCGACTCCTGAAACATAGGTTTCAATTTTCTCCAGGATCCTTCGAAATTTTCAGATTGACGGATAGTCTTTTTTCGGTACTAGGCTACGATCCAACTATTACCTCTACAGATTACCTTGATGGCAGACCCGCAACATTGGGAAATTATATTGCGGAACAAATCATTCTATTTGGATTGTCAGACGGAAGTAATGAGTCGGGAAATTATGCCAATACGTATTATACTCCCGTCAACGGCGGTTTGTTTCCCAGAGATCAGGGTGTAGGAGATTTAATTGACCCAAACCGATGGCAACCCTTAGAGTTTGAGGAATTTATTGATCAAAGTGGCAATTCTATACCGGACGGGCAGCCTGAGTTTTTAAGTGCCGAATGGGGAAATGTCGTACCCTTCTCAATGGATGACTCACATGTAACAGAGTACACAAGAGATGGGTTTGATTACAAGGTGTTTCATGACCCTGGACCACCCGCCTACATTGACACAACTGAAAGAACAGAAGGGACTGAGTTTTATCGGTGGAATCATCAGTTGGTTACCGTGTGGTCATCACATTTGGATCCAGCAGATGAAACACTCGTAGATATAGCACCTTCATCACTAGGAAATATTGATATTGATGATTTGCCTACTACGGAGGAAGAGTATCAATCGTTTTATGACCTTTTTGAGGGAGGAGATACGGGAGAAGGGTACGCGATCAATCCAAGCACAGGATCTCCTTATGAAGAGCAATTGGTGAAGCGATCTGATTATGCGCGTATATTGGCTGAGTTTTGGGCAGACGGTCCAGATTCGGAAACTCCACCGGGGCATTGGTTCTCTATATTGAATGAAGTTTCCGATGATTCAGCACTCCAGAAGAGAATGAGAGGTGAGGGGGAGATTTTAAGTGATTTGGAGTGGGATGTGAAAGCGTATTTCCTGCTAGGAGGAGCGATGCATGATGCAGCCATAGCTGCATGGAGCATCAAAGGTTACTACGACTATATCAGACCTATTTCGGCATTACGGTACATGGCTAGCAAAGGCCAGTCATCGGATAAGTCGCTATCCAATTATCATCCAGCCGGCGTGGCGTTAATCCCCGGTTATATAGAAGTTATTGAAATAGGAGATCCATTGTCGGGGACTCAAAATGAGCATGTAGGAGCGATCAAATTCAAGGCCTGGAGAGGACATCAATATATTCCGGATCCCAATACTTCGTATGCCGGTGTTGATTGGATACTAGCAGCGGATTGGAACCCCTATCAACGTTCGACCTTCGTGACTCCTCCTTTTGCTGGGTATGTTTCAGGTCACTCAACCTATTCAAGAGCGGCAGCGGAAGTATTAACAGAACTAAGCGGAGACCCCTTTTTTCCGGGAGGAATGGGTGAATTTCCCGCTCTGAAAAATGAATTTCTGGTTTTTGAAGAGGGTCCATCCGCGGATGTTGTTTTACAATGGGCAACTTACCGAGATGCCTCAGATCAGTGCTCTTTATCGAGAATTTGGGGTGGCATTCATCCTCCCATTGATGATATCCCAGGTCGAAAAATTGGAAGAGAGGTAGGGCATTCAGCCTTTAATTATGGGGCTCAATTTTTTGAAGGGAAAGAAGAGGTGCTCAGTTCAAACCGAATTAGTGAAGCATTCTTATTATTCCCCAACCCTGTTTCGGATTTTCTTCAAGTGAAAGGACAACTATCACACTATCAACTGATTACGTATGCAGGAAAGTCTGTGGAGGTTCCTCAATTCAATAAAGATGGTAAAAACATCATCGATGTTCGATTGCTTGCTGAAGGAGTTTATTTATTAATCAATGCAAAGAACAAAGTCATAGGGAAGTTCATCAAACAGTGATCAGTTACTACTTGTGTCTAATTTAATTATTGGTATGGAACTACGAAAGATCTGTATTGTGGGATTACTATTTTTCTCTGGAGTAGCGTTATTGCACGCTCAGGTAGCATTTCTAGATAAATCCGTTGAGTCAAGAATTGATAATCCGGGTAGTAACCATGGGATTTCTTTTGGTGATATCAATAATGATGGCCTTGAAGATGTGTATGTATCGGTAAGAGAATCTGGGAAGCCGAATAAGTTGTATCTAAATCGTGGAAATGTTGTTTTTGAGGAAATCGGGGAGTTTGCTGGTGTCAATACGACTAGTGTCTCAACGGCAGCTACCTGGGGCGATATCAACAATGATGGTTTGCTGGATTTGTATGTTGGGAATACTAATACATCCAATACCCTTTATCTGAACCAAGGTGACTTGACCTTCGAGGATATTACTATCTCAGCAGGAGTAGGAGACCTCTTCGATCCTAGATCTGTTCAATTCGTTGACGTAGATAATGATGGGTTTTTGGATATATACGTTCATAATTACAATACAGAAAATGTGCTGTATATGAACAATAGCGACAATACTTTTAGAGATGCTACGCTAGCTTCTGGCGCATTGAATATTGATCCAGCGATGGGAACCATATTTTTTGACATGGACGGAGACGGCGATCAGGATCTGTATGCATTAAATGATGGTGGTAGTAATGTCCTCTTTGAAAATATGGGTGATGGAACATTCGAGAATATTTCTGTTGGTTCTGGATTAGATTTCAATTGCTTTTGTATGGGTGTTGATTTTGGCGATTATGATTTAGATGGCGATTATGATATCTACGTGACCAATTACGGTAAGAACTTTCTCTTTGAGAACAATGGTGATGGCACATTTACAGATAAAGCAAAAGATTATTTGCTAGATGATAATGGTATGGGCTGGGGCACCTTTTGGTTTGATTACGACAATGACGGAGACCAGGATATTTACCTTGCAAATCATCAATTCATCTCTTCAAGACCTAATATGCTCTATCAAAATGATGGTGGAGGTTCGTTCCCTGTAATCAGCTCCAATACCAACATAGAAAGTCCCTACGCATCCTTTGGCACGGCATCCGCAGATGTTAATAATGACGGTAACGTGGATATTTTCGTCGCAAATTGGGGTACAACAGCCGTGAATCAGCTTTTTGTGAATGATAATCAGGAGAATAATTCTGTTTTGATCAAAGCAGTGGGTACGGTAAGTAATGCATCTGCTATTGGTACAACTATTACGATTAAAGCAGGAGGTAGTACACAAATGGACCAGATAACTGGTGCGACTGGCTATGCCTCCCAAAATAGTTTGATTCTGCATTTCGGGCTGGGCGAATTCGATCGGATCGATGAGATGAGTATCAAATGGCCTTCGGGTATTCAGGAATCATATACAGACTTGCCTGTAAACAAATATTTTACAGTCACTGAGGAGGAAAATATTGAGACATCTGACTTTGCTGCTTTTCAGGTTTTGAGTGCTGATGAAGTTGAACTTGATGAAGTACAAAGCTTTCCAAACCCCTTTTCGATAGAGACTTTTATACCAATCAATGGGTACTCAAAAGAGGACGTAAGACTAGAAATTTATTCGATAGATGGGAGCAGGGTTCGGATATTGAATATACCCGATGAATCAAATGGGACATCTGGTTTCCATTGGGACGGCACCGATATTAAGGGGAATAGAGTTAATAGCGGTGTTTATTTCTATATAGTGAAGTCTGAAAGCCAAGGTGCCATCAAATCAGGTAAATTGATACTGAATTGGTAATAGCGAGCTGGTTTTCGGAGCAACTAGCCAAAACAGGAATCAGTAGACAGTCTCGAATTTCTAAATGATCAAATACTCCAGAATTTAATAAGTGGAGTGGACAGAGCGGTGTCTGGATGGAAGCAGACTGCAAAACAGCAGAGGCCTTAATAAATACGTGTTAAAGCCACCCATTACCTCAACAGTCAAGGCATTTTCGTTGAATGTTTTTTTTCAACCACCCCAATAGGGTTTGATTTTAATGACTCATTTATTTTTGTTTTTTTAGATAGTCGCCATTCTGTATTGCTTCATCCTCTTCAGCGTAGGAAAGCCATTGATTATTCACCTTATTAAAAATCAAACTTCTATTCATGTCTTCTGGTGCATTACAGCCCGATGCGGCCAATAATTCCAGAAAATCATCCAATATGTTTTTGTGGTAATTCCTGACTCTTTTCCATTTTTCAGATACCACTAAACCCCTCACAAATTTTGGGCGATTAGTAGCTACGCCTGTAGGGCATTCATTTGTATTGCATTTCAGAGATTGAATACAACCCAAAGCCAGCATCATACCTCGAGCGGAATTGCAGATATCTGCGCCAATACATAGCGCTTTGAAAATATCAAAAGCCGTAAAAATCTTGGTGGCGGTAATAACCTTTACCTCTTTTTTGAGATTGTATCCATTGAGTGTATCCACCACGAAAATGAGTGCATCTTCCCAAGGCATACCTACGTAGTTTGAAAAATCAATAGGAGCAGCTCCCGTACCTCCTTCGGCACCATCTACGGTTATGAAATCCGGCTTTATACCTGATTCCAGCATTTGTTTACATATTTCAATAAACTCGCGTTTGCTACCTATAGCAAGTTTAAAACCGATAGGTTTTCCATTAGACAATTCTCTTAATTGCTTAACAAACTGCAATAATCCTTTGGCATCTTTAAAAGCAGTGTGTCCTACTGGAGATAGTATATCAATATGTGGAGTGACACCTCTTATTTCAGCAATTTCCTCATCATTTTTAGATCCGGGTAATACACCTCCATGACCTGGCTTTGCACCTTGTGAGATTTTTATTTCGATCATCTTCACCTGATCCCAATTTGCCTTTTCTTTGAATTTTTCCGCATCAAAATTGCCGTTAGCTGCTCGACAACCAAAATAGCCTGTGCCTATTTCCCACACCAAATCGCCACCATGCAAATGGTATTTTGAAATGCTCCCTTCGCCTGTATTATGAAAAAAATCACCCGCTTTAGCTCCCAGATTCAGTGCTTGAATTGCATTTTTGCTCAAAGCACCGAAACTCATGGCTGAAATATTGAAAAGGCTGGCACTGTAAGGTTGTTGGCAATCTTTTCCACCAATGACAACTCTCGGCGTTGTTTCCATTTTCTTGGTAGGATAAATACTATGTTGCATCCATTTATAATCATCATCATTTATATTAAGCTCAGTGCCAAATGGATGTGTTTGTCGCTGCTCTTTGGCTCGCTCGTATATGTAACTGCGATGATTTCTATCGATAGGTTTGCCATCTGTGCCTGATTCTACGAAATATTGACGAATCTCTGGGCCTATCATTTCTAATAAGTAGCGCATGTGGCCAATCACTGGAAAGTTTCTAAGTATTGTATGTTTTTTCTGAAATAAATCATAAAATCCAACGAGGGTTAGCAGGACAACAACAACAATACAACCAGGTAAAGGCCATACACTTACACCAATAAGCACGGCAAAAATAATTAGTGCGATAAAAGTGAATCTAATAGCTTTTTTCATCGTGGCTTATATCAATTCTCGTAAGTATTTTATTTCACTCTTGGTTGTATCTACTATTTCGGAAAATCTCCCATTCACCATCAATTTTGCCATCGATTGTGCAAATCCTTTTACTTGTTCAAAGTTTAGGGAAGGGGGCATGGCTAGAGCGTTGGGGTCTGTGAAAATGTTGATAATCGCAGGGCCTTCATGCTTGAATCCATTTGAAAGGGCTGATTCCACATCTTTGGATTCCTTAGCCTCCCATGCAGCGATGTTCATGGATTCTGCCAATTTTACAAAATCGGGATTTACCATATCGGTTTGCCAATCCATGTAGCCTTCTACACGCATTTCAAGTTTCACCATTCCTAAAGAACGGTTGTTAAAGATGATGATTTTCACAGGAATTTGATATTGGCTAATCGTCATCAAATCGCCCAAAAGCATGGAAATACCACCATCTCCACAAAAAGCAATCACTTGTCGGTCGGGATGTGATAATCCAGCTCCTATAGCCATTGGCATAGCATTTGCCATAGAACCATGATTGAACGACCCTGTCAGGTAGCGATTTCTACCTGCTTTTAGATAGCGTGCAGCCCAAACGGCACTCATCCCTGTATCAACAGTAAAAATGGCATCATCACTAGCTAATTTGTCAATCAAAAAGGCAACATATTCCGGGTGAATGTTTTTTACAGATCCCTTTTCTTCCACGTAGCTATCGTATTCAGCTTCAATTTCTTGATGTAATGAACGCATTTCGTCAAGAAAATTAGTAACAGTTTTTGCTTCAACCAGAGGCATAAGCGCTTGCAGTGTTGATTTTATATCACCACAGTATCCAAAGTCTACTTTAGCTCTACGCCCTAATTTTTCAGGTTTAGTATCTATTTGAATAATTTTGCATTTTTCGGGAAGGAACTCACTATAAGGAAAATCTGTACCCAACATCAAAAGGAGATCTGCCTGGTGCATGGCTTCAAAACCGGATTTGTTGCCCAAGAGTCCATTCAATCCCACAGCATAGGGATTTTCTTTACGTTCAAAAAATATTTTTCCTCTAAAACTATACCCCAAAGGCGACTGAAGTGCTTGTGCTAGTTGCATGACTTCATCTACCGCAAAGCGACATCCATGCCCGCAAAACAGCATCACCTTTTCATGCGCATTGATAATTCTTGCTAGTTCCTGAAGGTCTTCATGGCTTGGGATTACTCTTGGTTGGGTATAGAAGTTTTTATTGGAGGAATGCACCGATTCTAGTTCAGCTGCCGCCACATCGCCTGGAAGCGCTAGAACCGCCACCCCTTTCTTGCTTATGGCATGCTGAATAGCGGTTTGCAATCCATTGATGGCTTGTTTGGGTGTATTGGCCTGAAATACGTATTTCGAACAATCTTGAAACAAGGATTCAGGCCTTGTCTCTTGAAAGTTATCGAGCCCCATTTTTTCTGTAAAAATGGTTGAGGCAATAGCAATCACGGGGTTTTCAGCTCTATTGGCATCATATAGTCCATTCACTAAATGTACATGCCCTGGGCCACTGCTTCCCATGCAACAACCGATTCCGTTCAATTCCGCCTCCATGGAAGCCGCATAAGCCCCGGCTTCCTCATGCCTTACATGTATCCATTGGAGTCTTCCATCCCTTCTTACGGCATCATTTATCGGATTAAGACTGTCACCTGTTACGGCATAAACCCTCTTAACACCAGCTTCTACAAGCATTTCTACGATTTGATCGGATACATTTTTTGACATAACGCTCTTGTATTGAATATAAATTTATTGTTGTCAGATTAAATTTAGCGGTACTCAGGATTATCAAAATTCCATCTTGTTCCATCATCCCATTCTTTCGTGGAATTTCCGTATTTGGGATAACCATCTTGTCTTTTTAACATGGACGCCAAGTGCAGCATATTATAGGTCATGAAAGTAGTGTTGCGGTTCGTGAAATCTGAATCAAACCCTGCAGGGGTTTTCATTTTTTCCTCCATCCATTCTGTATCCCCATAACTGGGTCCAGGTCCTATCGTTCCTATCCAGCCGCTATCTGCTTGTGGTGGTATAGAGTATCCCAAATGCTGCAGTGAATAGAGTATTCCCATGGCACAATGCTTAATGCCATCTTCATTTCCTGTAATAATAGTTCCGCCAACCTTTCCATAATAAACATATTGACCATTAGCAGTTGTTTGTCCACTCATGCCGTACAATCTTTCAATCAATTTTTGTGTGATAGATGATTTTTCTCCCAGCCAAATTGGTGTTGCTACGACTAGAATATCAGCATTTATAATCTTCTTAAATATTTCAGGCCATTCATCGTTTTTCCAACCGTGCTCTTTCATATCTGGATATACACCGGTAGCCACATCATGATCAATCAGACGAATCTCCTCAACAACAACTTTCTCCTTTTGCATGATGGATTTAGATACCTCAATAAGTCTGGATGTATGGCTGACCATTGGAGATTTTTTCAATGTGCAATTCACGAAAATTGCTTTCAAGTCTTTAAAGTTATGGTCGTTCATATTTTGTTGGTTTTTTGATTGTTGTACCAATTACATAATCCAGCGTATTAAATACACTATCTATTTACCTCCTGATTTCATTATACTCGGATTCGGTGATGAAATAAGACTAAAAACTATCGCACTAAGTTTAGTTTCAAAAGTGTCCGTATTTATGTTTTCTACTCGTTTTCTTTCCAATGCAAAAACCATTTTTCCCCTGCAAAAACTAGTACAACTCCTATGGCGGAAACAATAACAACGAAAATATCAGAACTGGCTTTGACCCATACAAAGGCACTTAATACCACCAGGTCAAGCAATAATGCGGAGATCAAAATGATCCCATTGGCATTTACTTCTTTTCTTAAATGTTTATAAACACCCCAGTGAACGATCATGTCCATAACCAAATAGAAAATGGCTCCAATAGAGGCAATTCGGGATAGGTCGAAGAAAATAGTCAAGGAAATTGCAATGACAACAATATAGAGTAACATGTGTTTTTGAACACTGCCTGACATTCCCAAATGGCTATGCGGAATAAGCTTCATATCTGTTAACATGGCGGTCATGCGTGATACAGCAAAAATGCTGGCTATTACCCCTGATATCGTAGCTACAATTGCTATCCCAACCGTGAAGTAGAGCCCATATTTGCCAAATGCAGGTCTTGCTGCTTCTGCCAAAGAGTAATCTTTTGCCTTGACTATTTCTGAAATGGAAAGACTGCTATTTACAGCTATAGCGACTAAAAAATAGACTACCGTACAAATGAGCAATGAAATAATGATCGATTTCCCTACGTTTTTGTGCGGTTTGGTAATCTCTCCTCCACTATTGGTAATTGTTGTAAATCCTTTATAAGCCAATATTGAAAGCGCGATAGCCCCAATGTAACTGGCAGCTGAGTAGCCGGAGGTTTCAACGGTAGAAGGTAGTAGATCACCTAGCGTGAAATGTGCAGCCCAAAGTCCACCAATAGCAAACACGATGATGCCAGCGATTTTTATTACCGCCATCAATTGTGACGTTTTCTCGATCACCTTATTTCCTGACACATTTATAATGTATGCAACAATGAGAAGCGCAACTCCTAACGCAGGTACCCAAAGCGGGTTCTCAGCTACCTCAAAAAGCTGCAAAGTGTAAGACCCAAAGGTTCTTGCCACGAGACTTTCATTGATGATCATAGAAAGTGCCATCAGTACAGAAGCTGCTGCCGTAAGTGTGGTTTTGCCATAGGCTTTCATCAAGATCATGGCGATTCCTCCTGCAGAGGGATAAGCATTCGACACTTTGATGTAGGAATACGCACTGAAACCAGAAATTATGGCTCCTACAATAAAAATATAGGGGAACCACGTTCCAGATAGTTCAGCCACTTGACCTAAGAGGGCAAAAATACCAGCTCCAATCATTACTCCAGTACCAAGCGCAACTGCACCTTTTAGCGATAAACTATCTTTTTTGTAGTTGTTCATTTGAATCGGCTATTGTCAATTAATCTGCTTGCCGCTTACCTCATGCTAAATGAGGCAGGGGGGAAGTAACGATGATCGTGATTTAATAAATGCTAATACATCATTTCCTCGTTCGTCTCCATCATAGTAGTATCTTCCATTATTTCAGTATGATCATCATCCATCATGTCATTATGCTCGTTTTCTTTCTGACCCTGCTGAGTGTTACAAGAAATCACAAATATTGTGATGAACAATCCGATAGTTATTTTGGTAAAATAGCTAGTTGTGTTTTTCATAATTTTCATTTTTTTAATTCAAATCAATAGGAGGCATGGAGATATTTACAGTATTGTATGTCATTTTTAAGGGTTTCCGAAATGCACTCGAACAAAAGCAGTTTGTTCATTATTTGTCATGTTATCTGCTGCCTGCACGGCAATTTTTATATCCTTAAAATGTAGGTCCTTGTTCAGGTAGTTATGAAGTTCAGTTTTGGCATTGGTTGGGCCAAACAACAGCACGTGATTATACTTCAAAATTTCAGCAGCTATTTCTTTGTAAGAAGCTTCATGCAATTGCTGTCTTATGTTATTCATGAGGCTTTCACTTTTATGCAAAGCATCCACTTTCTTATTGTGTGTGAAATCTGATGCTATGGTATGACATTGCATAGAATCATTCAAGTCTATCAAATTTGCAGTCGAATGATCCATCCAAATACCTAAGTTTTTGTTATTCATATTTCTTTCTAAATGCTATTTAAAACGCGATTCAATTTTTCGCTTACTTCTGCAGCATACCCTTCAATCAGAGGGTTGCCAATTGCTTTCATCGTTTCCAAAGGGTTAATAACTGCAACTTCAATTGCCTCTTTATCTAGCTCACGTATAGAAACATTACATGGGAGCATCAGGCTAATATGCTGGTCTACAGAAAGTACTTTATCTGCAAAAACAGGATTGCAAGTACCTAAAATCAGATGAGGTAAATAATCCTTATCCAGTTTTGTCTTCATGGTTGTCTGAATATTAATTTCCGTGGACACATCAAAACCTTCCGTTTTTAGGGCCTCTTCGACCGTTAATCGAATGGCTGTCATTGTTGATCCGGTGATGTTTTTTGAATTAAAATAGTTCATAGTGATTGATGTTTTAGTGAAAATGTTTTAACAAACAATTCACCTTAATTAGAGTATTTAGAACTTGTAGCTATTACATTGGTAGAACCCAGAAAGAAAGGGGACCCCTGATTTTAAGACTACTTTATCTTTTCTGACCTTAGCGTAAAAGCAGATTTGAAATGTTGCCATGACTGACTCATTTCATTTGTGAAATGGTCGCTGGATTCCGTGACTTTTTCTTTATTATTTGAAAGATTATTTTCCAGTGTAGCGAGTTTTTCCTTTAAATCAGTCTTAAGCTCATCCCATTCTACTTTTCCATCTTCTCTCCAGAGGCTCAATTGCATATTGAACAACTCAAGTCGCATTTGAATCTTACGCAATTCTGATTTGGCCTCTCCTACAAAATCTTTAAGATCACCTTCGGAATTGCTATATATTTCATTGAAGGCGTTATTCAAGCCATGAATTTTTAAGTTCAATTCATCTTGCTGAGTATTGAATGCGTCTCTTGCATTTGCCTTATCAAGAGATGCTTGCACTTTCAAATCTTCTATTTTAGTGCTAATTTTCTTTAAATCCCCCTTCCCGGATTCGTTTAGCTGATCTAGTTTTTTTTCGGTCTGAGATAGCCAGCTGATGAGGTGTTTCTTTCTTTTTTCAAATGCAGTTTCAACCTCAGGAAAACTGAGATTCAACTGTTCACCCATGTCATTAAACACGGATTTCCAACCATTTAATAATTCATTTTTATTAGCTTTTACCTTTTCCATAATTTGTCGTTGATTTAAATTTTGATCAGGGATGGTTTGTCCGGGTCGAAGATTTCTCGGTGGGATTTTTTAACCAGGATGTCAACATCCAATGGTTTTTCTCCAATTTTTTGATGAATGAGGTTATCATGTCGATGGTCCCGGCATCCCCATTATCATTTGCCGAGTTAGTAATGTTCACCATATCAGAAAGTAAGATTTCATAATCCACCAGTATTTCTTGCACCATTTCATAGGGTGCATATTCCTTTGTACTCTCTTTTATTCTGGCACTGTTCAAATATTCCTGCATGGTGCTGAGAGGTCTTTTTCCAAAAACTCTGATCCTTTCAGCTATTTCATCGATGTTCACTTTGGCATTGTTGTATTGGTTCTCGAAGTTTTCATGCAACTCGAAAAAATCAGGACCTTCAACATTCCAATGAAAGTTTCTTAGTTTTTGATAATGAACATGGTAATCAGCCAGCAATTCATTCATGTATGTAACAATTTCTACTGTTTCTATATGTGAAAATCCTAACTTGATATGTGTTTTTTTTGATTTATTGACTGTGCTCATAAGTTCTATTTAGGTTCATTTTGAACTGCAATCGTCAACTGACCTCTGGGGAATGGGCTAGTTGCGCTGTCATATTTTTCATTTTTGGAGATCCTTGCTTATCTCGTTGAATTCTTCCTTGCTAATCTCTCCGCTAGCATATCTCTTTTTCAAAATAGTTAAGGGTGTTTCTGTTTTCATCCTTTGCCCAGGAACACGGTACGGGAGGGCAAAAACCCAGAAAAGTAGAATAGCCCATATGATCCACCAAACCAGATGCATTCCTCCAAAGTGATAGCCTTCATACATATCCATGATTGTAGTGGGTTAAATGAAATTTCTTAGTTAAAATCTGAATATAAATTTCGAAATAGTAGCGGTATGATGTGTTACACAACTCTGAAAAGGAATTACATTAATCCCATGTGCGGGTCTTGGAGTTCCTGCGCTCGTTTGTAACGAATGCCTCAACATCAGATCATCCAATAGGCCGTTCCTTCCGGTACTATCACACCTACATCAATGCAGGTACTTTTCAGTTCGATCTACAACCTCATCCGCGACTGGATTTTGCTGTATGTATTCAACTATCTGGTCAATAAATTCAACTATTATTAATTCTGACATGCATCAAAAAAACGTATCCACTTTATAGGACTCGAAAAAGGCAGAATCAAATGCAAACGCGCGCTAGCTAGTGATTTTTATGCATTTGTCAGGATCACCTTCATGGTTTTTTCCTTGGCCGCATCTCTAAAGACTTCATAGGCTTTATAATATAGTCGCTATCAGTAGGGTCCTCCTGTATTCGCTCCCATAAAACTTCCCCAGTATGTATTTGAATTATGGAATTGATGACTGTTTGTATCGGGCCAATGGTCTTTGTCAAATCCAGGTGCATTTTTTAGCATTTCAGGATCTTTATCCAAAATGAATGTTTCAGTAGCTGGGTCTACCTCCAATAGTGAAAAAGGAAAGGCGAAATACTTTTCTCCAATCCCAAGAAATCCACCCAATTCAATAATGAAATATTCAATCTTGCCCGTGGATAAGTCAATCATAATATCCTTTATCGTCCCCATATCTTCTTTAGACGGATTTATGACTTTGTCCCCCATGATTGATGAAGCGGTCAGGAACTTCAGGGGCATATTGGGGTTCACACCCTCATGATTAGCACCTGATTTGTTATCTTTTTTAAAAGTTTTCATCTGGATCTTTCGTTTAATTAATTCAATCAATTCGTTTTTCCAACATCACCCACACCGATAAAAGGTATCGCGCCTGCTCCGGTAACCTGAGGTAAAATACCGTTCCATTTTTCGATGGCCTTTAGGTTAGCTTCGATCTTTCTAAGCTCAATCAAGTCGGGGGTAATATTCATTTTTTGCAGGCCTAGTGCTTCTGCCTCTGCTGTGGCCGCTGCTACCGTCTGTTCAGCCTCAACTTTTATTCGGTCAAGGTCTCGCTTGGCTTTAAGCGCATTTTGCTCAGCGGTCTGTTTTGCTTCTATCGCATCGGTAAACGTTTCAGAAAAACTAAATTGGACAATAGAAAATGCATCCACCGAGATATTGGATCTTAATAACCTGGAAGTAAGTGCCTCTTGCATTTCGGCACTTACGGCTGGCCGTTTCGTGATCAATTCCTCTGCCGTATAACGAGCTGACACAGCTTTCATTACTTCCTGAATCGCAGGATCAATGATTCGGTCTTTGTACTGTGTACCAATTGTCTGGTAAAGCAAATTGGCAGTTTCAGGAATGATGTGGTAGTTAAGTGCGACAGACATATCGACATCCTGAAGATCTGAAGATGCTGAAGCTGCATCTGTAAGCGCCTTTTGTATCTTAACATCCATTATAATGACCGTCTGCATGATAGGTATTCGGAAATGAATTCCTTCATTCAGTACATCATCCTGAACTGCTCCAAAATTCTGAACAATACCACGTTCACCGGCACCTATCTGAACCCATGGCTTGAATGAAAAGAGCACCACTAGTATTACAGCAGCAATGATCAGGTTCCTCCAAGTGCCTTTTTGTAACGTCTTTTTTATTGCATCAATACCCGTGTTTTCCATCATAGTTTTGTTTAGTAGCTAAGGTCCCATTTGTTCCTATGCAAAGCATTACACTTTTCTAAAGCATTGTTACACATATTACACGTTGGAGGATATGCCTTGATTTGAACATACATTCTATTACTAGTCGGAGTAAGACTGGGGATGAAGAAGTAATTTTGAGGTGTTACAGTAACAATCTTCAGTACATCATGAGTGACCTAGTTTATTGATCCTATTTTTACATTATGCTGTTTCATGTGTGTTAGTTTATTTCCAATTGTTACATGGAAGTCGCGATAAACTTACGGTGCGCCGCTGCGATTCATCCCGTTCCACGTCGGCTCGGTTGGACTTGGCCTCCTCGCATATTAGGGATTCTAAGTTTATGCTCATTTCATTTTCTTCTTCTAAATCTTAAAAAAATAGAGGACTTCTACTATTATAAGGATGGGGATAATCCCCATTCTCCAATGCCAAGTGCTATCGTGCATGATATTAGTTGGTTGTATTTATTAATAAATTCATTTTAAGACCTTGTTGCGCATCCGTAATCTTTTACCTAATGATGACTCAGCCGACCCATTATGGTGTCTAGTGAGGAAGTCAACTTGTCAAGAGCGCCCGTAACGGCCGCATCATGGGTGTCTGCCTGATCGGTAACTGCAATGGGTTGGCGACCCTCTACTCGGGCTTCAATCATACATCGCATGGCGTTCAATCCATTCTTGTTACCATCCTCATCACTAAGATGAACCTCGATGTGTGTAATGTGTTGACTATACCTACTTAGATCATCTTCTATTTGGGCGATATAGGAAGCCGTAAATTCTTCGGTTCCGTTGATGTTTTTGTCTGTGTTAAATTGAATGATCATGTTTTTTTATTTAGTAATGATGACTATAAATCAGTATCGGAATATGGCTGCAATTCCTGTTTGCGAGGGCATTTGGTCTTTGGGCACGATCACGACTGTGCCGCCCATTTTTTGAACCAATTCACCTAAATCATCCAGTTGATCGACTAATAATGGTTGCGTTAAATCAGCCATTTCATACGAACCTGTTACTTTATTTCTTAACCTGCCGGCAATGACCCGATGTGCTTCCATAAAAATGGTTTCTATTCTGCCGGCTTCCGCGGCTTCCAGCAGCTCATCCAAGCTATCGCTACCTAAGCCTTTGGACTTTACCTGATTGTATTTTTCTGTTAGTGCATCCATCTTTTTTAGATATACCGGTTGCATCACTTCCCACGATAGTTCCGTCAGCTTTTCTATTGAAATAGCCTGGGGGTTGATATCGATTCCTTTCGGCAGTAAGAATGGATTTTTATTTACCTGGTTATAAACAAAATGATGTTCGGGCAAGGTAGCGAGGACCAAGGGGATCTCTCCAGGCTTTGAGTAACGCTCATAAACAGCATTGGCTACCACACGGAAAAACCGTTCCTCATCACTGTCTGCTTCCTCTTTTTTGCCGCCATGTCCGTGATGCATATTTGTGCTATTGCCACTTACGCCGCCATAAGAGGCTACGGTAGTATGTTTCTCCGTCAATTCCTCTCCCAGTGCAGCTTCCATTGCTTTTGGAAAATCATCGGGAAGATCGATTTCATGGAGTGAATACCTAGTGCCTTCATAAAGATGGATGGCATCCAGGGATAGGGCCAGCACATGATAGCGATCCAATGACTGCAGAATATGTCGCAGCGGTTTGGTGTGGAAGCTATCGGCTACCATCACCAAGGCTTCAACAGGTAGCTGCATGCGAATCGCTTCGAAATGTTCGGAAGAACCCAGCACCGCAAGGCCATCGTTCGCATGAATCCAGCATTCCTGATCCGTGGCAAGTGCTTCAAAAGGTGCTACTAACTTATCAATGTCGGCAGTCGGATATTTTTCAATTACCGACTCCCTGGCTTGTTTGACTAAATTTTTGTATCGAATCATGTCCTGCTTATTTTCAGGATGCGTTCGATGGGTGGGCATGTAAAGAGAGATACATGGTGCCTCTGTTGCAGACATCAGTTTATTAAGTACTTCTTGTGTGACCGATTGTATTGGCATCTTATTGCTATTTATTGTGAGGTGTTTGTTAAAATGAGACTCCATCATGCATTTCTTCACTTTTATTGCACTTTAAAATCTCCTTACAAAGTTCTATTAATGAATCCGGGTTAAAACGGGTCATTCAGATCGCTTACGCGAACCAGTTTTTTATTCACAAATTCTTGAATGCCCAACGCTGATAATTCACGACCGAAACCTGACTGCTTGGTTCCACCAAAAGGAAGATCGGCTTTTGTCCAGGTAGGGTGGTTGATAAAGACCATTCCGGTATCGATCTGATCGGCTACTCTTTTACCACGTTCGATGTCTCGTGTGAATACGGATCCTCCCAAACCAAAATCAGAATCATTGGCCAGATCAATAGCTGCTTGTTCGTCTTTCACTACATTGATATCAACTGTCTTCACCATCATTTCTTCGAACAACGTTCCTGCCTTATTGGTATTCGGATCAGTTGTTTGGATGGACATCTTGCAATTGTTTTTTAATGTAACCTAATAGCGGATATTCCTCTAGCAGGTCCGTCTTAGCCATAAGCACGCATGCTTCCAAATGGCTTGACAAAACTTATTGAATGCCTTTCAGTATCCCTGTAAAGGTGAGGTATCAAAAACTAAGGAGGTTATACAAGTATTGGTAATAGTTACATGATTCTCACTTATATATGGGCTTAAGCACTAAAGCCAGATACAACAGCAGCAATCAAAAAAAATAAGGAGAGATAAAATTCCGGCAAGTTCTGCTACTTACCCTAACAGAGTAAATATTGGTGCCTTGATCATTACACCAAGTACCAAGAGAGTGGGCTCCAGTTACCACTTATGACATTTC
>JBLHTU010000038.1:0-24616 GCA_047627515.1 Cyclobacteriaceae bacterium | reverse complement strand
ATCGCTCAAAATAATCCCATGTAGTACGGAACAACGCATACCGCGTATCTTCCCAATGAAAACTCTTGGAAGCCCAGCTTTTTCTGTTGACCGTCAATCCTTCAGCTAAGAGTGCGTCCACGATGTATTTATCTTCTTGGAGGAGATTGTCGATATAGGCGTTGGTCTCCTTGGGAGACTCATATCGATCATCTGTCAGTACGGTAATATCAAATTTGCTCAATGCGGTAGTGATTCAGAGTCGGCAAATTAAACCAATCTCACTAGTTATTCAGGTTCCTATTTAACAAACAAGTTTGTAGCCATGCCCACGGACATTTAACAGTTGGAAGGAAGCGTTCGTACGGGGTTTCTTCTTCAGTTTGAATGGGTTAGATCGCTCTATTAAGTATCATCAGATTAGATTTCAGAACATATGCCTATGAGATTTGGCTAGGTTGTAGTTTGTATGATTAATAGTAACGCACGAGACGGGTTGTCTTCTCAAGCGTGGCCGGGAGCACTTAAAAACATTGCTCATCGCTCTTAAAGGATTTCGACGGAAAAGCTGCAATTGAACTTACCCTTGATAGCTAGTTGTTGCATGCCTTCTTTTGAGGATAGATTTTGATCCGTGTCCGTTCGATCAGCTATTCCGTACCAAGGCTCTAAGCAAATAAATGGTGAAGCACTGCTCTTTGACCAGATGCCTAAGTAAGGGAACCCTTTAAAATCAAATGAAAGCACGGGTTGGTCTCCTTTCTGCAATGTGACTTTCTCTGAAGACAAATCAGATAAGATCAGTGCATCCTGATCAAACAAAGAATCAGTGATTTCGATGGCTGTGCCTGCGCCAAGGTCTTCAATAGAGCCAGTTCGAAGACCATCTTCTATGAGTTGCGTAGTAAATTGTTCTTTTTGGTTAAATACTAGCCGATAATCCGAGCGCTTTTCTCCAGATGTCATAGGGCAATTGAAGGCGGGATGCCCCCCAATGGAGAAGCGCATCTCATCTGGATTTTTGTTGACGACTTCGTAACCGACTGAGATCTTATTGTACTTCAACTCATAATGCACTAGCAATTCAAACTTGAAAGGGTACATCATGAGGGTCTGCGCACTGCTTTTTAATCGAAAGCTGGCAGATGCTGATTGATGATCTACGATTTCGAAGTCCATATCACGAGCAAACCCATGCTGAGACATCACGTACGTACGGTCTTGCCACTTAAATTCATCATTCCTCAGCTTACCCACAAAAGGAAAGAGTATCGGTGCATGCCTTCCCCAATGAATCGGGTCAGCTTGCCATATGTATTCTTGCTGATCAGAGTTTTGCTTTAGACTAGATAGCTCTGCCCCCTTGATATTGATGGTTGCTGTTAAGACTTGATTTGAAATAGTGATCATTTATATCTAGTTTATCTAACCTTGTTCTATTTCAATTATTTATTACTGATATCGAAACACAATGTAAGAGTAGTGGTTGACAGAAGGAATAAAAGGAAACTATGACAAAAGTCAAACTATTAATCACTGTTTTTGTACTTGCAGCCTTTGCCGCAAGCGCTCAGAACACAGGTGTGATCAATGGATATGTGATCGATGCAAAGACCGAAGAGCCCTTGATCGGTGTGGCTGTAAGAATCTCAGGTACCGCACAAGGTGGGATTACTGATTATAATGGATACTATACGATTGCCAATCTTGAACCAAAAACATACAATATCGAGGCTTCTTATGTTGGTTATCAGACACTGACGAGATTCAGTGTGGTAGTGAGAACGGGTGGAACTCCCGATGTTAATTTCGACTTGGAAGAATCTGTAGCGCAGCTTGGTGAAATAGTGATCGTAGCAAACCCATTTGCCAAACTGGAGGAGACTCCGCTATCTATTCAAAAACTGTCCGCAGAAGAAATAGCTACCTACCCTGGCGGTAACAATGATATTGCTAAAGTAGTACAGTCCTTACCAGGTGTTTCTGGCTCTATCGGAGGATTCAGAAATGACGTCATCATCAGAGGGGGTGCCCCCAATGAGAATGTTTATTACCTGGATGGCATTGAGATTCCAAATATCAACCACTTTGCTACGCAAGGGAGTGCTGGCGGGCCAGTAGGCTTATTGAATGTATCTTTTTTCGAGGGAGTTACCCTAGCTAGCAGTGCTTTTGGAGCACAATATGACAATGTCCTGTCTGGCGTTTTACAGTTCGATCAAAGGGACGGTAACAATAGGGAGCTCAAGACTAACATAAGAATTAGTAGCAGTGAGGCTGCACTTACCGTAGAAGGCCCTTTATTTAAGAAGGACGCTGAGACCTCTAACACATCGTTTATCGCTTCAGTACGACGCTCTTATTTACAGCTCTTATTTCAAGCGATCGGGCTTCCTTTTTTGCCTGATTACTGGGATTACCAGTACAAGTTGACGCACAAAATAGATGATTATAATGAGCTATTGATTACCGGAATTGGATCAGTGGATGACATCAGTATCAATGTGCCAGATGAGTACGATGAAGCACAGCAAGCTACGCTGGATCAGATCCCAATCATTCAGCAGCGAACCAATACAGCTGGGATAAGCTGGAAAAGAAGATTAAAAAATGGCACTGGATTCATGCTAACAACGCTGAGTAACAACTGGCTTCTAAATGACTTCAGGCAATTTGAAGACAATGAAAATCAGGAGGGACTGATACTTCAGAATGAGTCAGTCGAGATGGAAACTAAGTTACGTTATAACTTCACCAAGTTTGCTGGAGATTGGGTTTGGTCAGCAGGTTCGATTTTTCAGCGTGCAGATTATTCCAATGCGACTCAGAACCAAGTCAATAACTTCAATTATGACAATTCACTGTCGTTTTATCGATATGGATTTTTTGGACAAGCTTCCCGCAAATTCTACAATGAGCGACTAAGTATTTCTGGAGGCCTAAGATTGGATGGTAATACATTCATGGATGTAGGGCACGAAATTTTTCGAACGTTTAGTCCCCGTTTTTCCGCGTCTTATGCCTTGGATGCTGCGAGAAAATGGAGTTTTAACGCCTCGATTGGTCGTTACTTCAAAATACCTCCTTATACGATTCTTGGATTTCAGGACAACCAAGGGGCCTATGAAAATCAAGATGCTGAGTATATTCAAAGCGACCATTTAGTGGCTGGAATCGAGTACTTAGTAGGTCCGTCAGCCAGAATAACTGTAGAAGGGTTTTATAAAAAATATGAAAATTATCCAGTGTCGCTGACTGATAGCGTTTCGCTCGCCAACTTAGGGGGTGATTTTTCCGTGCTTGGTAATGAGCCGATAGCCAGTGTCGGGCGAGGTCAGACATACGGTGTGGAATTTCTGTACCAGAAAAAATTCACGAAGAACTATTATGCTATCCTCGCAGTAACATTGTTTCGCAGTGAGTTTACTGGATTTGATCCGGATGAATTCATATCCAGTTCATGGGATAATGGTCAGTTGATCACTTTTACCGGAGGATACAAGTTTGGTAACAACTGGGAGATTAGTGCAAGAGTAAGGTACCTTGGTCAGACACCATTTGCACCTGTCGACCCTATTGCAACGCTCAATAGCTATCCGACCATCATCAGAGATTACTCGCAACAGGGATCCGTGACGTTGGATTCATTTAATCAAACGGATATCCGTTTGGATAAGAAATGGAACCTCAAGGGCTTTACCCTCAATGTCTTTGTAGAATTGCAGAATGCTTTGAACCAGGACCTGCCTTCGCAGCCATCATTTGGCCTAGTGCGGGATGGTCAGGGGCAAGTCATCGATCCTAGACAGCTGACCGAAATCCAAAATGCTGATAATTCATCAATACTACCTGCTTTAGGTATTGTAATAGATTTCTGAGTCTAGTGCGTCAGGTAAGGTATCATCGATATGGGAAACCTGGAGTACTACAAATAGACGAGGTATCATTACCAGAAGTCAAGGTTGATCGTGTGCGGGTGCGGGTGCATTATGTTGGGCTAAACCCTAAAGATGCGGCGCTGAGGAATGGGTTTTTAGGGAATTTCAGGAATAGAAAATTTCCAAAACTGACTGGCTTTGATTTTGCAGGCGTAATAGAGGTAATCGGGGAGGAAGTAACAACTTTTGAGATTGGGGATCATGTATTTGGCTACCTGGAAAATTTGAACGGAGGAGCCGCCGCAGATTACGTCGTGGTCAATCAGTATCATCTTTCTAAAACAAGCATTGATCTAAAAGAGGCAGCAGTCATTCCGTGTGTGTATTTGACTGCTTGGCAAGCCTTTCAACAGGTTCACTTGAAACCGATACAACACGTCCTTATTTATGGAGGGTCAGGAGGTACCGGAACTGCTGCTATTCAAATCGCTAAGCAACTAGGGGCCAAAGTCACGACCGTGTCAAGTTCCAGAAATATATCCTACTGTACGTCGAGGGGTGCAGATTATGCGATTGGCTATGAAGATACTGATGTATTTCAATCAGAGATACGCTACGATGTATTTTTTCAAGCGCATGTGATATCTGGGGATCTTTATAAACAAGCAAAAAGTATACTGAAGCCAGGAGGGAAGTTTGTTACGCTTGCACCTAATCCCTTTCGTAGGTTGTTGAATCCATTCCGAGCTAACAAAATCTATCCGATCGTAGTGCGTGCTAGAAGAGTTGATCTTGAAAAAATTGATGCACTGTTCGTTGAGAATCAATTGCAGGTAGTCATACAAGAGGATTATGCCTTAGAGGAGATTCAGTCAGCTCATCAATCGATTCAGAGTCAGCATACGGTTGGTAAGATTGTCGTCAAGGTAGTGTGAGGATCGGGCTTTGCCCGATCCTCACACTATTAATTGATTGTTGCATTGAACTCATAACCGCGTAGCATAAGTGTCATGCTAGGCCCTGTGAAGTTTTTTGATTCTGCTTCGATGATGAGATCTGAGTCGTCTTTTATATACACCTTTCTCGTGTACTGACTCTTGTCAAAATCAATCTCCCCATATTCCACGTCTATATCTAGCTTGACAGCACTTGTGCCTGTTTCAAGTTCCAGCACATTGTATTTACCATCTATTTGGATTAGTTCCGTTTTATCTGAAAGACCATCGATAGATACTTTGGCTTCATATCCATCTAGAGCTAGACTTTGTCCTAGTTCCATGATTATCAGCTCGAGGTATTTACCTGACAACAATACCTCTCCTGCATATCCAAAAGTGTACTTATCCTCATAAGAATTTCTCATCTCTAGGTGATCGACTGATACTGCTTCATATTGGCAGTACTTGCTATCTCGGTTTTGTAACCTACCGATGGATTTTGCTTTTATTTGGCTTTCATAGGAAGCAGTCAAGGTTAATGTCTGTATGCCAATGTCTGAATTGATTTTAGTGTATTTGATTTCCCCTGTTACATCAGCCATTCGACCCACTGTTAGTTCGCTTTCGTATGCTTCAAGCTGGACAGTATTTAACTCTTGACTTGTTATTTGAGAGTATTTCATGTCTAACCTGAGGTTTGATACCTGTTCAACTTCAAGCTCCTGTTCGTATAGCACAAACTGTCCATTGTTTACAGATTGTAGCTTGGCCTCGCCATATTTAAGTTCCAGTTTGAGCGCTTCAAAGTTCCCAGCTCTTACATCACCACTGTAGTGCTCAAGGGATATATTACCTTGATAGTCCCCGAGGATGGATACATCCTTGTACGAGTCTTTAAGATCCATATCTAGGTATGAAGGGACTTTTAGCGCATAATAGATATCTAGTTCGTCATCACCATATGAGATCTGAACACCTATGAATCTGCTGCCAACTTGCACTTTGTTAGGAACTTCTAAGTCTGCGGAAATATCGATTCTGTCACCTGATTGAAAGCTTTGGCTGGCTACTTGTTGTTGAAAGGCGTCCAGGAATTCAGTCATTTTTTTCGATTCCTTACCCTTGTAAACGGCAGTGGCAGTTAGTTGAACTTCATCGCGTTCCCATGTTTCGATCTGTAGTTCGATACTGCTACCGTCAAAGACAAGTGCATGGCCAGCTTTAACAGGGAAGACTAGTTCAGCTGTTTTCGTGATAGTTTGATCACCGTCTGTTTTGGTCTTACTATGTAGTTCATAGGAGAACAGTATCACTACTGTCAAGACCAGGGTTCTAAATTGTTGCATTTTCATTTTGTTGTCTGTTGAGTTCGAGTTCTAATTTTTTAAGTAGGTTGAGTTTCTTCTCATACTGATCGATCAGTACGCCTATTACTTTTTCTCGATGACCGCCTTTTGCTAAATCGCGTAGGTACTGGGATTGAATCTGATCTAGCATTGCTAGCTCATCGAAGATCCATTCAAATTCCTCTTGATTGATCTCATTGATCATAAGGCGAGCAGAGAGGTCAGATATTTCACGTTGGTAGTCCGTTTCTATCTGCCTGTATTCTTGTGAAATATCACTCAGCGAGTTCGGTGCAGAGTCACCCTGAAGTAGGAGGATGGAGAGCCCAATCGTCATCCCGAGAAGGATAATGGCAGCAGATTTCCAAACCCAGATGGTACGACCCAAGGGTTTATTACCTATTGCGTGTGCGCTTATCTTGTCCCATACATCCTTAGGTGGATTCATAAGGTCTAATTGAGACCTCAGCTTATGCATTTCTTTTTCAAAAGGATCTTGTCTCATAATGTGCTTTCATTTTGTCCTTAATCAATTTTTTACCCCTCATATATTGGGTTTTTGAAGTAGCGGGTGATATGCCCAGATACGCTCCGATTTCATCATGCGTATATCCTTCCAGCAGGTACAGTGTGACCACATTTCTAGTGCCATCAGGTAGCTCGAGAATAGTGCAGTGGACTTGTTGTACATCAGATAAAATCGCCCCCCAGTTATCTTGCTCAATTTCATCGATCATCACATCGTCCTCTGCAGAAACATCTGAGTACGAGAGAGCGTGCTTCCGTAATTGCTCCAATGCGGTATTGATCATAATCCTTTTGAGCCATGCTCCCAAGGTGGAGGTACCTTTAAAACCGCCTAAATACCTGAAGGCTTTGATAAACCCTTCTTGTAAAAGGTCTTTTGCGTCGTTTTCGTTGCTGACCATTCTTAAGATGGTATTGTACATCGCACGATAATAGCGCTCGTAAAGTGCACTGGCAGCTTGCTGGTCACCGCTTTTAATTTTGCGGATCATAGCTGCTGTATCTGTCTTATTTTTGACTACCTCGAGTACGGTAGATTGATTCATTGGTTAGGGTTTGGTCTAGAGATGAAATGAATTTCTTATGGTTGTAAGGTGAGGGATTTTTATTTTGCACTAATCCTGACAAAAATCAATTTTGGTGCTTGCCAAACTCATTGATGTACTGCCCTTAAGCTGGTACTTTGCAAGAAAGTAAAGACTATGGAATTAAAGCATATTTTGGTGCCAGTTGATTTTTCTGATTGCTCGGTCAATGCTGTGCGGGTAGCAGCTAACCTTGTTAATTTATATAAGGGCAAATTATATTTAATTCATTCAACTCAGTTGCCAGAAGCGCAAGTCTCTGTCATAGGGACTTTTACGCCTAGCGTGGTTCCTAATCTTAATGCTGAATTAGAAGGTGCATTTGATAAGCTAGTGGAGCAGGTACCCGACTTAGAAGGCCTTTACTATGAGGTGATTGAATCTCGAGGGTCTCTTGTGGACAGCTTATTCACAGAAGTTCAGACCAAGCAGATCGATCTTATCGTTATGGGAACCAGATCTGAGCATGACAAAATCGAAAAATTACTTGGTACCCATACGGCTGAGGTTATCGAAGCAAGCAATACAGCCGTTCTGATGATTCCGAGCAATCAACGTGTCTTTAATCCCGAGAGAATCGGATTTGCTATGGATGGAAAATCGATTACCAAGGTTAGTTCATTGGGTTATATCTCAAGTATTACGCGTATGTTTTCAGCGAAGCTTGAAATTTTCTTCATCGGTAAAGAGGGAGAATTTATTGATTTTGAAAAAAATAAAGGGAGAGGATTGATGGATAGGTATTTTCATGATCTTGATGTCTCCTTTACGAACATGGAGGATCCTAATGTCAATCAGGGTATTCTTCACTTTACGAAAAAGAACAACATCGATTTGCTAGTTATGATACCAAGGCATCACGACTTACTTCATCAATTGATCAAAGGCAGTTCCACCAAGTATGTGGCACAGCATCTGAAAATCCCACTCCTGGCTTTACCTGAATAGAATAAGTTATTTGTTGAGGACTCTCTCGATTGTAGACTTTAATAGATCAAAACTTTTGATCGGTTTTGTGAGAAAAGCATCTACCTCTAGTTCTTTCGCTTCTGACTCATAACTTTGATCGCCGGTAATTACGATTGTTTTTGGTCTTTTCTCTAGTGTATCAAGCACTTCTAGGCCACTCAGCCCATTGATCTCAACATCAAGAAAAAGCAAATCAGGCTTCTTTCTTGTAATGAATAAGGCAGCATCCACTGAATTATCAAAGACATCTAAAATTTCAATCTCTGGTATACGTCCAATCAGAGATCTCAAGATGGTTTGGAAAGCTGGATCGTCTTCGATGATGATGCAAGTGGCTTTTTTCATTGTGTCAAAATTAGGCGTTTGTCAGTTAATAGGATTCCCATCTTGGTTAGATGGTCACTAAGCGATGTACTTGGTGATTCTACTATCTAACAGTTTTTTTTCTATTGTGGTTGTTAGCTGTCGCAATATTACTGAGTTTTCTGCTGTTATTTCTCGAATCTTTGGAAGGTGTGCTGTCAAAGCACCTAGCTCAAGGTTATGGAGGTTAGGTCTTAAGACATGTAATTCAGAGCGCACTTTTTCTACATCTGTATCTTGTAGACCGTTAATGATACCAACGCGCGCATTCTCCACCGACTCTACCGTCGTTTTTATAATTTCTTTGAGGGTATTGGGATCATCACCAATGAGACTTGTCAGGTAAGGGAAATCGGATAAGCTTTTATCTTCCTGCACCTCTTTCTCACTGCCGACACCACTCGTGAATTCAGCAATAGTATTCTTTAAGTCTTTCGGGCTATAAGGCTTGGAGACATAGCCATTCATTCCCACTTCTTTCGTTTTCTCTAGCACATTAGACATAACAGAAGCCGTCAACGCGATTATTGGTATCTCTCGATACTTCGTTGAGGGGAGGTTTCTAATTGCTTTGGTGGCTTCGTATCCATCCATCTCGGGCATTTGAAGATCCATCAACACCATATCGTAGTGCTTCAATTGTATTTTTTCAAAAGCCTGCTTTCCGTCGAATGCGAAGTCAAATGAGATGTCCCACTTTTTGAATAAGCTTTCAATCAGGATACGGTTTCCATTGTTGTCTTCGGCAACCAGTAAGTGAATGTCGTCTCTGATTGCTGCTTGCGGTGCGGTATCTCTTTCTACATGTACCCCTTCGCCTATAGGAAGATCAAGCTCAAAGAAAAACGTCGAGCCTACGCCTTCCTTACTATGCACTTGGATCTTAGACCCTAGGAGAGCAAGGATTTTTTTGGTGATGGCAAGTCCGAGTCCAGACCCACCATACTTTCGGGTTATGGCAGTATTTGCTTGCTCAAAAGATTGAAATATTGTTTCCAGTTTATTCTTAGCAATCCCTATGCCTGTATCCTTTACTTCAAATTTGACATTGCAAATTTCTTTTGTTCGATGGACGCAACGTGCTTTTAACGTGATGCCACCGACCTCGGTGAACTTAATGGCATTATTGACCAGATTGGTGATAATCTGAGCCACTCTTACTGAGTCACCCTTGACAAATTCTGGTAACTCCGGATCATAGGTCACCTCAAAGGAGAGGTTCTTTTTGTCTACGATGCTCATCATAGACTCAGTGATTTTCTCCAGAAGGGACTTCAAATCGAAGTTTTCAATCTCAAATTCGAGTTTACCTGCTTCTATTTTATTGAAGTCAAGAATATCGTTGATGAGTACCAATAGGTTTTCACCGGAAAACTTGAGTAAATCAAGTCTTTTGAGCTGCTCAGGCTCTTGGTCGTCCATCAGCATGACCTCAGTCATACCAATAATAGCATTCAGCGGTGTCCTGATTTCATGACTCATGGTCGATAGGAACTGCTCTTTAGCTTTGCTGGCTTGCTCGGCTTTCCTTTTTGCAATCTTAAGCTGCAATTGTTGTTCTTTCTGAAGGGAGATGTCTTCAGTAAACATGATCAGTCCGCCGACCGTATCTAAGGCCTTGTACCAGGGGCGAACTTCCCATTTGATCCACTGTATGGTTCCATCTGCTTTTTCGATGAGGTCTTGCTCATTGAACTCAATGCTGCCGTCCAATGCTTTTTTGAAGATCGTTTCCCAATCTTGTCCGATATCAGGGAACAATTCGAAATAAGATTTTCCGATGATGTATTCATTCTCCAGACCGTAGTCATCGTACCACTTATCACTAGCGGTGATGTATCTCATTTCTTTGTCAAACATGGCAATAGCGGCAGGAGCATTGCTCACAAATGCTTGCAAGATGATCTTATCCTGCATTAAATTTTGCTCGTATTCCTGATGCTGCAAGATGAAGCCGATCCATCGTGACAGAAGCTTGATGTATTCTAAATCGTTGTCACTGAATGGTTCTGTTCTTCCTTCTGGGGAAGAAAATGTGATCGTTCCTCTTTTTTTACCAGCCACAAAGTAGGGCATCCCTATGAAAGCTTCCAGTTGAAACCGTCGGTGACAAGGGTGCACTTTGAAGGTGGTCTTACTGATTTCCTCAATGGATATGATATTATTCTTACGATAGATTACCTCACTAAAAGTTTCTTCTAGCGGATAATTTTCTGATTGTTTGAAACCTGAAGCTTCACCGTAGATATACTTGATCTGATAAGATTGACCAGTAATTTCGCTTAATACGCCCGTTTCCATCCCAAGGAATTCGGTAGACGCCCAGAGAGCTTGGTTGATTTGCTGATCTTGTGTGAGGGCTGTATTCGAAGTGATTTCGTTCAGTAATTTTAGGCCCTCTTTGTAGTGATTAAGTTGTTCGTCAGCCTTTTTGAATTGCTCCTCATGGGTTTTGTTTAAAGTAATATCACGCGAAAAACTCTGGAATGCGGTGAGGTTGTCCGTATCATCCCAGATAGGCTTCGTATAGGACTGAAACCACCGATATTCATTGTCTTTGCCTTTGAATCGGTACTCATCTATAGTGAAAGACTCTTCTAGTAATTTAGCTCGACTGGAGCCATCAAAAATTCTAATGAGGTCATCTGGATGCGTCAAGTCGTAGGGGCTGATACCTATCAAATCTTCAGCTTGATAGCCTAACAGTTTTGTGACGATTGGGCTTACATATTTGTATTTGCCATCCAAGTCATGGATAGCGATCATATCCTGAGAGTTTTCTGAGATCAATCGAAATTTCTCCTCACTTTCCATGAGCTTCTTTTTCGCTTGAACAATCCCAGTGATTTCCCTCGCGACTATGTACGTCCTGATTACCCAGCCTGCTTCATAAGCAAATTGCATATTCAGACCAATGTCTAATTTTTTACCCGCCTTCGTCTTAATCTTGCATTCTAAGTAGGCGCTGGCTTTTGTTTTCTTTACCTGTGCGAGTATGTGACTTTCGACAGATTCTGCATCATTGGATTCCATGATGTCACGGTAGCGCATTTTGTAAAACTCACTTTCCGAATATTTGGTTTGCTGCAGGATGGCGGGATTCACATAGACGAAAAAGCCATTTTCATCTAACTCAAAAATCATGTCCCCCAGCTGCTCCACCAATTGACGAAAACTTGACTCTCTATTTATGTTCTCTTTTTCTTGGATTTGAAGCTTGATAATATCTACCAGACTGCTTACCTCGACGGCATCGGCATCACTAAGGGTGCCCTGATGAAAAGTAACTAGTAGATAGCTTAACTGGCCAGTTTTAGATACCTTCTGGAAATTAACTTGTCCCCTTGAGGATTGTAATGAACTCAGAGATTGGGCTTCGATCTTCTTGGAGGAAAGCAATTTCTTAATCCCCACCACATTGACCAAGTCATCTATGCTAATTGAAGGGGTACCTTCCGCACAGATGGATACAACAGATTGCTCCTGCGCATCTACGGAGATCAGATGCGCGGCGATTAATTCTGTACTTTTTATAGTAAGACGAAGAACGTGCCTAATTACCTGCGTTTTTTCAGGCATAAATGCAACGTCGATACTTAACGATTGTGCGGTGAAGCTCAAAACAGAAAAAATTTGTTAACAGTATTCAATTTATCGCTTGTTAAGTGATACTACAACTGGTTTGTTGTGGATGTACCTAAATGAAGTTATACGAGCATTTTCACATTTAAATAGGCATATTTTTTCAGCTCATGCCTACATATTCGTGTTCAACAAATATATCTCATAATGATGCAAGATGGCCAAATGTATTCTTTTGATACTGTTCATTTGTTGATACGTTTGTACGAGTTCTCAACCATTTTACCACTATGCCACAGCTGATTATCACCCGAAAGTATCTAGGAGTTATTGTTTTGTGTGGCCTTATGAGCACCGCAATAGGGCAGAATTCAGATGCGATGATTAAGATATCTGGAGATCCTATCAAGCGCGATTATCGCATTATATTTTCCGCAAAAGAAGCGGTAAAATGTGAGGTTACGCTGGAAAGTATTGACGGCAATAGTATTTTTCAAGAAGACTTCGGAACAGTTCCTGCATTTGTTAAAAAATATAGTTTAACGGATGCGCCACTAGGCGTATATGTCTGGGAGATCAAGTACGGTACAAAGACCTACTCTGAGGAATTTAGAATCGAATCGGAAAAAAAGCTCATCAAGGAGAGCATAAAAACTGAGGTGGATGATTTACTGAATCTGAAGATCACTGTCGAACCTTACAATACGTTACCGCTTACTATTTTTCTATACAATGGATCGGGCGATCAATTAGATTTCATTTTCTGGGAAACCTCAATAAAGGAAAGAGAGAAACTTATTAATCTTAGTCAATATGATGCGTACGATATTCGTTTGGAGATTCTGCAGCAGGGTGACGTAGCACATGAAGAAAAATACCAGACCTACTGAAGTAGATCTGGTACTAGTTAGTATGTTTTTTTATTCTCCTTGTCCTAAGCTAAAACCTAGCTTCTCCCCGAACTTGTACAAGTTTTCTGTCTTGATAACTTCAATAGAAGCTTCTGTTAATTGATTAAGTGTCTCGAGTACATTGCTAAATTCAATGGCTTGATAAGATTTTTCTGTATCCGTTAGTACAGCATCGCTGCTGACAAATCGACATCTCCAGTGATCTGTGCAAAAGGTTTCAGGATTACCTCCTGGGTATACTTTTACGCCACGGTTTGTGATCATTTTCAGCTTCAAGCTCCCCGCTCCCACTTCTGTCAGCAGCTCTCCGAGAACAGTAGGATTTCGATCTTTAAAATCGACAAAGATATCTACACCGACCAGCGATTTTTTCCCGTTGACGATGACATATTCCGTTCTGGTAATGGGCTTTTCAGTAGCGACTTCTGGGCTCTCTAGGTGAATAGGTGCTAGTGAAGTAGGTGTCTGGCCTAGTCGCTCTATTACTGCATCAGCGAATTGAGAGGTGCCTACTTTAGCGGTACTAAAATCGCCATTGAATATGTCCGCAGTATGTATTCCGTCTTCAAGTGTTTTTAGCCATGCGTTGGAGATTTTCTGTGCTGTATCTACTTGCCCCAAATGCTGTAGCATCATGACTGCAGCATTGAGCAAACCAGAGGGGTTAGCTATATTTTGTCCTGAAATATCAGGAGCGGAGCCATGTATGGCTTCAAACATGGCATAGTTTGTTCCGATGTTGGAAGAACCGGCCATGCCCACAGAACCAGCAAGTTCTGCTGTGATGTCTGAGATGATATCGCCATATAAGTTCAAGGTGACGACTACATCATAATTTTCTGGCTGTGTCGCCAACCTTGCAGCTCCTATATCTATGATCTGCACATCTTGTTTGATGCTAGGGTATTCTTCACCGACTTTGCGGAAGATCTCATGGAATACACCATCAGTGAGCTTCATTATGTTGTCTTTGACCATACAGGTCACTTTCTTCCTGTTGTTTTCTACTGCGTACTGGAACGCCTTTCTAATTATTTTTTCGCTGCCAGGAATACTGATTAGTTTCAGGCATTGCAGTACTTCGGCAGTTTGCTGATGCTCTATGCCGGCATACAGATCTTCCTCGTTTTCACGAACAATTACCACATCCATGTTGGGGTGTAGTGTTTTGATATAAGGATGCAATGATCGGCTAGGACGAATATTTGCAAATAAGTTGAGGGATTTCCTCAAAGTCACATTCAGACTTTTGTAGCCCTTTCCTTGTGGCGTAGTGATGGGTGCCTTGAGAATTATTTTTGCTTCATTGACAGTATCCCAAGCTTTGTCAGTGATACCAGACGTATAGTTCGATAAATAAGCCTTTTCACCAATTTCTATATGTTCGGGTTCAATGTTAGCGCCAGCTGCATCCAAAATTTTCAGCGTCGCTGACATAATTTCAGGTCCAATTCCATCGCCAGCTGCGACAGCAATTTTTACTTTTTGTTTCGTTTCTGTGGAATGTTGATCTTTGAGTGATGAGGTTTGCATGGGTAAAATCGTGAGTTATGATAGTGTTACTATCGTAACAGATATTAGACCTTAATGTTGTGAATGTTGTTAAAACAATTAATTCAGTGATTTAAATGATGAAGTTTTTAAAGTACGTAGGACTAGCAATCCTAATATTCCTGGCCACTGTCAGTGCAATTGGATGGTTCATAAGTAAGCCGATTCCCGAGAAGGCAGGTTCTGAGAGAGAAGCCGAACGCGTTGCAGATCAGATGCTAATAGCAATAGGTAAATCGGCCTATGATTCAATCCACTTAATTGATTGGTCATTCCCGAGAGGTCATGACTTTGTCTGGGAAAAAGAGATCAATCGCGTAACCGTTAGCTGGCCTGAAGGTAATAAGGTGGTCCTTTATACCGAAACAGGAGAAGGGACCGCAACAGTGGAGGGGCAGACTGTTGATGCAGCTTTGCAGACAGAAATGATTCAAACTGCTTGGGCATTATTTGCCAATGACTCTTTCTGGTTGGTAGCGCCTTTCAAAATCAGAGATCCAGGTACGTCCAGATCACTTGTTCAGGTGGATAATGGTTACGGTTTATTAGTAACGTACAGTGCTGGAGGTGTCACGCCTGGTGATAGTTATCTCTGGATACTAGATGAGGCATATATGCCAGTCGCTTGGCGGATGTGGGTTCAAATTATACCTATCGGTGGTTTAGAATTTAGTTGGGAAGGGTCGGAGGTACGCCAAGGAGCTTGGTTTGCGCCGAAGCATCAAGGACCAGGGCCTGCGGCAGTTGATTTGGAGATTCATCGAGTCGAGTAATGGATCAGCCCTGGCCACGGAATATGTACGAAAACGGACTCCAAGTGATCGAAGCTCACTTGGATGATCTGATGCATGTCAACAATGTGATGTATGTGCAGTGGATACAGGATATCGCAGCAGAGCATTGGAGACAATGTGCGCCACCTGAACTACAATCCAGTGTTTATTGGGTTGTAGTCAGACACGAGATAAACTACCGATTGCCCTGTCGACTTGGAGATCAATTGACCATTAAGACCGAAACACCACCTGACTTTGAAGGTGCTAAATGGGATCGGTTTGTGTGGATTCACCGCGCTGATGGACAAGTAGCTGTGGAGGCCAAAACGACTTGGTGCTTGATAGATCGATCAAGACATAAACCAATGCGTATTACTAAAAATATTCTTTCAGTTTTTATAGATCAAGCAGGATGAATGAAAAAGTAGTTGTGATAACTGGAGTAAGTACTGGGATAGGAGCGTCACTGAGTGAGACCTTTCTCAAGGATGGGTATGCCGTCTGTGGTACAGTTCGAAAAGTTGAAGATGCAGAGCAGCTCGCCAAGCAATATCCTGAGAAATTTACTGCACTTGTGATGGATGTAACGCATCAAGAATCTGTCGAGAATGCGGCGATGATTGTCAGAGATAAGTTCCGCAACGGCATCGATGTATTGATCAACAATGCAGGTATTGCCGTAGGAGGGCCTTTGCTTCATGTACCACTTGCTGAGGTGAGTTACCAGATGCAGGTCAATGTTATTGGCGTATTGGGCGTTTGTCAGGCGTTTGCACAGATGCTGAAACCAAACGACCAGAAAAAGACAGGCGGGAAAATTTTAATGATGAGTTCTGTATCTGGAAAAATCGGGATGCCTTTCATCGGTCCCTACTCGGCATCGAAACATGCATTGGAAGGGCTTTCATCAAGCCTGCGAAGAGAACTCATTAAAGATATGATAGACGTGATCATTATAGGCCCGGGGGCTGTCAAGACGCCTATCTGGGATAAGAGTATTCGTCCTGTGAAAGAAGGTTATGAGGATACCAGCTATGCTAGAGCTATTCAAACTTTTCAAAAAGTCTTTGTAGAGTCCGCTATAAAGACGGGTTTGTCGCCGGAGTATCTTGCTCAGCAAGTATTGAAGATTGCTAAGAAGGCGAAGCCAAAAACGCGGTATTCTTTTGTCGCGAAACGACTGACCAACTGGATCGCACCTAGGTACTTACCCACCAGGTGGATAGACCAGGTGCTTGCCAAGCAGCTCTTTTCTAAATGAATTGTTAATTAGGATTTCGTTTAGATTCTTTAGCGTTTCATTAACACAGGTCGCATAGCACCATGGCTACTTTAGTCAGAAAAATACTATGCGATATTCTTACTACTTGTCTTTTTTGCTTTTCATGTTGCCGCAAGTCGGGTTCTCTCAGGTGCTCAATCGGAGCTTCGTGGAACGTGACAGCACAGTGATTCTGTTAGGTCAGGTAACCGTAGATCGATTTAAAGAGCCGCCTTTTTCAAGTTGGTATCTCCCAGGCCAATCAAATGAAACGACCCCATCGGATACTTTGGCGTTGCTCGCTAGCGCATGGGAGCATATACATAGTTTAACGCTATTCATAGGTACTTGGTCCGGCGAAAGCAGACGTGGATTGCCAAAAATAGTCTCATTGCTACAGGCGGCTGATTTTGACATGACCAATCTAAAGGTCATCTGCGTAGACCATAGTAAGTCAGTATACAAGCAAAGTCCAGACGGGGAACAAGTAGGCCAAAATATACACCGAGTCCCAACATTGCTCGAGCACGATGAAGAAGGCGAGGAGATGAATAGAATTGTCGAGCCACCTTTATTCATGGGCAACTGATCTCCTCATGATTGTTGACGGGACATCGTACGAACCGAGCTATCGAGCAGTTACGTATCTGAACAAGCTTTTGAGTGAATCCGATGCGCTCCTTAAAATCAATGAGGACAAAGAGAACTTGGTGGCGACTTTGAATCAACTTGCAACGCATGCAGGTGAGCTGAATACCTAAGCGAGGGTGTTGTCAACTTCTTTCAGATTGGCAGAAGCCGAAATGGTGTACGAGCTAGATATTACTATATCCAGATTTCTATGTAGGTCAGTATTATCTAAGTGTGCTCAAAATACAGCTTGCCAAATACCAGGAGGCCTATGATATCATTGCTGATTCTAATCCTCCGGAACGATGGCTTGGATAAAGGAACAGTTGATGACTAAGCTACAGACTACGGTTACTTTACGATGACTGATAGAGTGAGTGTATGGCTGGGGCCTACAGTTCGAATGATGTAGTGACCCGGCTGCACGCTTGCACTTATTGGAAGTGTTATGTTCGCCGTACCTGCTTCGAAGTATTCTGTTAAGATATTTTTCCCGCTAAGACTTATTAGCTGTACTTGGAATCCATTGAGAAGAATCTCACCTGAAAGTGCTACAGAAACATGATCAGAGACTATTGGATTGGGATACAGAGACATAACGGAAGATGCTACTTCTTGATTGACGACGACAGATATGGTTGGAAGTAGCTCTTCTTCACCTTCAAAATCTACCTGTCTAAGTCGATAGTAGATAATCCCGTTTTGAGGTGTACGGTCTTCAAAAGTATAGATCTGTTGCTCGCTTGTAGTCCCATTGCCTTCTACTATGCCGATTGGAATAAATCTTTCACCATCCATTGATTGCTGCACTTCAAAATAATGATTGTTAAGTTCAGCAGCAGTTGACCATGTTAGGCGCACAAATAGTCCATCATAGCTTCCATCGAAATCTATCAATTCTACTGGGAGCACCTCGACGCCACCTTCTACCACAGAACCATCACCAGTCACGGTGATGTTGTTTGATACACCATTCGTCCCTTCTGAATTATCATCTACATTGGTCACATCAATTGTGCCGCCTGTTAGGTTGATAGTTATGTCACTGTCAAGAATATCTAAGTCATTTGCAGCATTCAAAGTGCCTCCTGATATATTAACTATATCTCCACTAGAATTGTCGGCATTGATATCATCTGAGACTGAAAGTGAGCCCCCCGTGATATTCACAGTCGCTGTGGCTGGATCAGCGTCAAATTGAAGGTCGTTAAATCCCGTGATGACGGCTGGGTCTCCAATGTTTAGCGTTCCACCTCCAAAGACCTCCAAATCATCGTTTACATTAGTATTCGTAAATGTAGTAGTGATCGTGACATTTGCAGTATCAGTGACGGTCAGATCTCCTGTGGATGTGATGACTCCAGATAATAATTCGATTTCTGAGTCTCCGGTTGCGTCTATCGTGTCTACGGTGACATTGGCCCCATCTACAATCAATGTTGCTGTGCCAGAGGTAATAATATCATTAATTTCAACTGTTCCACCACTTAGTAGTACGCTTGAATTATCAGTAGGGTTCAAGTCCTCGACATCGAGTATTCCTCCTGTCATAGTCAACGTAGCACCATTTTCAAGGTCTAAATCATCATCAGGTCCACCAGATTCAAACTCACCTCCTGATAGGGTGATAGCACTATTATTTGCTGTTGAGACATCAGTCACATCTACTAATCCTGCTGAAATATTCAACGTTGCACCGTTAGTTAAGTTCAAGTCGTCATTGAGATCTAAAAGACCGCCTGTTACTGTTATATTAGTATTATTTGCATTCAGATCTCCTCCATCTATGTTCAGCTCACCACCAGAGACATTAAGGTCGGTATCCGTTAAGTTAATGTTAGCTCCAAAATCAATCAGTCCCCCTGTTAAGTTGATTGTTGCATTATCAATCGTAGCTCCAGAGCCGCCTTGTGAAATATCAAGTGTTCCTGAGGATACAGTGACGGTAGAACCTCCGTTGATGATAATATCATCATCACTGTCTAACTCTCCTCCACTTATTTCCAAAGTAGAAGCCCCTGTGATCGTTAACACACCATTGCCATCTAAATCAACAAAACCATTAGTTTCGATCCTTAGTGTACTACCTCCAGAGATGGTCAAATCATCAAGATTAGCATTTGTGTTGAAATCTACAATGACTAAGTCTCCATTACTAATGACAACATCGTCCCCGTCATCAGGTAAACCATTAGGATTCCAGTTATTTGCATCAGACCAATTGTCGGTTCCAGCTCCACCATCCCATGTTACTTGAGCAAGGGATAGAAGGCTGAATGTACTAAGTACGAAGGTTAATAAATACTTTATCATGTAGGTCGCAGAATTCGAAACATAAAATTAAGTCTACAGTGCAAAATATTTTTGACAATTGGACCGCCTGTCAGGTTTCTACGTTTATTTGGCAGGATTCTTCGATAAGTGACCATCACCGAACATAAGAACCCGGGAACAATCTGTTATTCAATCAATCTGTCTTATTTTTGCTGCTTTATTATCATCCTTCCCTAATGTATCAAAAGCAAAAAGTCGTCGTCGTCCTTCCAGCATACAATGCCGCAAAAACGCTAGAAATTACCTATAACGAGATTCCTTTTGACATCGTCGATGATGTTATTTTGGTCGATGATGCAAGTCATGACGAGACGGTCGAGAAGGGAAAACGACTAGGTATCAAACACATTATCTCGCATGAGCAAAACAGAGGATATGGTGGTAATCAAAAGACCTGCTACGATACAGCATTGAAGTTGGAAGCCGATATTGTGATCATGCTTCATCCCGATTATCAGTACACACCAAAGTTGATTATTGCGATGGTAAGCATCATCGGCAATGATCTCTATCCTGTCGTTTTTGGATCTAGAATTCTTGGCAACGGGGCACTCAAAGGTGGTATGCCCATGTACAAATACATCGCTAACCGATTTTTAACACTTACGCAAAATATCCTGTGTGGTCAGAAGCTCTCCGAATATCATACTGGCTACCGATCATTCTCTAGAACAGTGTTGGAGTCTATCGATTACCATAAAAACTCGGATGATTTCATTTTTGACAACCAGATGATTGCACAGATTTTTGCCAAGGGATTTGATATTGGGGAAGTCACTTGTCCTACAAAGTATTTTGATGATGCCTCTTCGATTAATTTGCAACGAAGCATGACCTATGGTTTTGGTGTGTTAGGCGTTTCCTTTCGATATTTTCTGCACCGCGTAGGTTTCCGTTGGTCTATTCTTAGTTAAGCCTCTTATGCAGAAGGATAGACTTTTTGATGATCGCTTAATTGCACAGCTGTTCTTGTTAGCGATCGCTTCACTTTCCTTTTTTCCTTTTCTTGGCACCACGCATCTGTTTGACTGGGATGAGATCAATTTTGCTGAGTCAGCGCGCGAGATGATAGTGACGGGTGACTTTCTGAGAGTGAGAATTAATTATGAGCCTTTTTGGGAAAAGCCACCCCTCTTTTTTTGGATGCAAGTCGTAGCTATGAAAATCTTTGGGGTAAGCGATTTTGCAGCCAGATTACCTAATGCGCTCTTTGGTTTGATTACGGCTTTGGTGTTGTTTCGGATTGGCGCGAAGGAACAGAGCAGTAGATTTGGAGTGATCTGGAGCCTAGCGTATATGGGTTCTTTGTTGCCACACCTATACTTCAGAAGTGGCATTATCGACCCAGTATTCAATCTGTTTATTTTTCTGGGTGTCTATTATCTGTATCTGACTGTTAGCGCCTCAGGCATCTCTAGAAAGCAAGCTGTGCTTGCAGGTTTATTTACAGGCTTGGCAGTTTTGACCAAAGGCCCTGTTGGTTTTTTGTTAGTGCTGCTGACTTTCCTTGCTTACTGGGTGAGTAAGCGATTTTCTCGATCGATTGCACATTATCAGGAAGTGCTACTTTTTGCCTTGACCGTATTTATGATCTCAGCCATTTGGTTTGGCTACGAGACGTACCAAAATGGCCCATGGTACTTGGTGGAATTTATCCAATATCAAATAGAGTTATTTCGTCAGCCGGTCGCGGGTCATGCACAACCTTGGTATTATCATTTTGTAGTTGTTTTTCTAGGTTGTTTTCCGACTTCGATCATTGGCTTAGGCTATCTAGTAGGGTCGCCGAAGGGAGATATGTCACAATTGAATCATTGGTTTCGGTTGCTATTTTGGGTTGTTTTGTTACTCTTCACAATCGTCACGACCAAAATTGTACACTATTCCTCATTGACCTATTTGCCGTTGTCCTTTCTGGCTGCATTACAATTAAACCGGTGGGTATCTGGCGTTCCAATAAGAAAGTTGTATTCGATTTTGTACCTCTTTTTTGGCATTGTATGGTCTGCTCTTTTTGTTTCGCTGGGCTATGTGCTCAATCACATAGATCTGGTGAAAGGCTTGGTCAAGGGTAAATTTGCCCAAGCAAGTTTAACAGTAGAGGTGCTAGCTGCAGGATGGGAACCCCTCATTGGTTTGATTTTTCTGCTGACCGTATTTTTGACAATTTGGCTGTGGCGTAGAGGCGCGCAGCTCCAAGCCATCTTGGTCCATGTCATAGGATTTAGTGTCACCATGACTTGTGTGGCAGGTGCTGTCCTGCCAAAAATTGAAGCGTATAGTCAAGGACCAGCGATCGAATTTTTCGAAAAGTACGCTGAGTCAGATGTGTATCTGACGACTGTTGGCTACAAGAGCTACGCGCATTATTTCTATGGGCGAGTGGATTCATATGATCAGCAAGAGGCTCCAGCTCAGGATTGGTTACTTTCTGGGCCTATCGACAAGCCTGTTTATCTATCAGTAAAGATTAACAAAGAGGGTAAGATGAGTGCCTACAACGATGCGCGAAGACTTTATCAAAAAGGCGGTTTCGTGTTTTATGAGCGTTTGCCTCTTTTTTCACAAAGTGACCAGAATCGATAGCGTTTTAGTCTGTTTTTTTGTGATAGCGGAATAGTAGCTAGTTTATCAAAAAGAACTTTTTAATGCTATAAAGGATCAATTTTTAGTTCTTAAAAATAGGCAGAGATTTGATGGAGCTGATTCAAGAGTTTTACCTTACTAATTCAAAAATGTCAATACTTTGAAGTATTTGTTCCTTCTGCTTTTTGGCGTTTGTATGAGCACATATCAGGAGCATTTCCTGTGGAGAATCAATTTTGAGCACCGTTCTCGCGAGGTAATAAGCTAACTTTTTACTGGATACGCTTTACCTCGACCATGCAACTATTTGAAGGATTAATCCCCCATCTTAATAGGTCTTAATCGCTCTCTATCACATTTTACAGCAAGGAAAGAGGGTCACATTGACTTCAGGGAGGGGAAACCCAACAGTTAAATGAAATCTTTAAGAAAAAGTAAAATGAACGATTAAAATGTCTGATTTGAGTATACTACCTATTGTATGGTAGCTTACCACGCTTTGTCTATATCATCCCCATTTCATCATTAATGAACCAAATTATTTCAGCAAAGAAGTGTAGCCGTATTCAATTTAACTACCTGCTCATTGTTGCTTATATATTATTATCACTTAATCCACTCATTACTTACAGCCAATCTCATACTTATCTGTTGTCAAATGAAACAGACTCACTGATTGGTTTACTCTCCACCAACCTGACGGCAGACAATAGGATAAAGCTATTAAGTGGGTTGAATAATGAGCAGACCGATATTAAAATCAAATCGTTAAAAGACCAACTGACCCTGGTTGAGGTCGACAGTAAATTTGCGTTGACATTAAATGAGAGGCTGGGGCGAACCTATAAATGGGTGGACAAAGGAAGTGTCGCCTATCAGTATTTTACTAAAATGTTGTACCTGGCAGAAAAATATGAAGACAAGAAAAGTATAGCCAGCGGTTGTTTTGAATTGGCTAACAATATTCGGATAGGAAATGTACCAGAGCGACCCTTCGAGCCATATCTCCATCGGGCAATAGATCTATACAGTAAGTTAAACGATCCGGTTAGTCAATCCAATATGATGTATGCAAAGCTTATTTTAACAACTGATGAAAATAAGCGGTTGAGCTATGCCTATGAAGCCATCGAACTATTAGAGGCAGCGTACGATAAGTCGGATACCCTGCTGATGGAATCATTGGCTCGTCACTTAAATGTGGCGGGTATTTATCAACAGAGAAGTCAATCCATTAAAAGTTTTAACATGGGTTTGTCTATCGCAAATGAATTAGGGGATTATCAGTTACAGGGGCTTATCCTGAATAACATGGGGGATCATTTTCTGGTGCAGGAGCAATATGACCTCGCGATTCCTTATCACCTGGAAGCACTCGATATATCTATTCAGGAAGGAATGAAAAACCAGGCGTCAAATTCCTTGAACAACTTATCGATTTGTTACCAACGTAAAGGCATGGAGACTGAAGCACTGGACTATTTCCGTTGTTTTTATTATTTACAATCTGATATTAACAGTAATGTGTATTATCAAAATCTTGCCGAGCTGAAGGTTAATCACGATTTTGATCGGGTCGAACTGAAAAACGACTTACTCTTAACGGAACAAAAGCTTCATGCCAGACAAAAGCTAGCACTCATCATCACCTCCATTATGCTGCTGTTGATTGCTTGCTTCATTTATTGGAGTCAACGAAAAATCACTAAATCGAATGAGAAATTAAGAGCTTTAGATAAGGTCAAAGCGCGATTTTTCGCCAATATCTCTCATGAATTGCGGACGCCAATCACTTTGATTAATGGTCCCATACAAGCGATGATCAATGGGGAGTATGGGGAAATCAGCCCTGCTTTAGCCAATCAAATGGGGGTGGTTCGTAACAATGGAAAGAACCTGTTAAACTTGGTCAATGAAATTCTTGATTTGACCAAATTAGAGGCAGGAAAGCTACAGCTCGTTCAGAACCCTTCTCAGTTATATTCCTTTTTAGGCGACTTGCTAGCAGCCTACCAGTCGGAAATCAAAGACCGGGAAATCGATTTTTATTTTGACTATAATTACTCAAAGGAGGCTTCCATATTGATCGATGAAGTAAAATTCGCCAAGATCATTAACAATTTATTGTCGAATGCCTTCAAGTTTACGCCAGACCAGGGCAATATCACCCTTGCTGTAAAAGAGGTCAATGGCAACTTGTCTGTGAGTGTAAAAGATTCCGGGCTAGGCATTCATCCAGAAGATATTGAGCAGGTCTTCGAGCGATTTTATCAATCGAGCCGATCAGATATCAAAGCCAGTGGTGGTACAGGCATTGGGTTAGCACTTTCTCAGGAATTGGCAAAGCTTCATCATGGGTCAATCCGTGTATCGAGCGAATGGGGTAAAGGGAGTGAGTTT
>JBLHTU010000037.1:0-24692 GCA_047627515.1 Cyclobacteriaceae bacterium | reverse complement strand
AACCGGATACTGCCAACAAAAAACTAAAAAAATCAAATAAGAAGAATGGGTATCCACTGACCGTTCGCCAACTAAGTACGGGTAATACCTATGACTTACCCTACGTGACTGACTATCAATTCAGCGAAAAGAGCGGACAACTAGTGGCCGTTTCTACAGGAAGTGATTCTACTCTACTAGAGGGTGTTTATGTATTTGATATTGCTACACCTGGGTTTGCAGGGATCATAGACGGCAAAGGTGAGTACACCTCCCTTTCGTGGGATGAAACTGGTTCGCAGCTAGCGTTCGTGGCAGATACTGATACCACCAAGGCGCTCGTACGAAACCCTTCCATCTATCACTGGAAAGCTGGAAAGCTGACTTTATTAATGGATAGTCAGACAGCTTCCATGACTGATGGCTGGCAAGTGAATCCACATCAGCAACCGATGTTTTCCAAAAATGGATCAAGCCTATATTTTGGGGTCAACCCTCCGCCTATCCAGCAGGACACCTCACTGCTAGAAGATGAAATCGTCAACGTAGAGGTATGGAGCTACAAAGATCCAAGGTTGCATACGCAGCAAAAAATCGATGCTAAAAATGATCTAAAGAAAGGCTACACCATAGTCTATCAAATAACTGATGGCTCATTTACAAGTATTGAAAATACAGAGATGCCTGAAAGTCAGCAGGGAGATGAGGGGAATGCAAACTGGTCGATTGGACTTGACAATCAAGCTTACCTGCAATCAAGATCTTGGGAAGGATTTCCAGACTACAATGACTTCTATGCCATCGATCATGCCTCTGGCAAAACAACTTTAATTGCTTCCAAAGTAAGGGCACGCGCATCAATGTCGCCTGCAGCAAAGTTTGCTATGTGGTTCAGTCGCACGGATACTGCTTGGTTTAGCTATGAAAAAGCAACGGGTACCGTTCGTCAGATCACAACCAATGAGCTGACGAGTTTTGCAGATGAAGAAAATGATAGCCCTGACTTCCCAGGTGCCTATGGCGTCATGTCTTGGATAGAAAATGACAGCAAAGTACTAATCTACGATCGATTTGATGTTTGGGAAGTAGATCCAAAAAATGTGAGCAAGCCTATCAATCTCACAAATGGTAGAACTAGCATGACCTCATATCGATATATAAAACTCGATGATGAAGAGCGATTCATCAAGAAAGGTCAGAAGCTGTTGTTCCGAGCCTTTCGCGAAAGTGATAAGGGAGAAGCCATGGTGAGTATGACAATGGGTAAGGTGGGTATAAAAACCCTACTATCTGAATCCGTCCATTATACAGGTGTCAAAAAAGCACGCTTAAGCACGGAAATCATCTATCAGAAACAAAATTTCGAGATCTTCCCTGACATCTTATTGACGAATGATGCGTTCAAAAAACAAACAAAAATTTCGAATGCGAATCCTCAACAAGCCAGCTATAATTGGGGAACAGCCGAAATTGTCAAATTCACTAGCCTGGACGGAAAACCACTGGAAGGATTGCTGATCAAACCTGAGGATTTTGACCCAAATAAGCAGTACCCTATGTTGGTTAATTTTTATGAAACCAGCACTGATGGACTAAATAGACACAGAATGCCTTCACCCGGCAGATCAACCTTAAACTACAGCTTTTATGCAAGTAGAGGTTATCTGATTTTCAATCCTGATATCGAGTACCGCGAAGGGTACCCTGGTGAGAGTGCTTACAATTGTGTCATGCCGGGTATAACGAGTCTGATCGATCGTGGCATTGTGGACAAAGACCGAATCGGTGTGCAAGGCCACAGCTGGGGAGGTTATCAGATTGCTTATCTCGTCACGCAAACAGACATATTCAAATGCGCAGAAGCAGGCGCACCAGTACCCAATATGATCAGTGCCTATGGAGGTATCAGATGGTGGACGGGACTGAGTCGTATGTTTCAGTACGAACACACGCAGTCACGAATTGGAGGAACACTCTGGGAGTACCCACTTAGATTTATCGAGAACTCACCTATCTTTTTTGTGGATAAAATCAACACACCATTGCTGATGATGCACAATGATGCAGATGGTCATGTCCCTTGGTATCAAGGTATAGAACTCTTTGTTGCGATGAGAAGATTGAACAAGCCTTCCTGGATGCTCAACTATCAAGGAGAACCACACTGGCCACTCAAACTCCAAAATCGTCTTGACTTCAACGTCCGACTGCAGCAATACTTTGATTACTACCTAAAGGATGCTCCAATGCCTGAGTGGATGGAGGACGGTGTACCTGCGATGCAAGTGGGGATTGACCAGAACCTAGAGCTGATGAGTGACCAGGATCGTTAGTAGTCAATGAAGATCACTTCTGAAAAAAACGATTAAAGTAGCTATTGAAAATCATCAAAGGAAGCCTGAGGCAACATAGTTGTCTCAGGCTTCCTATTTTTCCTCTATGCCTTTTCAAACGCCCAAACACTTGAATGATTCGTTAATTAGCATTTGCTAAAAAATGGTAAGTAACAATAGTGGTGGAACAGATGGAAATGCAGCTGATCTGGCTTCCTACTTTTTTGATAAGCCCTTCAGATATTGGGACAAAGTCGAGGTCACCGAAAAAATAGCAGGCGATATCAAAGGCATAAACAGGCTCTTTTACCCAAAGCCAAAAAAAATAGACACCAGTTATCATTGGCAAGGCGCATTGCTAAGCGGTGAGTTTGATTACTATAAAATGCAATCTCCAGCTAAATACAATTTCAAGGGATCTACATACTAACCAATGGACTATGCATGTCCTCCTGCTCTGATATTGTTGCCATATTGTCTGACAACAAAAAAGCAAAAGTGATAGGCACTGAAACAGGCGGTGGGTTTACTGGAAATACAAATGGTATGATGCCCGTCACTCAGATTCCTGGACAAATGGAGATCACAATCCCCTTACAGAAATATACCACAGCTGTCACACCTCCGACTGATCATGGACATGGGTCAATCTCCGATGTGCAGGTCAATCCAACTCTTCTTCAGTGGATGGCTGATGAAGATGTCGTCATGAAAGAAACAATCAAGCTAATCCGAAATAATTGGTCTATATCTCCCTAAAGGGTCTTTTCATTCAATTTCGAGGTGATCTTAAACAGCTTATTTTCAATTAAAACTACATTTAAGGTAAATAAAAGAAACCTTTAGGAAAAACCTGCGTCTATTAAAACTACATTTAAGGTAAAAAATGGAAAATGGGTAAATATCAACTAGGCGAATTTGAAGAGATCGTCATGCTGACCGTTGGGATTCTGCTGGGTGAAGCTTACGGTCTTGGTATCCTAGACGAAATGGAAAAGCGTCTAAATCGAAAAGTAAGCATTGGTGCTTTACAAACAGTACTAAGAAGACTTGAGAGTAAAGGTTATCTAGAGTCAGAATTTGGAGAGTCCACTGCCATCAGGGGTGGTAAAAGAAAGAGATACTTCAAATTGACTCAGTTGGGCAAACGCGTGCTGACCGAAACAAAAGAACAACGGCTGGGTCTGTGGGCTGCATTGCCAAACATAGTCTTGAATGACTGACCATTCTCCGCCAATCGTACTGGCCGTGTTTCTGAGATGGTTCTGCCATCCAGATTACCTAGAAGACATCGAAGGCGACATGGAAGAGAAGTTTTTCCATATCGCTGAAAATAAGGGGCGTAGTTCTGCTCGAAGATGGTACTTTCTCCATATTCTCAAACTGATCAGGCCTAATTTGATCAGACCCTTTTTTAACACTCAAAGATTCAATCATTTCGGCATGCTTAACAACTACCTAACAATCAGCCTGCGAAATATCAAACGAAAGGCAGGCTTTTCCTTCTTAAATATTGCTGGCTTGGGTATCGGAATGGCGTGTTGCATACTTATTTTCCTATATGTATCTCATGAAAATTCATACGACAGCTATCACAGCAAGCATGGTCGGATTTACAGGGTACTACAGACGTTTCGCAGCACCAATGAAGGAGTAGAATTAGAGGACCCCACACCCGAAGAATTTAGTGTATGGGGCAATGCCAGAGTAGGACCAGCTTTGTTGAATGATTACCCTGAAGTAGAAAAGTTCACACGGTTTACCGGCCCTCAGAGTCAGTTGGTCTCAAAAGGAGAAAAACGCTTCCAAGAGAAAACTATTTGGTTTGCTGATTCTTCAACTTTCGAAATTTTTGATTGGGAACTGATCCGTGGCGATCGCAAGACTGCTCTAAGTACGCCTGGCGCCATCGTCTTAACTGAGACTTTTGCTAAAAAGTACTTTGATGACCTAGATCCAATGGGGCAAACGCTGCTGCTGGACAATGAAAACACAGTGACCGTCACCGGACTGATGAAAGACGTTCCGTCCAATTCTCATTTGCAGTTTGACGCACTGATATCACAAGTGACCAATCATAGCTGGTGGTCAGAACAATTTGAGTGGTGGGGATATGTTGATTTTTACACCTATGTATTGCTAAAGGAGAATGCAAATCAGCCTGAAAATATCACTGATAACCTGAACCCTTTTTATACTAATTATGTGCCGACTTGGGAAGGTTATAAAGTGGACCTAGAGCCCCTTTCGCTGCGATATGCGCAACACAGTGAAACCTCTCGTTTGTCACTACGGCTTTCCGGACAGGATCTCTCAACAACTGTAGCGGAACTATCAGATCTATGGAATCAACTGGCTCCACATCGACCATTCCTCTATACTTTTCTCGATGATGCTTTCAATGACCAATATCAGGCAGACGACCGATTTGGTAACATCTTTGGTATTTTCACAGGGCTTGCCATTTTCATCGCTTGCATTGGATTGCTCGGTTTGACGATTTACCATACGGCCCAACGCACCAAAGAAATAGGTATGAGAAAGGTCATGGGCGCCTCTGCTAATCAAATCGTTCAGTTGTTATCATTAGATTTTATCAAGTTGTATGGGATAGCCCTGCTTATAGGTATGCCGCTAGCTTGGTATCTGATGAATAAATGGTTGAGTGATTTTGCCTATCGAGTGACTCTCTCTTGGTCAGTATTTGTCCTTGCGGCAGTGATCACCTTAATCATAGCCTTAGTCACTATGAGTATAAAGACCGCCCAGGCTGCACTGTCCAATCCGACTAATTCGCTAAGAGATGAGTGATGGCTTACAGCCCTTGAAATGGATACTCAACTTCTTTCGGTGGTTCTGCCATCCAGATTATGTGGAAGATATCGAAGGCGACCTACTTGAAAAATTTTCAAAACAGAGAGAGTCCACCAACTCATTCCGAGCACATGTATGGCTATTATTCAATGTGCTTCTTCTAGTCAGACCTGGGCTAACACGGGCTCCTTTTTCAATGAAAAAACTAAAACCAACGTCAATGCTCAGACATAATTTGCTTATCACTTTTCGTGGATTTCAGAAGTACAAAACGTCGTTTTTGATCAACCTAATAGGTCTTATATCAGGCCTTACATGTTTCCTAGTTATTTGCCTGTGGATCAGTGATGAACTGCAAATCGACCGGTTTCATACAAACGATGATTATATCTATCAGCTCCACACAAACCATAACAATGTAAGTGGTATTTACACTAAAAATGGTGTTCCTGGATTGCTGGGTCATGCCATCCAGCAAAGTGTACCCGAAGTGAGATCTACCAGTATCTCATCAAAAACACATGAATATACGCTTACAGCAAATGAGCATTCATTTAAGACCCTTGGGAAGTTTGCAACACCCTCTTTTTTGGCGGTTTTTAGCTACCCATTGATAACTGGAAATATTTCAGAGGCCCTTAGTAACAAATCCAATATTCTTATCACACAAAAACTCGCCCTACGATTATTTGGCAACGAAGATGTAATTGGCAAGCAAATACAATGGCATTTTTGGGGAAAGACTACCAATTTACAAGTAGCAGGAGTCCTTGCAGACCTGCCCTCCAACTCTACTGACCAATTTGACTTTATCATGTCTTGGGACTATTACGAAGACGACCTCATCTCGTTCAAAAACTGGGGAAACTATTATGCTCGAATTGCGCTACTATTATCCGCTGAGGCGAATCCAGCAGATGTTCAAACCAAGGTAGATCAGCTTCTGAAAGCAAACCAAGAAAACAGTCAGGCCCATGTGATCCTCGTGAAATTTTCAGACTTATATCTACATGGAGATTTTGAAAATGGAGTACAGTCAGGCGGTCGGATCGAGTATGTGAAAATCTTTTCGGTCATTGCAATCTTGATCCTTCTGATAGCCTGCATCAACTTTATCAATCTGTCAACGGCAAGTGCTTCTTTGAAAACAAAGCTCATAGGGATCAAAAAAGCAATGGGAGCATCACGTATGTCATTGGCCAGACAATTCTTGACCGAATCCTTGATCATCACTGTGACAGCGCTTGTACTATCTATCATCTTGGTACTATTCCTTTTACCACATTTCAACTTTATCACACAGAAAAGTCTCTCAGTCAGCATCAGTCCGATGCTGGTAGGCATAGGTGTACTATTTGTGCTGCTAGTTAGCGTACTAAGTGGAGTCTATCCTGCGCTATACTTATCAAGCCTCAGTGCATTGCAAACCCTAAAAATCAAGTCCAAAATTAATTCTGGTCATGCGTGGGGACGTAAGCTCCTAGTCGTGATTCAATTTTCACTTTCCATATTAATGATTATGGGGATGATCGTTATCAAAGGACAGTTAGACTACATGCAGAATAAGCAGCTCGGTTTCACTAAAGATCACGTCATATACATGGAGCGTGAAGGTAACCTGCTTGGAAACGGCGACGCATTTCTTGATCAGCTCAAGGAGTTGCCTTCAGTCGAAGATGCAGCGGTTTCAGGCTTCATGATTGGGGGTTCTAATTCTACATCTGGCCTTGAATGGGATGGAAAGGCAGAGGGTGAGCAAATGAAATTCTGGGAGACCAGTGCCGGATATGGAATGATCGAGTTACTGGAAATAGAAGTTATCTCTGGTCGCAGCTTTGACCCTACGTACGGATCGGATAGCTCCAGTATCATCATCAACGAAGCCGCTGCAAGAGTTATGAATATGCAAACCCCGATCGGAAAGACCCTCACACATTATTCAGGACAAAAGAAAATTATCGGTGTTGTTAAAGACTTCCATCTTACTTCTCTTCATAACAAAGTTGAACCAGCCATTTTCCTTTTCAAACCTGAAAAAACATACTATGTTATGGCTAAACTCACTGCTGATAATCTCCTACTAGCACTTGGTGAAATCCAAAAAATATTTGAGTCTTACAACCCGGGCTTTCCCTTTGATCCACAGTTCTTGGATCAGGACTTTCAAGCTCAGTACGATTCCGAAAGACGTATATCAAGCTTATCAGGGTACTTTGCTGGTCTGGCCATTTTAATTTCCTGTCTAGGCCTTTTTGGCCTAGCCACCTTTATGACGGAAAGCCGCGCTAAGGAGATAGGTATTCGGAAAATCCTTGGTAGTAACGCACTAGGCATCGTCATGCTGCTTACAGGCAATTTTACAAAAATGATTGGATTAGCGATCACTTTTGCCTTGCCTTTAGGATACTATTTGGGCAATGAATGGCTTGGTAACTATGCTTATTCGATTGAAATCAAAGCCTGGCAAATGGTGGCCGCCGCTGTATCTGCTTTGGTGATTGCATGGATAACCGTAGCAAGTCGAACCTTGAAGGTAGCTTATGACAATCCTGTGGATGCTCTCAGAGATGAGTAGTAGAATACTATATTATTGGAAACATCTTCTATCCGAATAAGGCAATGATTCGTCCCTCTGAATCACGAATCTGTGGCGCCAAGGTGGTACTACGAGCTGATCAACTTTTAAGAAAGCAATCAAGACGCAAATCATCTGTTTTCATATTGTAAGGATATTACTTTTGATAGGTATCAATAGCCTCCCTGAGCTCATCATCTGTTAGGTAAAAACGATCAATAAATAGCTTGCCCCATTTGGCATACATATCCTTCGTTGTGTCATCCTTGCGGACATAATATGCGTACTGATAAATCTGAGAACCTAACCCGTGATACACCGGCATCATATCAGTGCTTTTCTCATGCTTAGCACGGAAACGCATACTTACCAGATACAGCAACCCCCACTTAGCAATTTGTAAAGTGGACAACTGATCATAGTAGGCGACATGCCCCAGCTCATGTGCCAAAATGCCCACCTGTGCATCAAAAGGAAGTGACCGAAGCAGTATTGGTTCAAACATGGATTCTTGCGCATCATTGAGCCGTATTTCGTATACTCTCTTCGATCGATGCTTAAGCAAAGTGCTTAACTCAAAATTGGACTCCATTGGAGCTCCTTTTTGCGTAAGTACCATATTTACATTGACATCATACAGTTGCGGATAAGCTGATAATGCCAACAAGGCTGCTTCCTCGAAACCTGCTGGCAATCCTTTATTTGATCCAACCAACGATCGTAGACTGTCCCAATCATAGCTAACGCCGGACAGCGTATCAGGGAAAATAAAATCACTGACAAGTGGATCAACCTGCACGGGATGGAGCCGTTGTGGTAGCACGATTAATAGTGCTAGCCCCAGTACGACAAATAAGAAAAGGATGATTTTTCTAATCATATATTAACCTCCCGTCGCGTAACGTCCCAATTCTGCATCTGTAGCCAGAATAAATACAATCATACCAATAAAGAACAACAGTTGAAAAACCAGATGCGCTGCTTTATTTGTGATGTTGAAGCCTAAGAAAACCAGGTGTGTCCCGATTAAAGCAAACTTAGGTATCTGATCAATTGGAGAAATTCCAGATAACACCATATCTTGAAAAAAGCTTATCAATATGACGAGGATATTTACCGTAAATAGTGCTCTCCACTGATCAAAATAGTAGGCATCTAAATCAGATTCATTACTTCTCAGACCTGTAGGAAATAACATCCTTGCTAGGATAAAGAGGGTAATTGGGTATACGACCAGCCCTAGCACAACTTTCATGGTCCATCCTGTAATGAGTCCATCGTACTGAAAATTGTAAAACCATTCTTGATAATGATTCAAAAATGTACTTGCTATCATCAACAGCAGTGGATAGCTGACTTTTACGCTTTTGTAGTGAGATATAATATCTGCCGTTCCAGTCAATAGTTGTGCAATACCTAAGCCGGTGATCAAAGATGTGATGACCACTACATATTCAAAAGGATCCATAGTTTATTGTTAGTATAAGTCAGTGAAACGAATAGGCTGTGAACCAGTAGGAGCTAGCAATATGAACTGTCTTTAACTAGACATTCTTACACTAGCTCTTTGGAGGAGTGATCATAATATGAGCTCGATGAGTTCCCGGATCCATGATCCAAGGTCCCCCTGGCATGATTGGTTTAGTAGATAGACCCGTAGACTCCGCAGTTGCAAAGGGAATGTATACCACAAACCTCAAGTACTGCTTAATCAACTCCCTATCTTCATCCAATTCTCCGGTCAGAACGTACAGTGTACTTTTGTCTGGAAGTGCTAACGCCCCCGACTTGACTTCATCTTCTCGTATATCAAATATCTCTTGAAAACCTTTCCCTTCCATTTTCAATGCTCGTCCCCTTGCCATAAATGCATCAAGATCTTTGTGATAGGCTGAAACACTTATTCCTTCTTTAGTCGGATCATCGGCTAGACAGATCATCTCATTAGACCCTTTCTTTAGTGTAACAAAGGCCCCTGAATCGTCGTAGCCGTATACAGTTGCCTCAGCTTGGAAAATCTCTGGGGCTGACAAAACAGCTAGTCTGATTTGATCTTCTGCACTTAGTGTCTGCCCAAAGCAAAATGAATTTACAAAAACAGCTAATGATATCGCTACTACATATTTCATAAAGCAAATGTCCATTTGTCCATAGCAACAAGTTACTCAAAACAATGATGCTGTTAGTTGACATGAGACGATGATTAGGACTAATTTTAAAAAAAACACACACCATGCAACCTTACCCCTTCGATTAGCATCTTCCCGATGAAACTTAACCAAATGCTAACCATTCATAAGTCAAAAACAGAGACTGAGATCATTGAAGGCTGCTTGTCTGGCAAGTCGTGGGCGCAGCGATCTCTGTATGATCGTGTGAGTGCTAAGATGCTGGCGGTGTGCGTTCGCTACATTCAAGATCGCAATGAAGCTGAGCACGTGATGATTGGCGGCATGGTAAAAGTGTTCGAGAAGGTTTCTCAATATAGCGGAGAAGGTCACTTTGAAGGATGGATCAGAAGGATCATGGTCAATGAAAGCCTGATGTATATCAGAAAGAATAAGAACATGTCTATAGAATCAGAGATCGAAGATGATCAACATGAAGCGCTGCACCTTGATTGGGCCAATCAGCTAGAGGCAGAAGATCTGCTGCGACTGATACAGTCCCTACCGATTGGCTATCAAACCGTTTTTAATCTCTATGCCATCGAGGGATACAATCATGCAGAAATAGGCAAACATCTTGGTATAAGTGAAAATACCTCGAAATCCCAATTGAGTAGGGCTAGAAAATTGCTACAGCAAAAGCTGGTATCGCTCGAACAAAAAGAATTGACTAAACACCAAGAGCATGGGAAATAAACATCCAATAGACAGACTCTTCCAAGAAAAACTAGGAGACATACAAGTGCAACCTTCAATAGATGCATGGTCTGAGATCAATGCACAGCTAGGTCCAACAAAATCAACCAATGCCCTCTACTTAAGAGTTGCGGCAGCAGTAGTGATTCTCATGGTCAGCAGTATGGTTTGGAGAAGTATTCATCTGACACAACAGCGGTCTACACTAGCAGTGATATCTGCCAGCAGCCAACCGGACGAGATTAACTACCCACCAGCAGCAAATGTGGTTGTATACTCGTTGGAGATCAAAGCCGATGTGAATAGTAAGGAACCAACGGCACCAAACCTCGTAGCACCCATGCAAATCATTCCTGATTTGGAAGTATTCGGTAGTCCAAAGACTATGATAGTCCAAGAGTTACCAACGATTCGTATGGAGAAAAAAGAAGCTACTATGATCTCATTAATAGGCACTGATGTGCCTGAGTTAAACCTTAATCAGAACCGACAGAAAAAAATCAGCATTTACTATTATACACAAGCAACCCCTGAGTCAATCGATGCATCAAAGGGGAAACTATCGAAGATCTTTGATTACGCAAGGACTACTTCGCCAGTTGATTGGGTTGGAGACATTAGAAGTAAGAAGGACGAGCTTATTGAAAATGTCTTCAGTCTAGATTAAATAGAACTCAAAGGTCAAATACTAACGAAATGAAAAAATTAACAACAACAATCGCAGTATTTTTTGCTCTATTCGCATCCATTGCAGTATACGCAAATAATCAATCAGACACAGTAGTTATCGAACTGGAAAACAACAGCAAGATCGTGATTTACACCAAAAATAAAGCTCAACTCAGAGATCTCGAAGATTTTGATATCAACAAGATGATCAAAGATCTCAATAACTCGATCGAAAATAGCAGCACCAACTACCTCGAATTAGATGATGATGGAAAAAAATACCGGAAAGACACCAGTTATATGTATCGCGATGGTGATAGAACAGCTAGTATCCGATTAGGCAAAATTCAACTCGAAGTAGATAATATGGACTGGAGCAACCCAGATGACTGGGAGGAACTAGAAGACCGTTGGGACGATGAAGATGACTTTAGAAAGTATTCATATATCGATACCAAAATAGACCGAACCAAAAACTACTTCAACATAGATCTAGGTACTAATAACTGGCTTGAAAATACGGATCAATTCCCTCAGGATAATAACCAGCCTTATGGTGTGAAACCCTTCGGATCATGGTACGTCGGACTTAACAGCATCAACAAAACATGGATCGGTGGTCCTCTCTTTCTTGAGTGGGGATTTGGTGTCAGCTTCTTTAACTGGAAGTTAGAAGATCCATCTTATCAGATCGTCAAAGGCGCTGACGAAGTGGAATTTGAACCCATCTCTACGGACCTAAACCCGGACAAGAGCAAACTATCAGCCTCATTTGTGAATTTTCAAGTCTTACCGATGTTTGACTTTGCAGAAGGCCGCAAAAAAGTAAAAGCGATTGAAAGAGGTGGTGTAAGAATCAAAAGATACAAGAAAGATGGACTACGAATTGGAGCCGGAGGCTACGCAGGCTATCGCATGGGCAGCAGATCTAAACTGGTTTTCTTTGAGGATGGAAATAAGGAGAAGGATGTGGACAAGGGCACTTTCTACTTGAATAATTTCCGATACGGAGTACGTGCTCAAATCGGATGGAGAGACATAGACTTTTTTGCGACCTATGACCTAAACGAAGTATTTAGCAACAACAGAGGGCCAAAACTCAATGCAGTGACATTTGGAATTATCCTATAAGAATTCGGAGTAATCTCTGAAGAACAACAAAGGTCAAAACTCAGGCTGTCTCCACTAGGGGGCAGCCTTCTTATTACTTCTACGAGGCTATTTCTGAAGAGGCAGGTAACTTCAGACTAAACGTAGAGCCCGCACCAGGCTGACTAGTTAGCTCTAAGTGTGCGTTATTTTGATTGAGCATTTCCATGCTAAGAGCTAGGCCAAGTCCTGTACCTGACTCCCCCTCCGTTCCGTACTCAGAGTGCACAAACTGCTTAGACAAAATCGACTTAACGCGCGAACTATCCATACCGACACCACTATCGCTAATGCGCAAATAAATGGTCCCATCTACGGCCTCTGAAAAGAGCTTTATACTGCCCCCTGCATTTGAAAACTTAATAGCATTATTCAAGATGTTGCGAATGATCATATTCAAGTGGTTCTTGTCCATTTCCACAAAATGATCAGAGGAAACAGCTGTTTCCAACGAGACCATTTTATTATTGGCACTCTCCTGATAGACCGTACACACCCTGTCTACCTCCAGATTTAGATTTACACGCTCTGGATTAATGCTATATCCTTCGAGTTGAGATCTTGCCCATTGCAGAAGATTCTCCAGCATATGATTAACGCTACTCAGATTCTTCTGAATACGATCAATAAACATCTCTTGCTGATCGGGTTCTAGGCCTATCGTTTTATTCAACTGCACCAGTCCATGCAGAAGGTTTAATGGATTACGCAAGTCATGAGCAATGATAGAAAACAGCTTATTCTTTGTCTCATTAATGTTTTCTAGATTTCGCTCTTTCTCTTTCAACTCTCCAATATCTGAAATGATAACCGTCAATCCATAGACACCCATATCGTTAAAAAGTGGAACAACCTGACCCAGTGCCTGAACTTCCTGACCACTGGGAAACTGTATCAATTCATCAAAATCCAGCTCTTCACCCATTAACCCGGACGCTAAACGAGGCACTAACTGCGCTTTTATTTTAGATGGAAGGATGTCCAAATAGTTCTTTCCGAGCATCTGGCGTTCATCATACCCCATTGCATGTGCAAACTGCTTATTCATGGACAAAAAGCGACCTCGATTATCCAGCATAGCCAACATCAATGGAATATTATCCACCATATTAGAAAGCATTCCTCTTGTCTGCTCTACTTCCTTTTTTCCCTTTGTTAGTTCTTCATTAAGCCTTTGCGAAGTATTCAACTCAGTCGTCAAGGCATTGCGGTACACTTCCAAGAAGAAGTAAATCGCTAAGAATAGGAGTAAATAATTAACACAGACAAGGGTGAATTCGACGATATCTTGATCTATGATATAAAAAGCCTTGTAGGCTTTCACGCCTAAAACAGTACAAATAAAGAGCGCATAAGTAAATATCTTTTTGGTGCGATCCATCAAGAAAATACCCACAGCAGAAAAGCCAATTAATATATTTTCTGTATCTGTTAATCGACCCGCTTTAAGAGCTAGAAATGTACCCAGCAAGATAAAAGCTGTGGTTACTACCATGAAATGGGCTAAGGCCCAGCTGTATTTTTTCTGCTTCTGAAGGAGCAAGACAGGAACAAATGCCAGTACAATAATCATCAGATTGAGCAGCGCCTGCTCATAGACCTGCGTGATGATATCCACAACAATCAACGCCAATCCAACGCAAAAACAGACCAGAGTAAGTCGATCCAACATCTTTACTCTTTGCTGCGCCATAAAATTTAGACTTTCGTCTAAGGGGCGATTCCAAACAAGCTTTATGGTTCCAGTGAGTGACATATCGAGTATAATATCAAAGCTACGTCTAAATGCTACAAGGAATAATTACAGAGTTATGGAAGAGCGCTTTGGGACAATGAATGCCACAAATTACCGTCTCATCCATATTTATACCTTAAATATCGCAAGTCTAACTAGTACGCCTGGAAAGCAAAAGCGCATTTTGCTGTCTCTTAGGTGACAAGGCAAACCATAAAGAATTCTGGCTGCCATATCAGCTTAATACAAAATGGATTAGCTAGGTAGCAATTGACTTTCAATATGATCAAGCACTGACACTTTCTTACTGAAGAGATATCGACTATTTCTGATAACAGTAGCCGAGCAACTCTATTCGAGCAACTCTATTTACTTTGCATCATATGCTTGTAGTTGAAGAACATACTGTGAAAGAAGTCAATGAATCTACGCGACTGACAAACTACTGTGAAGGTGTGTTTGCTGGCTTGACCACTAAAAGCAGTTTAAAAAAAGCCTTCAAGCGAGAAGAAATATGGCTCAATGGTGAGATTGCCACATCGGGTCTATGGGTAAAAAAAGGTGATCTTGTACAAAGGGTAGATAATGAAAGATATCCGCCAAAGCCTTATAATCTTCAGCTGATGATCCGTTATGAAGATAATCATCTGGCAATCGTCGACAAACCTGCTGGAATTCCAGTCAGTGGCAATCAATACCGAACACTACAAAACGCTGCGGCCGGTTGTATCACGGAGTCTCCACTTCCCGACCACTTCAAATGGCCAAAACCAGTCCATCGGCTTGACGTACCTACCACGGGGCTAGTCGTTTTTGCCAAAACATCCATTGCCAGGGTTGCAATGGGTCATCTTTTCGAAAAACAGCAAATAAAGAAAACATACCACGCCATTGTCGTGGGACAACCTCAGCCAAACGGAACCATCACTTCCAGTATCGAAGAAAAGGCAGCCATCACACTGTTTGAAACACTTCAGACGGTGAATAGCTTGAGAACCACATCCGTAAGCCTCGTCCGTTTATTTCCTCAAACGGGCCGTACGCATCAACTGAGGATGCATATGGAACGACTAGGGCATCCCATGGTCGGTGATCCATTGTATGGAGAAGATGTCGGCATTCGTCATAAGGGGCTATTTCTTACTGCTTCTGCTATTGAATTTGAGCACCCTGTTACGCATCAAGTTATTAGCGTTGATCAGGGCTTGCCCCATAAGTTTATGTCATTTCTTAATCGTGAACAGCGACGCTGGGACAAAGACAATGATAACTCCCTCAAGCGTTAACTGCCCACGATATAGCTGCGAAACGCTTTATATTTATGAGGTGATGAAAGCTATTCAAACGTTACATTCAAAAAAGAAGCTACTTTTTATTACAAGCATCCTCATATCCATCATGAGTTGTGAGCATCAAGGTGACAACCCTGTGAAAGAGGAAATCGTTAGTGATCCCCTCTCGTCAGAACTGTGCTTCCCTAATGGGGTCGTCAGTTGGGAGTCAGTCGAAATAAATTTTGATCAAGCGAAAAAAGCAGAACTAGCAACTTTTCTAGAAAACACAAATACAAGAGCCTTCCGAAGGTATCTTCTCTAATATGTATGGGTTCATACTACCCGATGGTTTTGCAGCAAGCATTTCGAATCAACGGTACTATGATGTCGACGGGACCAATTACGAAGGAAAAGGTATTCCAGTAGATAAGTATGTCATACACTCAAAAGACGATCTCAAAACAAGAGTAGACCCACTGATCACAAGCGCTTTGGGCTTACTTAATAACCAAGCAGCCTGGAACAACTAACGATCAACGCCTATGCACAATCAGCCTTCGATTGATGGCCTAATTACGAGCCAAACTGACAGCTACTGTTCTCATAAACTTTCATAACTCCCACATTCGATTTAAACTTGCTAGATAGAGCAAGTGTTACCTTACCAATGACAAAATTTGTAGACGTTCAAAAACTGATCGCCAGTAAAAATCAAAAGGCAGTCAAGCTGGCCCCTCGGTTTATGATTAATTGGTTGAAAAGGGTCATTCATGAGGAAGAGGTTAACGCTTTCTTTGAGAAGCACGAAAAAGCCGATGCACATACTTTTGTAAAAGCTGTCCTGGACCGATTCAACCTGAAGTTATCGATTCAAAATGCAGAACGAATTCCATCCTTTCCCGAGCGAATTATATTTGTAGCCAACCACCCACTGGGCGGACTAGATGCGATAGCAATGATTCATCTTTTGAAAGACATAAGACCCGATGTGAAATTCATCGTCAACGATTTTCTGTTGGCCGTTACTAATCTCAAAGATCGATTCATCGGCGTAAACAAAGTAGGGAAAAGCGCCAAGGGCTCATTGCAAAAAGTAGAGCAACAATTTGCAGAAGGAGAAACTACCTTCATATTTCCTGCAGGCTTGGTGAGTAGAAAGTCAGATAATCAGATAGAAGATCTGGAATGGAAAAAGACTTTTGTCACAAAGGCTAAGAAATATCAACTTACGATTATTCCCGTCCATATCAGTGGCCAATTGACCAATCGTTTCTATAGATTAGCTAACTTGAGGAAGTTTTTAGGGTTGAAGTTTAATTTCGAAATGCTCTACCTAGTGGATGAGATGTTTCACCAAGAAAATATGGGTATTGAGATGAAAATTGGCACCCCTATTCAACCTGAGACTTTTACCAAAGACAAAGATGACTATGTATGGGCTCAATGGGTCAAACAGCAGGTCTACCAACTACATCAGTGATATAAAGCAACTGGATTGAACACGCAAGAGCAACCCATTCAAGACCCAATCGATAAATCCCTCATCGAGCAAGAGCTTACAGAAGAGAGATTCGTGAGGAACACCAACAAAGCTGGTAATAAGATCTACATAATCAATCATCACAACTCACCTAATACAATGATGGAGATCGGAAGATTGAGAGAGGTCTCCTTTCGACATGCCGGTGGAGGTACTGGACTTGCCGTAGACATTGATGAGGCAGATACAGCTGAGCGATGCTATGAGCAACTGATTGTCTACAACCCAGAAGAACGTGAAATCATCGGCGGCTATCGGTTTATTACTGGTGAGCGTGCATTCAATAAGCAGACAAAAAAATACGAACTATCAACAGCACATTATTTCGACTTCTCTGAAAAGATGAATTCGGATTACCTACCCTATGCCATTGAGCTTGGCAGATCATGGGTTCAGCCAAGTTATCAACCCAGCGTCAATCCACGCAAGGGCGTCTTCGCCTTGATGAATATCTGGGATGGCCTAGGTTCACTGGTAATGCAATACCCTGATATTAAATACTTTTTTGGGAAGGTGACTATGTACACCCATTACAACAAAGATGCTCGTGACATATTACTTTCCTTTATGGCGCACTATTTCCCAAATCGTACGGATTTGTGCGTTCCCAAAACAGAGCTCTACAGTGGGTACGATGATAGCCTATTTATCGAGCATTTTGACCAAACTTTGCCTTACAAGGAAGGGTTCAAACTGCTCAATAAACTATTAAAAGAGAGAAGCGAATACATTCCGCCATTGATTAACATTTACATGAACTTGAGTAAATCGATGATCACTTTTGGTACGGCCATCAATCCAGATTTTGGTGCTGTGGAAGAGACTGGTGTACTTGTGACAATTGCCGACATTCACCAAGAAGTCAAAGACCGGCATCTGTACTACTAAAGGAGCTATCAATACTTCCTAATAAGAAGGAGATATAGGTTGTTGATGATTTTTTGTACCTTGATTACTCATCAACTCCTCAGCCAGTCATGTGCTTTACAAGATTGTATTACCTTCTGACTGGTCTTTTCCTTACTTTTTCTGGGTCTGCTCAAGAGTATATCTTCTCAGCACCCATCTTTGAAGACAAGCAAGAATTAACGCCAGCACTACTACCTGACTCTTCAATCCTGCTGACTAAATCACAGGAAAATCGTGTGAAGGTTGTTCGATTTGTATACGAGCGAGAAGAATGGATCGAAGCCCCTAACCAGCTTACAGATATCTTAAACGCCATGACCACAAAAGGTCATATTCACTTGAGATTCTCACAAGACTATTCCAAATTAGTTATTCTTAAACATGGAGATGGACCTGGACGTCTATACTTAATCACAAAGAACAGCGAAAAATGGACACTCCCGCTGGAGATTCTGGAAGACTATCGAGACACGCATGGAAATTCTGTTCCAAGTTTCACTGCCGATAATCAGAAAATTTATAAGACAGTTCCAGGCAAGGAGTCAAATACAATTGAGGTCTTTGATGGAAATGATTTTTCCAAAAAAGACAAAATAGTGTTTGATGAATTTAGCATCATTGAACGAGCATTTACCATTGGAATGGATGGGCTAATCGTACTGGCCAACAAAGTAAAAGAGAAAGAAATGGGCTATTACTATCTAAAAGAAGTCCGACCCAACCACTGGTCCGCCCCTCTTTCGATCGAGGAGATACCCAATAATCACAGTTTCCTGAGTTTTGACCCTGTAACCACTGGCTTCCCTGGCTGGATCATCTACTCAGATTTTCTCACAAGTAATATCTATTTGACAAAAGTCCCTGGTCTAGTAACCACCGAATGGAAAGACCGAGAATACAAAGAAATTAGTTCTGTGCAAGCGACAGTATTACCTACCTCACCAGATCCTGAAAAAGTAGGTTCAGTGGGTCTGTTCTATGCTCTGCTGATTGGTAATGCTGATTATGAGGTGGATGAACTGGATCTAGATAAACCTGTGCAAGATGCAATGAAATTGAAAAGTGTTTTAGAATCGCAATACGCTTTTGACTCAGAAAACATACGTATCCTTATTAATGCAGACCGTTCTGAGATATTTCAAGAGCTCTATGAGCTTAGAAAAACCTTAACCAAAAATGACAACTTATTGATCTTTTACGCCGGCCATGGTTTTTGGGATAAACAGGTTAAGCAGGGTTACTGGTGGCCCGTAGATGTTTCAATTGAAAACCCATCCAATTGGTTATCCAACAGTGATCTAAGAGAACAAATTAGAGGCATAAATACGGCGCATACGCTGTTGATTTCGGATGCTTGCTTCAGTGGAGGGATTTTTAAAACTAGAGGTGCTGAGGACTTGAGAAAAGCCAGCCTAGATATCAAACTACTTTACAGAATGCCCAGTAGACGAGCCATAAGTTCAGGAACGCTATCAACGGTACCCGATCAATCTGTATTTTTTGAATACCTCGTTAAATACTTAGAACAAAACACTCAAAAATATCTACCCTCCACAGAGCTTTTCACCCAAATCAGACGGAGTGTACTTAGCAACAGTCTTACAGTACCTCAGGATGGAGTCATTATGAATAGTGGTGACGAAGGAGGCGACTTTATATTTATTAAGAAAGACTGATTAACGGATACAACTTGATCAATTACTTTAATTGAAATTGATAGTTTTCTGGACCTTGCATTGTGAATGATTCAGCATCCCAACTGGAGCCGTTTTCATTTAGGTACTGATATAACTTTTCAACTCGATCAAACTGCCACTCTATCTCCACCGCTTTGTCATCCGCATAATCCATCATCCCTCGGCGCTCGTCGACCAGTCCAATAAAACCTGAATTGGACGTCTGAAATATCTTGGTCCAACCTTGATCTGCGACCATCCTGAAGCCTAATTCTTGCTCATAATAATTTTTCACTTTAAGCAAATCTTTGTGGTACGTCCAGGTAATAGATCCGTAGAAAGACAAAGTATCTACCGAAGTCATTTGACGGTCCGCTCCTGCTAGGATCGCAACAAAAAGCTCATTCTCTGGGTGTTGTTTAAACTGCTCAAATTCCAATAGGTATCCACCTGGATCTACTGCGACAAACCCGTCGTGAGCTCCCCCCTCTTTTGGTTTATATGTGTATTTGATGGTGACGCCGTTTGATTGTAAGTGAGCATACCATGAAGGTAGTTGATCAGTGAGCAAGGCAATCGCTGTTGATTGAGGCTGGTCCAAAGGATGTCTTTCATCGTGCGAGTGTATCGCCAAAAAAGCATCATCACTGACAGAAAAAACTAGCGGGCTGACCTGAGATAAACCCAATGTCTGCTCATAAAACCTTACAGCAGTTTCAGGATCATTATAATACAAATGTGTTATCTGCTTTTCAACACCGAATGCAGCCAAGCTCTTGAATTCAGTATTCTTCTGTAAGAGTCCATTGATACCCACCGGCGCATAACCCAGTAATCTCCCAAATCGCCTGCTTAATGCCAACTGATCATTTGACGATCGACTTCCGGCAACATCATTCTTGAGTTGCATATACTGTGTCAATCTATCGCCTTGGTATACAAGAGCAACCGACTTACCTATTGTAGCGGCCTTCGGGAAAAGAGCTGTGATGGGGAAATCATCTTCTCTAAAGATTGATACGCCGTATTCATCAGCAATCTGCAGCATATGAGGCCACTGCTTATCCATCTCTTTCGGCGTCATAGGATGACTTAGTGCAATGGGCTTGGCATCATTTGCCACCATTTCGCAAAAAACAGCGAAGGATGTAAGCTCAGCTTCTGTCGATTCGCTACAGGACACGAGGGTAGTTAATAGAAGAATAGAGATAAACTTAAGGGTCTGCATGTATCAAAGATAGTTGTCAACATCCAATCATATCAAATTTGATAGGCTTGATGTATACTTGTGCAAATTGCATTTCGATTTCAGCTGACTAATTCCTTTTGACTGTTCCACTTTCAATTGGATCTTCTGCTGATTCATCAGAACTGACAAACGTTAACAACATTCAGATAGTTAGACCCTTTCAAATTAGTCATGATCAAGAAACTATTTCTCAGCCTCACCCTCATAATTCTTGTGGCTTTCTTTGGGATTTGCTACTACTTCTCATCCAGAATCATCGAACCCAGAAGACGAGCGATTGAAGACAATGCTGCTTTGGTAGCGCAATACGGAGTCGCAGAAAATATACAAGTGAAGACCTCCGATGGCCTAATGTTAGATGGATGGTATTTCACACAAAAGGATTCCAGTGAGTGTGCAGTGATCTTGGCACATGGCTATGGTAGCAATAGGTTTGGCATGCGGCATTGGGTTCCTTTTTTCTGGAAGAGAGGTTGTGATGTGATGATGTATGATCATCGTGCACATGGGGAGAGCGAAGGACAATACGGCACATTCGGAGTCAAGGAAAGCAAAGACCTGCTTGCTGTACATAATTTCCTCAAATCAGAAAAAGGGCTAACTGACAGGAAGATCGGCTGGGTAGGCGCCTCCTGGGGTGCTGCTACAGCCCTGCAGGCTGCACCACAAATACCGGACTTGGCATTCATTTTATCGGATTCACCCTTCCAAGACCTCCATGCTGCAGTGATGGAGCGAGCCATCAGAGACTATGGCGACTGGGTAAATGTACTTGTACCGACCATTTTTTGGTTAGTGGAAGTGCGTGCTGACTTTGACCCGTACGAAGCAAGTACTATTGCTACTGTGGGCGCTATCGAGACACCCACTCTTCTGATCCACAGTCAGACAGATCAAGCAACAGCCTCTAACCAATCAGTGGCCATAGCTGCAGCTATGAAACCAGAAATACTCACCTTTCACCATACGGACTGGGGTTCATTGCACGTCAAAGACGTACAGGATTATCCAGCGAAATACGAAGAATTGATTGATGATTTCTTTTTGGATTATCAGATCTGGGAAAACGTCCAAATTGTCGATTCCCTATCCAACTAATGCTCTTCCTCCTCCAAAAAGAAAAATCGGTTTGCTTTAGCCCTGAAAAGAAAAAAATCAATCACGTCATATGAAAGTCATTGTTGCCTCTAAGAATCCAGTAAAAATTAAGTGTACTGAAATAGGCTTTGGTAAGATGTTTCCCAACGAAACAGTGGAAGTAGAAGGCACGAATATTCCATCCGGAGTGGCTGATCAACCTATGACCAATAAAGAAACACTGCAAGGAGCCCAAAACCGTGCAGCTAATGCGAAAATTGAGGTAGTAGATGCTGACTTCTGGATAGGCATTGAGGGAGGAATAGAAGAAACGCCAGATGGCATGGAAGCCTTCGCTTGGGTGGTTATTTTATCGAGCGATAAAAAGGGGCAGTCACGTACAAGTACATTTTATCTACCTCCAGAAGTGAGAGATTTAGTATTAAACGGGATAGAGCTTGGGCATGCCAATGATCAGGTTTTCGCAAAGACAAATTCAAAACAAAAAGGCGGAGCAGTAGGCTCCCTGACCAACGGATTACTTGGAAGAACTGAGTACTACGTTCAAGCCGTGATTTTGGCATTAGTTCCTCATGTGAAAAATGAAATGTATTGACTTTGATTATCTTCATCTGATGCTCTTCCTCCTCCGCCAAATCAGACGAAAACCAAAGAAATCCACCTTTCAAAAAGGGGGTGGCCGTAGGTCGGGGGATTTTGTATATTTAATGGATGCGCTATCTTCCTTACAACAAGAATCTTAGAGAATTTTCAAGACAGTTGAGAAATAATAGCACACTCTCGGAGGTTTTGTTGTGGCAAGAGCTAAGGGCTGGCCAAATCAAAGGCTATAAATTTAACCGACAAAAACCGCTTGGCAAGTATATTGTAGACTTCTATTGCAAAAAATTGAGCTTAGTCATTGAAGTTGATGGAGACAGTCATGATCATGAAGACGCTATTGTCAAAGATGAAATTCGCCAAGCGGAATTGACCAAATTGGGACTATCTTTTCTACGTTTTGATGATATAGATGTAAAAAAACAAATGAATTTCGTAGTCGATACTATTTATGATTTTGTAAAAGATTTCGAACTTAAAAATCCCCCCAGCCCCCTTGAGAAGGGGGAGTAATTACCAATTATGCTCTTCCTACTTCGAAAAATCCGCCGAAAATTGATCTCCACCGACAACAAAGTAGTGACCTACCTCCTCTATGCGATCAAGGAGATCTTTCTGGTAGTCATCGGAATCTTGATTGCGGTGAGTATCGATAACTCGAACCAGGAAAAGCAAAAAAGAAAAGAGGAGAAAGAATTATTGCAGGCACTGTTAAAATTAAGTGAGGCCAACCTCTTAAACATTCAGTATTTATAGACTTTACACAGACAAATGGATCCCCACATCCGTGGGCTCCTTGGAAAAGTCGGTGCGTCCAATGCAATCTCTAACCGGGATTTAGGAGAATCAATCGTCTTTCTAAATTTTGACCCCAACAGAAACTTCGATTTGGCCGTAGGCTCCTATGCCATCAGTACAGGTAAGATAAGCATCTTACAAAATGAGGACCTCAGAAAAAACATTCAGGTATTGATCCCTAGTGTCGAAAAATTCCTATCCTCACGTTCGGAAATGCAAAAAGAAGTGGAGGAAATGACTAATGACCCTACCATAAGGAAATACTTCCGAATTAGGCAAGCTCGATTCCCATCCGGTTATGGTGATGCTGGTACAAGTAAGTTTCCCAGTTCATTTTTACCCCTTTTGCATGAACCCATATTCGAGAGTTATCTTGAGCAGCTTCGACTGGACAATGCCGCAGTTATTGGATATTGTATCCGAGCATATTTTAATCTGGAGCAGACCATTAGGTACATTAAAAAAGATTTGATTGCTTTTGACATCATAATGGATCAGACAGTACCCGAAGTTGAACCACTTTTATTCCCATTCAGGGACTATGATCGTCCAAGGTTTAATTACTATGCCTCTTCAAACTACAGGATTCCTAGATGGAGAGATCTATCTGACTCATTACTCATTGAATTTCACAAAGGAAACGAATGGGGAACCTGGCAAGTGACACAAAGAGCCTATTCAAATGGAGATCCAATCAGTAGTGATTATTCGGAATACTCGGGAGTAAAATTAGAACTAAAGTCTAGGAAAGGCTCAAATAGTCTGTTGTTTGGCTTGAAAGATATCAATGATCAAGATGAGGAATCTGGTCATGAATTAGAGCTCACACTGACCGAGGAATGGCAAACGTATATCGTTCCTTTTGATCAATATTCGGATTTTGACCCATCACAATTTCATTACCTGAAATTTATTCACCTAAGTTCCGACTCCATTGACCTCTTGGTAAAACGAATAGAATTTATATAATAATGCTCTTCCTCCTACGAAAAATCCACGGAAAGCTTATGCTTGGTTTATTCCCCTCCGAGGAGGGGAATAAACCCTTCTAAAATGCGCTGCCTCCGCCGTAACCTCAAACGAAAACCAAAGAAATCCCCCTTTCAAAAACGGGGTGGCCTTAGGTCGGGGGATTTTGTATATTTAATAGATGCGCTATCTTCCTTACAACAAGAATCTTAGAGAATTTTCAAGACAGTTGAGAAATAATAGCATACTCTCGGAGGTTTTGTTGTGGCAAGAGCTAAGGGCAGGCCAAATCAAAGGCCATCATTTTAACCGACAAAAACCGCTTGGCAAGTACATTGTAGACTTCTATTGCAAAAAATTGAGCTTAGTCATTGAAGTTGATGGAGACAGTCATGATCATGAAGACGCTATTGTCAAAGATGAAATTCGCCAAGCGGAATTGACCAAATTGGGACTATCTT